>JARVJS010000014.1 GCA_029776125.1 Nitrososphaeria archaeon
CATTACTATCTTCAAAATTGGGATATAATATTGAATATAACTTTGACCCCTATAGGTTAATTCTTAACGGTGGATATCTTCTTACTTTTGATAGTATTAGAGAGGTTTTATCCAAAGAAATCAATTTAAAAGAAGTATTAGAAGTTGCATTAAAAGACACTAATCTAATACGTACACGTGGTTGGAATGTCGCAAAAAGATTTGGGATCATTTCCCGTCATATTTCTTACGATAGTAAACTCAGTTCATTTTTGTTAAGAAGATATTATGGCACAGCTTTTTATAACGAGACATTAAACGAAATTTTTATAGACAAGTTTGATTTGGAGAGAACTAGTGAAATATTAAAGAATATACGTGAAAAAAAATTGCACGTTTTTTATAAGGAAGTAGAAAACTTTTCTCCATTAGCAAGGTTAGGTTTTAAGTATGCTATAAAAAATGTTGCAAACATATACGATATGGATGAAACAATGTTAAATACTGTTAAAGAAAGATTAGAAAATAAAAAGCATCTATTATTATGCCTAACATGTGGTAAATTAGAAAAAATTATACAAACTAAAGATGTAAATGACCCCATATACTGCAATATATGCAAATCTCGACTAGTTACAATTACATCTATCTGGAATAAAAATGCAAAGGAGATAATTGCGAAGAGAATAAGAGGAAAAAAACTTTCAAAAGAGGAGGAAAATGAATACAAGAAACTTTGGTGCGTATCTTCTTTGATCCAAAATTTTGGAAAAAAGGCGATTTTTGTACTTTCTGGTTATGGCATTGGGCCCCAAAATGCTAGTAGAATATTGGATAAAAAAGCAGATATGGGAGAATTATTAAATGAGATTTATAGAGCTGAAAAAAACTTTATTAGAACTAGGCCTTTCTGGGATTAAAATTTATCCTTGAACCTTGTAAATAGAAGTATATGGCTTTACTTCTAAACAAAGGGAAGGTTTTGTTTTAAGCTTAACACCATTTATAACTAATCTTTCACCAGGGAAAACATTTTCAATTAGCTGCGTATAATCTCTCCATGCGACTAAGCTTATTTCATCTGTTTCATCCCCTATCAATATTTCCGAAAAACTTATCTTTTCACCATTTTTTAATTGAATTTCTTTTGATGTAGCTTGCGAGATAGCCACAGCCTTTAGAAAATAAATTTTATTTTCATTGACACTTGCTTTTATACTTGAAATTTTTTCGTAAAAAGACGACATATCCAATACAGGAGCACCAAATTTTTTACCTATATCAGATGCTTTGGCGCAGACTAGCTTGTCACCCTCTATAACTTTGAATACACCTTCCACAGTCTCTCCTGGTTTTATTGATAGCAGAAATGAAGTTACATCTTCTAAACCAATCAACGTATAGTATTTACTGTCATTCGTGCATACAAGAGCGTTTACTAATGGGGTACCATTTTTTGTTTTCTTTAAGGGGCCTATCGAAAGAACAGTAACATTCATACGGAGGGAGGATACGGACACCATAGATAATGGTTTTTGCTGTAGTGGGAGTATGATTGTTTTTTCATCACCATGAAACTCAATTTCGCCTGTTGCTAATGATTTGAATTTCAAAGGCCCAATTATCACCGCTGAACCGACCGGTGGAAAACGATCTGTTATATCTTCAGTTAACCATAAAACAACTCTATTCTTTTGGGCAAATGATTTTAGCCCACGCAGTAAAAACGAACATATTATAACATTTGATCCATCTTTCCTTGTATAATTAGAGATAGAGGGAGGGGTATGTACAACACCCTTTAAGCAGAATAAGGTGGTTTTAGGTTCAAAATTATCTAGAGGGATCGAGATATCTTCTAATGTTGGTAAGGTTGCTGTGGATTCAGGAACCTTTATCTTTTCTACTGAACCTTTCTGGCCAATATGTAACGAAGGTGTGTTATCAAAATCTAACTTTACATATGCCTTTTTGATTTGAATTGCTTCATTAGGTTTTAAATTCATGGCCATGATTTCTTCTGCCTTGGAATCCCAAGCACAACATTTTACTAACCCAGTCTTATCAAAAACTGTAAAAAGAAGTAAAGAACCTTCTGTCAAATCTTTTTTCATATACTTTCTTAATTTAGAAACAGAACAAACTCTACAATTAATGTTTACAGAATTTGCACCTATATAAAGATCTTTAATTTCAACTGTAGAAGGAAGATTGAATTCTAAATTTACACCTAAGTCAGCGGCTACTAAATAAGCAGCACCTGTATCGGTTAGATAGCCACTTCCAATTTTTTTCTTCTTTTCCTGGATTAAAGAGATAATATCTTCTCTAGTTAGACCCGAGACCTTCTTTAATATTTCTTCTATTATACTATTTAGGTCACGCATCAGTTTTAACACATAATCTAAGATAAGTGGGTATATATTTGAATTTGGGTAAGAATATTTCAGCAAATAAGTACAGCAAAAAATGAAAAAAGCAATAATATAAGCATAAGAAGTATAATTGCACCCTTTTTCACCTTAGAAAGAACAGTATTTAAGAAAATTGAGTAAGTATTAATTTGATTTCGACCTAAAATTTTCAGATTAGATAGACAATAATAAGTTTTAAAAGCACCCGCCCGAAAATCATCTATTAGTTCACTTGCCATATTTACAAGCATTGATACAATATGGTTAAGATTAGATAATTCACCCAACGCGTAGTAACCCTTTTCTGATAATATTTTACCTGAGGAAAAATGTGTATCTGTTGTGCATACTTCAATTAAGGATAACCCTTTTTTCTGTAATTCTTTTTCTAGAACAGGCCTCAAATTTGGCACTGAATTATTAGAGTCTATTGAGTAAATTATGTAATGATAATTATCTATTAGAAGAGCGAGACATGAGATTCCACCTGGACCAATCTCCTTAAATACGAGTGAGCGTTCCTGAGCAAAATTATATCTAAAAGGATATGATGGCGATTTTGTTAACCTTTCAATAAGTTCAGTTAAGCAAGATTTCAAATCTTCTATATCTTCCTTAGTTGGAATAGGCCCTAACGCATTATGTGCATCAACTAATATAACCTTCTTTATTCCATTACTTTCTAACCCTTTAACGTATTCATAAATTTCTGTTGGAAGATCTTCAACACCATAAGGTGCAAAAGTTATAAAAGCCAATATTATATCAGAAAATTTTAAGCCATTTACAGTAACTTTATTCTTGTTTATCTTAATTGGTTTACTGCAAAACGACCCTTGTGAAATAAGGTAAAGATTATTTAATGAATTAAGATAATGTTCTGTTTGATATTTTGAAGGTAAATTAACTTCATGTGAGGATGGACTATGAAATACCATTGAGTTAACGTTTTGTGAATTGTAAAAATTTATTATTTCGTAAGGCAAGTTATAACTGCCAATTGGAGAAAATGGACCTGGATGTATGCCAGGTATAACTAAAGATACGTTTTTGTTACAATTTACTAAATCAATTTTATATGTTTCAATTTTTGATTCAACACTATTTTTTTCCAATAAATTTTCTAGTGGAGTAGGATCAGAACAAACCCATGCATACAAGTATGAAGATAATATTTTAAATGAACTAACATTAAGCAACGATAAGCCCACATTATTAATAAATTTGATATAAATTGAAATAAATACAGAGAAAATTAAATTTATTATGAGAGCAATTATTACAATAGGTAGATTTAATGTATTTTTAAAATATAATTCTAAGAGTACAATAAGGAAGAATGGTAAAAGCAATGCATGAATAAAGGAACTTAAATATTTTTGATAAAATACAGCGTATAATATAAAGTAACGTAAGTTAAATGTAAAAAATGCCCAAAAAATAAACATTTTTAAAAAAGTGTCAAAATCGAATAAAGTAAAAAGGTTAATAACAAATGATAAAAATGAAAATAGTAGTAAAGGAGACAGTTGAAAGAGAATTGCGAAGAATATACGTCTTAATGAAGAAATAGGAGAAAAGGATGTTAAAAATACATCAACATACGAAATGATCAAAATTACAGTTAAAAAGCTTAGAAAAACGAAAGGCAACAGATTTAAATCAGCATAATGATAGAACGGTAAAGATAAAAATATACACGAAATGATCAATAACAACAATCCTGTTTTTAATGAAGGAAAACTGAAGAGTTTTTTGTAATGATTTGCAATTTGTGTAGTAGCGTCATCAGCCATTTAATGCACCAAAATTAAATTGAGATACTAAGGGGGAACAAGTATTAAAAGCATTATTGAAAAAACAACAAGAGATAAAGCTAAGGCTAGAACAAAAGCAGGTTTAATTTTTATACCATGTGTCTCATCTTCAAAGAATCTAAGTAACCCTGCACTTGAGGCAGGCATAGGAGCAGATGATTTCTTTTTCTTGGAACTCATACATAGGGGAGTTGGTTTTACGTCTTTAAAAATTTTTTATCAAAACTAAAAATTTTAATTATCACCTCTCCTCTTGTAGAGTGGTATGAGCATAAACAAAAAACTTTATGATGAAATATTTAGATTACTTTATGAGCATCATAAATGGTTTTCAGAAAGCTTACCTTTAATAGCTAGTGAAAACGTTCCAAGCCCTAGTGTAAGAGAAGCTTTAGCAAGTGACTTAGGAAATAGATATGCAGAAGGATGGCCTGGAGAAAGAGTGTATGCAGGATGCACCTATATTGATCAAATTGAACTTTTGGCTATAGATGTTGCAAAGAGGCTGTTTAACTGCGAATTTGTTGATGTAAGACCAATTTCAGGAGTTTGTGCAAATTTAGCAATTTATACAGCATTTACTTTACCAGGAGATTACATGATATGCCTTTCAATTCCTTGTGGAGGACATATAAGTACTGGAAAAATGGAATTAGGAGGAACAGCGGGAGCAGTTCATGGACTAAAGGTAGAATATTTTCCATTTAATTATGATGAAATGAATATAGACGTGGATTTGACAAAAAAGAAAATAGAGGAATTAGAGAAAAATGGAATCAAAATAAAATTAGCAATGTTTGGAGGATCCGTACTTTTATTCCCTCACCCACTTAAAGAATTAGCTTCTTTTTTAAAAGAAAAAGAGGTGTTTGTATGCTATGATGCAGCCCATGTAATAGGACTTATTGCAGGCAAGCAATTTCAAGACCCACTTAGAGAAGGAGCGGATGCTGTAACGTGTAGTACACATAAAACATTATTTGGGCCACAAGGTGGAATGATCTTATCCTATGAAAAGTTTGCTGAAAAAATTAAAAGGGCAGTGTTTCCAGGAAATGTTAGTAACCATCATCTGCACTCTGTAGCCGGAAAGGCGATTGCTTTAACTGAAATGTTAGAATTTGGTGAAGAGTATGCAGCACAAATTGTTAAAAATTCAAAAGCTTTTGCAGAAGCTTTAGCAAAGAACGGTTTAAAAGTATTAGGTGAAAAGAATGGATTTACAAAGTCGCACGTTGTTTTAGTAGATGTAACAAAGTTTGGCTTAGGTGGAGATTTAGAAAGAAAATTAGAAAAAGCGAATATAATATGTAATAGAAATTTGTTGCCTTGGGATATTAAGGAAGGGAGACATTTCGCTAATCCAGGTGGATTAAGATTTGGTGTATCAGAAGTAACGAGATTAGGTATGAAAGAAGGTGAAATGGAAGAGATCGCTGGTTTTATCTCAGATATCATAGTTAAAGATAAAGATATCGAAGAAGTTAAAAAGAAGGTTATTGAATTTAGAAAAGAATTTCAAAAGGTTCACTTTTGCTTTGAACCAACCAGAGGCGCACATGAATACATAAAAATTAGATAAAATCGGTCAAAGTAGCTTGCTTTTGCTCTTTACCAAAAAGACTTTCAAAATCTTCTTTCGCCAATTCAACTCTCATCTTAACATAGGAAGGAACTCCATTATTTGAGGCAAGCCTTTCAGCTAATTCTAAAAATTTTCCAACACTCTTTTTAGTTACAGAAAGTTGGAGTTCACCTCCGCATTTTATGCAGATACCCTTTAGTGGAATACGTCGATACTTTTCGCCACATTTTTTGCATCTTACCTTCTGGGAACCAAATGCTTTTAGATTTCCGAGAATATCAGGTAAGAGGTGTGTCGTCAAAATTGCAACTATTGCTTCGTTAAAACTAACAGCCTTTATCATCATTTCATAATGAAATTGTTTTTCTATTTTTTCTATGAAGGAAGGCGCAGTCGCAAGAGAATTCCTTTCTTTGCTTAAGAATAATGACTTAGTATCATAATTATATTTTAAATCTAGATATTCTTCCTTCTTTGCAAGAAGGTTCTTTATAAGTGGTATTGAGGCTACTTCTCTAGCTGATGCGGATTTATAGGATTTTTCATAAAAATCTCTTGGATACCTTTCAGATGAATCAATAGAAAGAGATTGATCTTCAACTTCAGAAGGTATAATATAAGGTTGCAAGAGAAGGGGGGTGTCCATTAAGCCGCCAATCTGGGAGGGAACATAATAAAGTGAAAAGTTCAATAATACATCAAGTAGTAATGTTATAGAGTCTGCATCACCGTCACAATCTCTTCTTTTTGCGGAGTGCCAAAAAGGATGGGCTAAGCAAACCTGGGAGTTTGAAAAACCAATGATTCTTCCTACAATCGCTACAGAAGTATGTGGAGCAATACCCACAATCAAGTGGCCTATTAAATCATTTTCTTCTTTAACCTTATAAAATGAGGGTACGTTATAAAATTTCTCTAACAATTCATCAATAAATTTAGCTACATTTATCAAATGTTTGGCAGCATTTTTAGGTAAAATGACATCCTGCACATATATAGGCACGGGCCTTCCTGACGATAGTTCATTTAAATCATAGCCTAAATTAACTAGTTCCTTATAATCAGTAATAATTGTATTAGGTAAAAAAGATGTAAGAGGCATATTTGTGGCGTCGAATCTTATAGTGCCATCACGATAAATTTGCAGATTATATTTTTGCCTTAAAAGACCTTTTTCAATAGGTTCGGGCTGCTTTAAATCATTCATTAAACCCTTAACACCTTTCAGAGGCGATACAGGTTTGTAATCTACTTTTTCAGAGGCGGATGACAGTTCCTTTTTTAAATCAAGGACTTTTTGTGAATAAGGCGACATATATATTTTACATTTTGGACAGATTTCATTTTTATCAGAAGTATTACCACAGGAAGGACAAGTGTAGACAATTATAGTAGGACTTTTACAAATTTTACATATTGAAGAAAATTGTGAACTAGAACATTTTGGACAAAGTCTATTAATAATAGGAACGCATACCGTTTTCTCTGATGCCTTTACGAGATCACGTGAAGACCCACCAAATGAGCCTACCGGAAAAAGAAGGTGAACCGGCGGCTTCATTCTTCTTTCTTCTGCCTTTTCTGGCCTTCCAACTCTGACACCTATAAAAGTAGAGACCTTATTTTTAATAGGCACGCCACTTAAAAAAGATATAAGATCAAGTACACTGTCATATTTTGAAAGAAAAACCGCTTCTCTATTAAGTCCTAGACAGTTATCTAATATTTTTGCGATACCTCGTTCAAAAACTATTAGAGCATTTTCAACTTTATGAGGGACACATAGTTTTTCTAAAATCTTTTTAACATTTTCATCATAAGATATAATGAGATAATCATCCTTTTTTGAACCATTTCTTAAAGCATTTCTTAGAATAATAACTTCATTAATTTTTAATAAGTCCCAAAAAAAGAGATAGCGCGGATGCAGAGGAATATTCAACGTTTTAGAAATTTTATAAGCCAAATCAAAATTTGGATAAAATCTATTTGGATTGTTTATCCAGTTAAGAATATTTTCTAAGGGAACATCTAAGGATTGTGATGCAACAGTGATATTCCCATAAGTTGCATTGCATGCATCAATAAAGTCATGCAACCAAAGTTCTTCTACATATGCTGTTTTATCAAGTATAGCGTTATTTTCTATAAAGTCACCGAATGATATTAGTATATCTCCTAGAAATAGGATTTTATCTATATCATGTTTAACCTTTTCAGCTGTCTGGAAATCTTCAACTTTTATTACAGACCCATCATTCAATTTAACAACGGGGCCTTCAATCGAATCAACAAAGGCAACAGTTGCACTTTTACCTGGTTTATCTATTTTTATTTGCGTTCCTACGACAAGAGCATAATCTAAAATAACTGAGGTAAGAGGATTAATACCTACAGTCGCTAAACCTGTATTGAAGCAACGACCATATCTTAATCTAAAGCCACCTTTTGCACCAGGATAAGAAAGTATCGGGCGGCCAGCAATAACATCACCAAAATGAGATAAAGTAGCAGCTTCCTGTAAACCACCTTTTAAGTGCACAAGCCAATTCCAATCAGTTATAGAAAGTTCCTTAACTAACTTTTCTAATTTTCTAGCACGACCAATCAGACCATCATTCAGAACTCTAAGGGCACCACCTCTAACCCTATTTGTTTCAATTCGTTTCATATTCCTATGAATAATAACCTCTACCGGATTTGTTTCAACACCATTAATTTCAACTGGCACATACATTAGTGCTGTTTTTATATCTTCATCTGTTACCTTGAACTGAAAATTACCAACTTCTCTTTCATATATCCTTAATTCTTCAATAAACCGTCCTATTTCATCATCAAAATCATTTACATGATAACGTTCGAGACCTAAAACTTTCCTAACTTCATTAGCTATAACTAGAGTAAAGGCAGCATCTGTACCACCAGCAGATCTTATTGGCCCCGCAAAGTAAATACTTGCGTACTGCGACCCGTCTTTATTTTTTTTAATTGCAACTTTTGATATTCCTTGCAACGGTGCAACAGTGACACCATCTGTCACAACAGCTAATCCGGCCCTGACACCCTTATCCAATGCTTCTTCACGGGATAGAGAACCAAATAAACCAGATGCCACATCTATAGCTAAAATTAGAGCCGCGGCCTCTTTTTTGTTTTGCACTAATAATGTTCTTAACCTTTTTGATATACCTTTAAGTCCGATTAATTCTTCAACTCTTGAAGCTAAATCAAAGACAATTTTTGTCTCTATATTTGGAGCAGGATCTAGGCCCTTACCCCTTGCAATATTTGCAATTTCTATTGCTTTACTTAAGTAGTCAGTAATATAAGAATAATATTTTTCATATTTTGAATTCAGCGATACACGTTCCTTAAGCAAGGAAAAGCATTGTTGCATTTGTGATACAACATTTTCTTGCAACAATAGCACACCATTATTTAATTAGATTTGGATTTCACCACGATTAATTTTATCTACAAATTCATTATAAGTGTCTATGTATTCTTTTTCTTTAGGTGCAGAGTAAGGGTAGAAAAGGTGACAGGTTCCACATTTTATGTTTACTACATCATCTGAAACTCTATCAACTATAAGTGAAATATTACCACATTTTGGGCAGGCTAATATTTTTGGTAATTTTCTTTTGAAAACTTTAATTACTTTTCTTTTTCTTCTACCCATTCAGCATCAACAAGCTTAATTATACTCGTATTTATATAGTTATTCAAAAACATGAAAACAAAATAAATATTTTTATAAACCTACTAAAAAATGTTATTTAATATATATTAATTTATATTTATTTATAAAAAAATAAAAAAAGAATAAGTGAATGTAGTAAATTTAAAATATCATTTATTGGAAAAGAAAGCAGCGAAAGTCTTAAATTGTTTTACATTAACGTAAAATGGATGTTAAAAGAATTGTTAAAAGAGGACAAGCTATTAGAGAAATTAATCACCAAATCTGGCTTTTCAAGAAAACAATTAGATTACATAATTGTAAGAAAAGAATTAGAAGGAAAAATTAATGAAATTGTAACAAAGACAGATGGGGGAAAAGTTTCAAAAGCAGCATACCTTATCACTAAAAATAGAGGTATTACCAATATAAAAAAAGCATTCTATACTCTAATATTAGCGTACTATTTAGGGATAATTCCAAAGGAAAGTTTTGTTGCACTAGAAAAAATAACAACATTAATGGATAATGTTAAAGGAAGAATCTTAACCAAAGAACAAATTGACAATATCATAATAACATTAGAAAATTTGTTTGAACAATTAATAAACGCATAAAAGTATATAAGGAATATGATGTGATATTAATGTTGCATGATGGATATCATTGATTTTGTGATTGTTGCATCACTTATGCTTGCAACTTTAACATGTTATCATATAATAATTGAATTAAAATTTAAGAAAAAGGAAACAACTATATCAAAAGATGAATATTCTCTTCTGAAAGCAATATTAACAGAATTCAAACACAGGATAGATGAACAAAATAAAAAAATATCTGAATTAATAGTGAAAGTAGATTTACTAGAAAATAAAGTAGGAAAATATCCTGTAAAACGGAATCTAGTTGAGAAAGAGATACCAGAAACCACCCAAAAAGGGAATGAGATAGAAGAAAACTTAGGTTTAAGCGATATAGAAATAGGTATTCTTAGGTTTATTTCCACTGGACCAAAAAGTTCAAAAGACGTTCAAAATGCAATAAAAAAATCAAGGGAACACACTGCAAGATTACTTAAGAATTTATATTCTAAAAATTTACTAAATAGAGAAAGCCAAGGAAAGTTCTTTGTTTATTCATTGAGTGAGCAGGGTAGGAAGGTTATTGCTGGATCATAGGTGATTTTGCAATAGAGTATATCCAACCTGAAGAACTCCATTTTCTAGAAAGTAAACCCCTATCAACTAATCTCATAAGATAGGTTGAGACGAGGGCCTGACTTAAACTTGTTCCAAATTCTTCTTGTGCTACTAAAAGGGCGTCAGTTGAGGTAAAAACACCTACAGGAAAGTGTTTAAGTAAAATTTCATAAAATTTTTGAAATTTCGTATCTTTTCTTTCAACATCGTAGTTTGAAACATCGTTGTTTACATTATTGGATAAGAATTCGTATATTCTTTTAATTTCTTCTCCTGTGGAAGGCCCGCTTACTTCGATTTTGATTTTTCTACCATTAAAATCTTCAAACTCTATTTTTATCTTTCTTTTACCTCCGGAGGACATCTGATAACCTGATAAATGGATAAAATGATAAATGGATAAACTGTTAACTTGTTAACAAGTTAGTAAAAGAAAATTAACTATTCTTTATAGTACAATACGCTGTTAACATGCAATAGAAAAATACCATATCAAAAAGATGCTTAAACAATGTCCAGTGGAAATAAAGGGGTCTAATTTTTGGTTGTTAACAGATAAAACAGTAGAAAATATGTCCAGTGGAAATAAAGGGGTGTGCGCCTATAAAAAACAAAAATATTATTAACAGGAAAAGCACAGACCCCTATTTTTCCATTAGAAAAAGTAAGTTGTAGTTTCGTATAATGATGTAAATAAAAAAAGATCAATTAGTATAAATTTTTTGATATTATTAATAATAATTTGATTCCGAAAAATTAATTCGGGATTCTTTCTTGAAATATTAACATTAAACAATTTTTATATTTCATTCTTTCCATTGGAAAAATTGGGGTCTGCATAAAATAATATATAGTTATTCAGTGGAAATATTGGTATATGGCCACTGATAACTTTTCTATCGACGATATCTTTAAACGAGCTTTGAACAAAACAAGCATTTTCAAAGATAGAAATGTCTTAAGATCTGATTATATTCCTGATAAATTATATTTTAGGGATGAACAAATTAGAATTGTAGCTGAAACTATTTCTCCTGTTCTACATGGTGCAAGGCCCTCAAATATGTTTCTTTATGGTAAAACCGGTACAGGAAAGACGGCTGTTGCTAAATATGTTTTTTCTAAACTAAGTCAAATAGCTTTATCCAAATCTATAGGTGTACGTTTTGCATATGTGAATACGCGTATGGCTGGTACCGAATATAGGGTGTTGTATGAAATTGCGCGTGATTTTAATATTCCTGTACCACATACTGGTCTTGCTTTGAGTGAAATTTTTGATAGAATTTTTAAGAATCTTTCTAGGGACCGCTTTTCTGGTCTTATAATTCTTGATGAAATCGACTTTTTAGTTAAAAGTCATGGTGATGATCTTTTATACGAACTTACAAGAGCAAATGAAAGACTTTCAGGAGTTTTTATTTCACTTGTTGGTATATCAAACGACCTAACTTTTAAAGAATATTTGGATCCTAGAGTCTTAAGTAGTTTAAGTGAGGAAGAGTTAGTTTTTCCTCCATACACAGCAGAGGAATTAAAAGTTATTTTAGCTGATAGAATAAGACTAGGCTTCCAACCTAATGTTTTCACGGAAGCAGCACTTAATTTGGCCGCTGCACTTGCTGCTGCAGAACATGGTGATGCAAGAAGGGCTGTTGACCTTGTACGCGTCGCAGGTGAAATAGCTGAAAGAAAAAATCTTGCTTTTGTCGATGAAGAGCAAGTTCGTGAGGCCCTGTTAAAAATTGATCAAGATCGATTAGTAGATGCATTAAGGTCCTTGCCGCTTCATAGTAAATTGGTTGTTCTAAGTGTTGCCGGGTTAAAAGATAATGTTTCAACTGGGGCTGTTTATAATAATTATTCTCAATTATGTAAAAAACTAGGTATTCCTGAGTTAACAACAAGGAGAGTAAGCGGTTTGTTAAATGAATTATCGATGTTAGGTATCGTTTCTGCCGAAACTGTTAGTTTAGGAAGGCAAGGTCGAAGCAAAAGGCCTAAATTACTTATTCCTTTAACTACTGTAAAAGCCGTTTTCTCTAATGACCCGGTTCTATTTGATTTAGTTAAATACGTTGAAGATTATGTTGAATAGTTATTTTGTTAAAATCTTTTTCAATAACTTCTAAGGTGTTTAAGTTAACTATCGCACCTATTCCTGGAGTTGGATTTATTCCTATAGACTTTTGATGCATTGTTTGATTTTGAAAAGTGCCCGAGTTTATAATTAATGTGTTCCTATATTTAGTATAACCAAAAATATGTACGTGGCCAGCGTGAAACACGTCTGGTGGTGTATCTATCACTAACGAATCTTCTTCGGCTGGAGCTATAATCGTTCTTGCTCCAAAGACTGGTGCTAAATGTCTCGCTCTTAACAAAAGTCTCATAGCATTTTCTGGTCTACTTGTTTCCGATGAAGGGGAATATGCAAAAACATCATCAAGACTTCGACCATGATAAACAAGAAAGTTTATACCATGCAATTTTATTTCAAGAGGATCTCCATACATTTTTACATTATCCATTCTATATAACTCTTCACAATATTTTTTCGGTATAGAAGGTTGAGGTAAAGCTTGTCTTGTCGCATCATGATTTCCCGGAATAATAATTACTTGAATATGTTTAGGAATTTGTTCAATATATTGCGCTACTAAAATGTATTGTTTTCTTATATCGGTTTCTTCCAACTCTTTTTCCTGATTGGGATAAATGCCTACACCATCAACAAGGTCTCCTGCTATTATTATATACTTTAATTTCCTTATAATTTCCTTATCTCCGTGATATCCTTGCAACCAATGCAATAAATGTTCAAAAGTTTCTTTTTGAAAACTTTTACTTCCAATATGCAAATCCGAAAGCAAAAGTGTATAAACTTCTGGTGCTTTTGTTTGGAATCCAGTATCGGGTATTTCAGGAAATTCTATTCTAGAAGCATAAGCTAATCCCTCTTTTATTGAGGAAATTTCAACTATTACCAGTTGATCTGGTAAAACTTCTAGTGGTGTTCGGTTTTGATTATCCTGTTTGCTTACGATTTTTAGTACACCTGTTGGATCTTCCACTTCTAAAATTACTTTATCTTTTACTACTTTTTTTTCTTTGACTAATCCTGCTATTTTTACATCTTTACCATTATTTGAAATTTTGTCTATTTTTGTAAAACTCTTTTGTGAAGGTCTTGAATTCACAATTTTCAGTAATTTCATGTATCTGTTCAAAAAATAATTTTTAAAACCTTCTATTCCTTCAAGGATTTTAACTTCATTCCCAGGATCTCTTATAACTTCAACATCTGCCTTAATATCCTCATACTCTATTTTTCCTTCTAATTCTTCTTTTTTTGGAAGAATTTCTTCTATATCTTTAGTTGTAACAAAAGTCGAATGGGTTAATTCACTACTCTTCCTTTTTATTATCTCCTTTATAATTTCATTTTTATTTATTTCACGATATTCAGTAAATACTTCTATCAATTTTCTAAATGCATCAGGCTCTATCTGAAAACCTTTTCTCGTGAACTCGTATACTATTTTTTCGATTTCCTCTACAGACAAACCATCTAAAGTATGTTTAAATGGGATTAAAACTATTATGTCTTATAATTATTCGAGTTTGGAAACAATTTTATTAGGCGCCATTAGTAAGTAATGCTCTAGTCTGATTTTTTATGAATAATATTTCCCGTTCAAAAAGAGAAAGTTCACTTCATTTCGCTATAAAGAACTGCTACTCCATTGAAGGAGATAAACTAGAGGAATGGGTTGACGGCTTTATAGTCGACATAGTTAGAGGAGATCTCCTAATTGAAATACAAACAAGCAATTTCTCTATGATAAAAACAAAACTTTCAAATTTACTAAATGGTCATAAGGTTCGTTTGGTGTATCCCATACCTAAAATAAAATGGATTGTTTATAAGTCAATGTGTTCGGGAAAAATTTATAGAAAAAGAAAGTCTCCTAAAAAAGGTAATTTATATGATCTTTTTAATGAATTAATTAAAATATTAAATCTATTATCGCATAAAAATCTTAGCATTGAAGTTTTGATGGTTGAGATGGAAGAAATTCGATGTAATGATGGAAAAGGAAGCTGGAGAAGAAAAGGTATAAGTATAAAGGACAGGAAGCTTGTTCGTATTTTTGAAAAAATAGTTTTTGAAAACAAGTCAGATTTTTTAAAAGTCTTGCCTGAAAATCTTTCTGATCCTTTCACTAACAGAAATCTCGCTAAAGTCCTCAAAATATCGGTTAATCAATCACGAAAAATAACTTATGTGCTAAGGAAAATTGGAGTCCTAGCATATGTAGGAAAAAATGGAAATCAAATGCTTTTTAAACGTTTACATAATCTATGATCAATTAAAATTTTAATTCCTTACTTTTTATTATGTAATTGTTGCTATACTATCTTAATAATTTTCACAGCCATTATGATAAAAGCGCGCGACAATATCGGAATGCCTATGATTAGTGGTGTGAGAAGATAACCGATGATTAATATAATTATCAAGTGAGATAGTACACTAATACCGGTTCTTTTCGCAATTTCATTTAATGGAAGACTTAAAAGTAACAATCCTATTAGTATACTTATCCATGATATAGCCAAAAGTGTTATTGGGAAACGTGCAATAGTTCCTAAGTGGATCTTAATGTCTTGCTGTATTTTGGCTATATCAACTTAGAATTGGAAAAGTTGACTAGGCTCAAAGAAAGTAGTGGAAGTAGTATTAAGTGCGGGGGGTGGGATTTGAACCCACGAACGCCTACGCGACAGGGTTCTGAGCCCTGCGCCTTTGACCTGGCTTGGCAACCCCCGCACACTTGTATAGTAGGAAATTGCAATTTTATAAAATTAAATTTGTTTATAATGGCATTTATATAAAGTATCTTTTTTGTTGTTTTCTATTACACTATTTACAAGGAACAATTTAAATACGGTTTACTTCCTATCTTTTGACCCCGAATCTCCGGATGTGGTGTAATTATGGAAGTAAAGATTGAAGATAAGATTAATGAAATAAGAGCTTTGATAGAAAAAATAAATGATCCTCTTCTTAAAGAAAAGACATTAAGTGTGATTGAAAAATGTTTATTCAAATCGCCATATGTTTTTTCTCCTGGTGCCAAGAAGGCTCATCACTCTTATCTAGGTGGTTTAATTGATCATATCTTATCTACTACTAATATTGCGGTATCTATTGCTCATCAATTAGAAAGAATTTATGGGTATAATGTTGACTTTGATACTGTAATTTCAGCTAGTCTTTTGCATGACATTATGAAACCAATAACATATAATCTAGGGGAATCTGATAAAAATTCTTCTCTAGGACATTACCTTGATCATTTAACTTTGAGTGTATTAAAACTATTCCAGGAAGGTTTTCCATTAAAGGTTATTCATGCTGTTGCAGCACACCATGGTGAACCAAGTCCAACCCGTCCCACGACAATCGAAGCAATGATAGTCCACCTTGCTGATTATATTGATTCGAAATTAAATGGAGACATTTTACGAAAAGCTAGAAGCATTTGTCAAGAGGAATTAAAAGAATCTCTGGAATTTAATAATTTTACTCAGGTTGTTAATATTTTTGAAAAACAGAAGAAGATATTGGATCAAGCACAAAATGAATTCACTGTCTCTTTTTTATCCTAAGAAATTTAAATTTTTTAAACTCTTCTTAGCTATTATCTTGTGGCCGGGGTGCCTGAGCGGTCAAAAGGGCCGGCCTCGAGATCTTTCAAGAAAGCCGGTAACGGCCTGTCCGTTGCAAGGGTTCAAATCCCTTCCCCGGCGTAATCGAGATCATGCAGCGCCCCATTCTCTTTAAATATTTGCTGGAGGGGTTAAGGTGATGGCTGACATACACTCTTACGCTAGAAGGGTTGCTGCAGTCGAAGGCCGGCTTCTTGGATCAAACGGGGAGACTGCAGGATCTTTTCTGAAACACCTTCGCGCGAGAGGCTTAACTGACGCCAGACTACACTTTTACGCTACAAGACTGTCCAAGATCCTCTGCTTCCTTGACCGCAAAAATCTTAGGCTCCAGGACATTGGAAGAAAGGATGCTGAAGAGTTTCTGGCATGGGTTCTTTCTCAGCCGTTTAAGGCGTGGACGAAGCACGCTTACGTTCTAGCGTTCAAGAAGCTTGTCTCGTACGCTAAAACAGGCGATTCTGACAACGCTCCCCCTGAAGTTGCATGGATCAGGCCTCATGCATATTCTAGGGAGGCTGACAAGGAGTCCCGTGCAAGGCCTGAAGCGTTGCTTACAGAAGAGGAGATATTGAAGATCATTTCATGCGCTAGGAACTTGAGGGACAGGGCCATGCTCTGGGTTCACTTTGAAGGCGCGCTTAGGCCTGGAGAGCTTCTCACGATGAAGGTTTCGAGTGTAGAGTTCAGGGACCAATATTGTCTCGTAAGCGTCCACGGCAAAACTGGCTTAAAGCGTCTCCCGCTGGTCATAAGCTTCAGGCCGCTCCTCGACTGGCTCAACGTTCACCCGCTAAAAGACGATCCAAGCGCACCACTTTGGGCCAGCCTCTCCCGCTCACGCCATGGAGCCGGCGTCGGATACCAGTATTTCAGGAACACGGTTAAAAGGTGCGCTGAAGAAGCCGGCCTAAAGAAGACTGTTTGGCCTTACCTGTTCAGGCACACGCAGCTCACGAGGCTCGCGAAAAAGCTTACCGAAGCCAAGCTTGCACTGTATGCTGGATGGGTTCAGGGATCCAACATGGCTAAAAAGTATGTTCACTTCAGCGCCAGAGACCTCGAGGAAACGGTTCTAGAAATTAATGGGCTCAAGAAGCCTGAAGAAGAGCATTTGAAGCTCCAGCCTAGAATGTGCCCAAGATGCGGCGTCCAAAACAGTCCAGACACTGTAAGATGCTCACGATGCGGCCTAGTCCTCGACCACCCGCAGGCAGTCGAAGAGGCTGCAAGAGAGCAGGAGGAGATCGAGTCAATAAAAAGGGAGCTGGAGGAGGTCAAGGACACCCTCAAACGCATCCTCCAACCCTAAACCCTCTTTTCAAGCCTCGAAAGACGCTCCTCAATCAACTCGATCCTCCGAACAAGGCTCTCGAGAACACTTTTCCGCACAAGAACATGCTCTCCATCCATCAACCAAACCAAAAAGAAAAGCTTAAAAAGAAAAAAGGGGAAACAGCATCCAAAAAACTTAAGCACCTGCTTAACTTGACAAAAGCATGAAGTGACATTTTGTTGCAAACACGACGACTCCAGAATCGACGTAAATGCAACAAAATGTCACCTCATGTTATCCTGTACGCTGGACTGTCAGCAGACTTAAGCACCTGCTTAACTTAACCAAAAAAACATTTAACATGAGGTAACATTTTGTTGCAAATGCGACGATTCTAGAGTCGTCGTAAATGCAACAAAATGTTACTTCATGGCATGCTTACATTTTTCCTGCTGGGGATAATGTATTCTGTTAAGTTTGCGTCAACCTCTTCTGCAGCGTCCCAGAAACTGTTCCGTGTCCAAGAAGGCTACATTTTCGTCGACTTCTATAATATCGTGGCCTTTGCATAGAAGCCGATGCTCTTTAGCCGCCTTCGGATCCCTCCATGGGCCGGCTCCGCATGTTATACACCGGAGGAGCCTGGACTCTTCTACAGAATTCTTCTCCCGCTGCTCCCCCGCCTCTGTAACGCTTGTAACATTTGTAACACTTTTTCCACTCTGTACGCATCCTGCAACAAGATCTGCTGCACCAACATTGTCTGTAACACTTGTAACGCTTGTAACACTTGATTCCTCTGTAGGCTCATAGTCTGGAACAAACTCCATGAACCTTGTCCTAAGCCTGCCCTCGTCAAACCATATTGGCCTATAAACGCGGTCGATTCTAACAAGCTTAGGAAGCTGCTCCTGCCTCGGGTGAAACTGCAGAGAATTTATCACGTTCCTAACCTCTCTCGTGGACCATCTTATCTGCTCAGCCAAGTCTGAAGTCTGTAAGGGAACAAAAAGATCTTCATTAGTTTTAGGATGCTTTATTTTGTTTTTTGCAAAATATTTTATTCCATTATGTTCTCCCATCAAGTTTTCACGCCAAAATTCATAGAGTGTGTTGATTATGATGCCGTCTTTTGACATGGCCTTAACTTCTCTCCTCCTCTTCTCCAGAACCTTCAGGATGTCCACAATGTTTGACGCAAAAGATGGCTCAATTTTGCCTATCGCCAGCAGAGGCAAGACTGCAGCCGTAAGCCTGTGGTCCCTTATCCCCGGCACCCTTGCACCCTTGTCTATTACAACCTGATCCCAGTACCTTAGCCTCAGGTAAAGAAGTTTAGCCTGAAGGTCAAGGCCCTTCTTGATCCAGTCGTCCAGCTCCTCGGTTGGAATCGCCTTCTGGCTTTTTTCGCAGTAGAAGGGTATCGTGCGATCTTCCAGCGCATTATCCTCCCAAACCCTCCTCTGCGTTATGATTGTGAGGCCAAAATTGTGGAAAACCTCATTATATTTTGGGCTGTCAGGATTCTGCCTCGAGATTGGGACACCATAGCATCTGCAGTTCAGGTAATGGGTCAGCTCCGAAGTTTCACCCGTGTTAACGAAGTCCATTTCGCTCAAGCATAGTGTTCCACGCCACTGGTCAAGAGGCCGATAAAGTGAAGGAACCCTTCTCGTGCTCACGTCATAGAATGGCCTGTAACAGTTTAGTCTCAGGGCGTTGAGAAGCCTGTCTTTGCCGGAGCCCGAGGGCCCTCTCAAGGCTATTATTGGAGCGAAGGCACCCATTCCCGGAACAATCACGTTAAATTTGTCCAGGAACCAGCTGCTCTGGGCTACAGCCACCAGAAACTTTACCTCGTCAACCCTGTCAGCTTCACAGTCGTACATGCTGAGAGCCAGCTCGCATCCTTCTTGAAAGACTTCACTGAAAGAGGATTCCTTTACCTCTTCAGGCAATAGGACCAGGCCCTTCTTAAGCGAAGGATTGTTTAGAGGCCGGTAAACCACACGCTTTAAATCGTCTTTCAGCTCACTTTGAAGTTGGATCAGGATGCTTTTGGCCTGAAGATATCTGACCTCATAAAATGATGTCTCCTCTCTCCGCCTGTAAACCTGTTCCGCGACAGCGTAGCCTTCTATAACAGGGCTGGGAGAATATATGATGCTCGTGTCTGGAGTGTCGTCCTCGTCCTCCACGCTTTTGCCGGAAAAAGAGGATGTGGAGCTGCTCATCGGATCACCTCCCTTTCAGCCGATACAAGATGATGAGGAAGACTGTTGCAGCATTTCTCCCGCAGAGGTCACATTCTCCCGGCCCCCATGCTGCGAGAGCATCGTATCCGAGAACCTTTTCCCTCAAGCATCTTCTGCAGACTGCTAAAGAGGTTTTGTCCAAAAAATGGGTTGGGGGGACAGTCATTGAACCACCTCCATCTTCTCGCAGACTTTCCTGTGAGCCCAGAGCGCGCACCCGTAAACCTGCTTGAACCTGTCCCCTCGGACTACCGTGAAAGAGTATTCGACGCCGTCGTCAACCACCTCCGTCCTGAAGTCGCCGATGTAGTTCATCATCCAGTACACCTTCAGCCTCTCGTGAAGCCAATAGTATATTCTGTAGGTTTCCGGAGAAGGCGGCGGAAGCTTGAACACGATCCTATCCCCGCGCCTGAACATGAAGCCTTCACTTTCCACCATTCTCCTCCGCCTCCAGACAGAGTTTCTCGCGCCTGAACAGTTCAAACAGGGCCTTCAGCATCCCGTTGGACAACTGAACCTGGTTCTCCAGCATGGAGGTCGAAGAAATCTTCAGAGAGTGAACTAGGCCGCGCTCATCCTGTTCCACGTCAACGTGGTAGTAAATGATGCCGTCGCCGAACTCGCATGGGATTTCAACAGCATAGGAGACTGTTACAGTCCCAGTTTTCCGCACAATCGCCTGCCTCCCCCTACACTCCATCCTCCACTTCACCTCTCACGGGAACAATGAGGATGCTGCCGTCATCGTAGAAAACGTATTCGACCAAGCGCCCATGTCCCAGCTTCTGCCACCTGACCCAGTCGCTTGGAGCAGCCATCACGTATTCCACGTCCCCCTTCCTTCGAATCCTATACACTTTTCTCCTGATGACCTGAGCCACGCAGATCACCTGACAAAAGAAGAATACAGCCTTAAAAAGGAATGGAAGAATTCTACCGAAAACATTATCCCGGCCGGAAAATGTAAGCCACCCTCTCTCGGGAAAAGCCTGCCCCCACAAGCATGCCACAAGCCCAACCCTTCTCCTTCTCCTTCCCTTCTCCCCTAAACGGGCGTCGCCTAAACGGGCTTCGCCCGTTTAATCATGCAAGAATGCGAAGCATTGTTGCAGCATACAGAGTGGAAAAAGTGTTACAAGCGTTACAAGCGTTACAGCCTAAACAGGCGAAGCCTGTTTAATCTAAACAGACTTCGTCCGTTTAATCTTATATCATGCAAGAATACGGAGTATTGTTGCAGCAGGATCCGAAGGATGCTGCAGCAGAGGACTAGAGGATAAGGGGATGGGAGGCGGGGGTTTGGGCTTGTTTTGGTCACCGGTTTCTGAAGGTTATGCGGGCTGGGAGGCTGCTGGCGTCAAATTCTGTGGTAAGAATCTTTTTCCAGGCCAGGTTGCAGTAGAAGACCATGATCCTGCAGCCGCGTGCGCGGGCGTAGGAGACTTCTGCGCCGACCTCCTCGAGGCAGCATAAGCCGTATTCTTTCAAAAAAAGCTTTTTTAGGCCAATAGAACATTTTGGGCCAAGGGTTCTGGAGAGGACACTGTCCACTGAAGATGCGACAGCCTCCCTGAAAGACTGCAGCCCAAGGGAACTCTTTTCTCTAAAACCAACATTGTGTGCGGACAGAATATTTATGGAAACAAAATTTTCTTCCCAACCCCCCTCCAACTCAAGCACATGCTTAGTATACGACAAAAATTTTTAAATAAAAGCCCATACATTATTTACTTGAACAAAGTTGGCCGCTAAAATTCCAAGCGGTTTCACCCTAGTCGAGGGGGAGCGTCCATACTATTATGCAAGACTAAGCTGGAAAGCGAACTGGCTTCTCATACTCTTGGGGATTCTGACGATCTGGGTCTTCGGCTTCGGCCTAATCTTCTTCATCATAGCCTTCCTGAGGGTTAAGGCTACAGAATATTTTATAACAAGCCACAGAATGTACACAAAATACGGTCTAATAGGAAGAAGGGTTTTCGAGATAAAAAACGAGTGGATCACGGGCGTGATGGTTAGACAGGGGTTCATCAGCAGAATACTCAACTACGGCGACATCGTCTACAGCACGCCCGGCCAATACGCTGGCTCCGTCGCAATGATAGGCGTATCGGACCCAATGCACGTTAGAACAATAGTCGAAGACATCCTGAACAAGTTCAAAGAAAGGCAGAAGCTGCAGGAAGAGCTGAAGGCTGTCGAAAGAGAATACGAGTTCGGAAGAATATCGAAGGAAAAGTATGAGGAGCTGAAGAAAAAGTACGAGGAAAAGATTAGGATCCTAGGCTAAGCCTCCCCCAAACACACTCTTTTTTCAACACATCCAACTTAAGCATGTGCTTTAACAGTCCAATCTAGGCCTAGTCCAAAGACACGTTCTCCTAAACAGTGTAACCAAGACTATCTACTATACATCCATGCTATTTATTCATTTGTTGATGCAAATGTTCTGTCAACGTAATCAGAGAAAACTCTGCTAACACGAACATCGTCTCTCATCGTAGGCTTCCCACATCCATAGCTGATACCAGCTTAAAGTAAACAAACTAGATAAAAAATCTTACACTAAATCCTGTCAGCCACACCATTCAACAAAAGTCTCTCGCACACTAGCCTAAGCACATGCTTCAGCAGCCCAGCCTAGATTCAGCAGAATCCTGCACCGCCTAACCATACCTAAATTAGAACAACTTAACACTAAAATCATCGCTTGACGTGTGGGTAACCGCACCTGGGGCTGTCCAAATACTATTACCTATGTTACTTGACTGTCTAGGCTTATTTGCGTTTTCTAAAAATTCTTCTGCACGTTTCATATAGCAGCTGTCAGTAAATAGTCTTTTGAGCATTTTATATGTTCCCCTATAAAACCTTATCAAATTGATACAATTTTCCTTCGGATCAAATGTTCTTAAATTGTCATATTTGTTAAACCTGCTTATATCTTCTAACTCCCTAATGTCATTATCTGACAGCCTACATTTTCTTATCTTTACTTGCTTTTCTCCTGGAAAGACTAACCCTATTCGGTGGGTAAGAGAGTTTCTTGTATCCCAAATAATATCAATGATCCCTTTTGGGTCTTGGACGCCTTCTTCACGCCATGGATAAAAGTCATTTAATAAGTCTTTGAAGTGGTCAAAATCCTTGTTTCCTTTACCCTGCAAGTAAGCCTCCAACTCTTTTGGATCATAAAGGGTGATCGAAATTCCACTGACAACGTCGACCATAAAATTGAAGAGTGCAAAGTTGCAGCCGCCTTTACAATTATTTTCAGGAAGAGGGTGTTTAAGCATTGCTCTCATGTCATCAAAAAGCATGTCTACACGCTCTCCTAGAAACTTATGAACTTGAGGATATTTTCCCTTATCTATTAAATCTGACGGATTCATGGGGTTCAGTAATCAATCTTGTTTAATAAGCTTTTTTCTAAAAGAATGTTTAGGATTCCAGTTTTTATGGCCTTTAAACGCCTTTCTTCCGCATCCCTTTATGGACAACTGCTGCACACACTATGGCAAGTAAAGCTATCGCTATAACAGTGCCCGTTAACCATATTGTAGCAGATTCCGGCTGCCCAGTTGAAGTGGTTGAGGTTGTTAAGGTGGTGGTTGTTGGCTGAGAAGTTGTTGTCGGAGAAGGAGGGGTTGTAGTGGTTAAGGTTGTGGTTGTTGGCGCTTGGACTGTTACAGTTTTCTGGCTTAAGCCTACGTTTCCTGCAGCATCTCTGACCTTCAATGTCACCAGATATGTTCCAGGATTCTTGTAGGTGTAGGTAAAGGTTTTCTCGAACACTATTGTGCCGTCTCCAAGGTTCCACTCGTAGCCTACTACAGCGAAGTTGTCGCTTGCAACAGCATCGAATATGATAGTTTCACCAACTCTTATAGTCTGGTCTGGGCCTGCGTCAGCCAAAGGCTTAGTCATATCCAATATGATTGACGCTTCATATGTTTGTGAAACGAGGCCTGCCCTATCCTTAAACTGCACATACACTGTTTTAGGTCCATCGCCAGCATCCAAAGTCCAAGGCATTGGAGAAGAAAATGGCCGCCAACTGCTCCAAACACGTTCATCGTTGCTTAAACGCACTTCCGCTACACCAGACAAATTATCGTACCCTAACAGAATGAGATTCACTAAAGTGCTGTTCGTGTACTTTGAACCTTCATTTATGGCAACGGAGCCTGTGGGAGGAGACAAATCCAACTTTATTCCCTTCAAAAAGTGATGTTCTTCCTCGTTTCCAGCATAGTCGACACTCCAATATTCTAGAGTATTGTTGAAACCCTCGTCACTAATCCAAGGCTGTCCGTCTGCACCAACACTGCGAACAGGCCCACCATTAACTCGATAGAAGGTTTCAGCTACGCCGCTTAAATCGTCTGAGGCAGTCAAGTTTATAGAAAAATAGCTTGTGTGCCAAAGGCCATCGTAGTCGTCGACTGTAACGGGAGGCATACTGTCTCCAACTTCAAGAACCTTAACGTTAGCTGTCGTACTATTTTTGAACCCGAACTCGTCAACAACTGTTAGAGTCACACTATAGTCGCCGGACACAGTATAACTGTGCACGACTTTCGGAGACAATGTAGTAGTAACGTTACCGTCACCGAAATCCCAAACATACTTGACAATAGAACTGTATAGGCCAAAACTTGCTGACCCGTCAAAAGCCACCTTCTTGCCCACGGAAACCATGGACGGCGAATACGAGAATTTAACAATTAAAGGAAGTGTGGGCGTGTCAGGGTGAGGCTCAACTAGAATCGGCAAATACTCGATAAAGCCTGCGCAGGTTATGTCATCCTTCTTATCGTAAATCATTGAATCAATAACAGCTGTGTCATTGGTTCCCCAATAATTTTCAGTCGCAATCATAGCCGCTTCACGAATTCCTGGATACAATTTCAAAACTGTTCCACTCACACCGATAAATGAATTATATTTAACAACTGTTTTTCCCACATAACTTGCCCAATTTTCTACGACAAAACCCCTGTTTCCTTTGAAGAGATTATACCTTATGTAAACGTTGCGACCGCCGCTTCCAACAGAAAAGCCAGCCGAGTTTATAAAAATATTATATTCCACATAGACATCTCTCATAGGATACCACACATATGAGAAGTCTTTCAAGTTAATTAGTTCACAATATTTTATGCTAAAGGAACCATATGTGGAGTAACCCGTCGCAGGCCAAAGACTTAATCCGTCCCTAATGATGCAGTAACTTAGATTCAAAAACGATGATTCGCCAGAACTTTTGGGGCTAAAAAAATTAGAAACTCCTCCGCCGTCAAAAACTATTTTATTAGCAGGCGTCCCATGAGCCTCAATTCTCCCATGCAATAGAAACATGTCAGGTGGGCTGCGGCTGACGACCGTCACACCCGGTTCAATGGTAAGAGTCACATTCTCCGGTATCTGCACGGTCTCAACTACAATATACGGACTATTCTCCAGCGTCCACACAGTATCCTTCCAGATTATCCCGCCGACAGTCGTACCCGAGCCGCTGGAGCCCACGGCCTCCACCCCACCAAAAACTGTCCCAGAAACAGGAAAACATGAAAATAGGACAACAATAGCCAGAATCCCCAAAAAACTCTTGCACACTCTGAACATCATATCACATAAGCCTCTGCGGAAAAACAATACCGTTTGAGTAGAAAACTTATTTAAACATTATGGTCCTCCAGCCAAAGAAGACCTTCGCCCCAAAACATCCTACAGCCTCCCATCCCATGCCAGCCAACTCCCTCCCCCCTCCATGGTCGACACCATCGTCTCTGCAGCCTTCAGCAGCGTTTACCCTTTAACGGTGGAGGAAACAAAAGTTTCGTCCCAAACCAAGCTAAAGCACATGCTTTAGCAGGCCCAGCCCAGACTCCGCCAAACCTAACTTCCTAAGCGTGCCTAAACATTCTCATTGTAAGATTACATAATGCTAAAGCAAGAGACCTTTCAACCATACTCTTTTACATGCATGTTATCGCAAGAGACGACAACGTCCCCGAAATACTTGAGATTATACCTTCACCGGAGGAGGTTAGTGACATGGTACGCGAGAAGGGAGAATAGCATCATAGCCTGTCTTCTCGCCCTTTAGGCCGCATACTCGGCGACCTCAAAACTTTTATCCCATACAATTTTTCAAAAACTTCTGTCAAGACCTCCTTTTTACGTTTGACAAGCTCCCTTCTCGCCTCCGGATCCGGGATGCGCCTCAAAATTTTGTCGAACGCGTGGGAGGGCGCAAACTCTATGACAAGCCTAAACCTCACCGCCTCCACATCATCTCCGCAAACTTCTGGAACCGCAGCCTTCACAACATCCCCCCGTATACGATAGAAAAGTTCTTTGGAAAACTTTGCCTCCTGCAGACCATACACTTTCAAGCTCTCGAGATAAAGTTCGCCTAAAAAGGCATAAAACAAGCGTTCGCCTTCCCCGCATCCGGCGACAAGCTCTCGAACAAAAGGACTTCTCACCAGACTTGACACAATATCCTCTGACGCAACCTTGTCAAAAGAAGATGGTGACGGAATCACCCCCCTCCCCACCTCATCCAGTCTCCCAATCTCCTGCGGCAGCATAGCAGCCTCCATAAGCCGCATGTTCTCCGGCACACTGACACCTCCTAGGACGTCAAAGCCTTTTTCAGTCAAAACATATTTTCCCCCAGCATCCTTCTCAACCAAACCCATGCCCCGCAACTCTCTCAGATGCTCGCAAACCGTTTTCTCAGACACCCTCAAAAAACGCCTTAACTCACTCCAACTCCGCCCCCCCCTCCAAAAGAAAACCTAGCAAACGCCTTTTCTGCCCACTTAAAATCATACTCTATCAGCCCACCCAAACATACAATCTCACATAAGCCTTCTCCAGCCTTAAAAGGAGAAAAGGGGGACAGCATACTCACCTCAGCCAGCAGCCCAAACGGAGGCCGCGGCAGCCTGCACCCCCACATGCTCTTCGCCTGCCCCCAACATTTTTTGAAAAAAAACATGATCTTCTGTCTCCCTTTTAAGCGCCTGGACGGGACCGTGTTGGAATGGAATGTTGTATGCGCATGTTTGCCCAAGATGCGGTTTCGAAAACGTTGGACGCAGGCCTCTGATGGTCCTCGTGTGCAGGAAACGCGGTGTGCCAGAAGACTTTTGAACACTTTCTCTTCCTCTTTTATATTATGTTCTGTACCAAATGTAGGCTGCACAGTCTATGCCTTCTGGATCCTTGAAGATGCTGGAAGACTATCTGGAGGATATAGTGTTAAACAGTCTACCGTACACTGTCGCGAAACTGAAGGAGAACCCGACTGTCAGCGAACCGGAAGCAAAAAATGTTGTCGGCAAAGTCTGCGAACTCAAGACACTGCTGGCCCTGTACACGATCCTATCGGAAATCATGCCAGAAGACGGCATACTCTACATAGAATACAACAGCCAATATAATAGGAGAAAATGGAGGCTCAAAGAGAAGCCCAACGACGAAGGCGCAGACATCCAGATCGCGTCAAAAAATGTTCTAGTAGAAGTTGAGGTCAAGCACCGCCTCAGCGGCTACACGACAGAAAAAGAGTTCACCGAAAAAATTCTGCCAAAATATCATCCGCGCGCCAAAAAAATCCTTGTACTCTACACCGGCTACACGGAGCAAGAAAAAGAGAACCTCAGAAGACTCTGCAACAGACACGACGTCACCCTGATCGTGGACAAGCCAATCGAATACAGGAAACGCGAGGGCGCCTACGAATTCAACCCAGCAAGCTTAAGCATGCAGGCCGCCAACCTCGCAACCGTGGCAACAAAACTATCCTACCACCTAAAAAAACACCTAACCACCGCCACAGCAACAAAACAACCATCTTCTTCTTCCTATACAATACATAGTAATCTATACTATACAATGGACTATAGTAAAACGGATTACAGTAGAACATTCTATAACAGCAGCGTTGACCATATAATGTTTGATTGGGTGATGTTTGATTGTATTATGTTTGATGATATGATGTTCTGTTCTGATGCAATGTTGTGTTCTGGTATAATGTCATGTTCTAGTGTCATGTCCTATGCTGGCATCATGTTGTCGACTGTTCCATGGGACACCCTGTCCCCAGACGGTATAATGTATTATGCTAGCATAAAATGTTATGGGGCGAGAATGTTGGAGGAAACTGGTGCCTGCGGAGGCTGCAAAAAAACCGATTTTTTTGACATAATATTATAATACACTGTTCCAGCGGAGGGGAAAATGTATCGGGGGCGAAAAAAGAGAGTAGACTAGGCTGAAGAAGCTTGCGTGATGTTCACCCGACCACCCTTCCCCTGGCCTGCGGAAGAAGACGGGGAAGCCGGACTCTCCCACCACCTTCTTTCACACGCTGGAAAAAGGTGGAGAAAAAGGAGTGTGGAAGGAGAAGGGGAAAACAGTTAAATGGGGGCGGAAAAACATTCTGCCACAGAAGAAAATGTCATCCCGTCCAGAAGACGGTAGAAAGGCGTCCGAAAAGATCCTGTCCACAGCATCAGCAAACGGACCTAAATCTTCTGCCAAAAGAGAAAACAGGATTGTTGGAAAAACCATTCTGGCAGCAGCAACCGTGTTCGGAATCCTCCTCCTAACAGGACTTCTGATGGAGGCAACGGCACCAGAAACTTTGACAGCATCGAAAACCGCTGCCGCCACCAGCACTGTAGCCGAAACAGTCTACGGGGCAGGAGAACCTGTCATCGCAGGAAACCTAGCGTACACGGTCGAAAAAGTTTACACAGCAGACCGGATCGCGTTCGCGAAAGCAGACGGCGTATACGTGATAGTCTCCCTCACAATAGAAAACGTTGGCAAAGAAACCGTCACAGTAGACAGTGAAATGCTAAAAATAGAGGACGAACAGGGCCGAACATACAGTGCAAACGATGACGCAACAGTCTTCCTCGACCGCGGCTTAATCGTGAGACAGTTTCAGCCAAACATCCCCTCCAGAGCAGACATCGCATTCGACGTCCCCAAAAACATAGGCAGAATCAGCCTAAGAGTCTACTCTGACAAAAACTCCAAAGAATACAAGCTCATAGACCTGGGCACAGCAGCAGACTAGGCCAGCTTACACTCAACACTCCCCCAAAGGATAGAACATGTAATATTCTGGAGCAACATTAACCATGCCATAGCCTGGCGGAAAACATTTCCAAAGCTTACCCGGATCATCCTTGACTTCCACAACAACCTTAGGCCGCCACCTTCCAATAGACTCCCTCATCCCCTCCAAAACCATAAGCTCAGCACCCTCCACGTCAACCTTAACAAAATCGATCCTCCCAACATCCTCCAGCAGAAAATCAAGTGGAACAGCTGGAACAGCATAAAACCTTTCCCCAACATCGAAGACAACACTATTGTGTCCCATGCTCCTTCCAACCTTCAACCTAACCTCCCCAAACCCATTCCATGCGGCAACATTGTATAAGACAACATTATCTAGCCCGTTAACGCGAACATTTTTAGCCAAAACAGAGAAGGTGCGCGGACAAGCTTCCACCGCAACAACCTTAGCATGCGGAAAACGTTTAGCAACCTGCACAGCATACTTTCCAACATGAGCTCCAACGTCAACAAACACGCCACCATCACCCAAGCAGACAAGATCCCACATCCACCTCTCGAAATCGTCTGACACAATAAACAGGCTTTCGACGTCAACAGCGTGGAAAACACATTCTCCAACCCTAACCCTTGCACCAGAAACAATCCTGTCACCCAACCCCCTAACATGCTCCAGGAAACCAGCCTTCTCCACAAAAAGATTCGGCACACTAGCAAACAGTGCAGCAAAAAAGATTCTAACAGCATCCAGAACACCCTGTCCCCGGAAAACGAACCCGAACCTGCGGAAAAAATATTCCAGGAAACCCCTCAAACTGTGCCCACGAACCCCTCTACCAGACATCATCATACAAGACGTCCACCGTTTAAAAGGAGAACATGGGAGACAGTGGACCAGAAGAGGGGAGCAGGCTTCCCAGAACATTGTCCAGCCAGGAAGCCTAAACCCCTCTTACGTGGGCTCCACCGTCCAACACCCTCCACTTGGGAGGTTAGCTGGACGGCTTCAACGCCCACGTTTCGGCCCCACCGGGCCAACCCCGCACCAGCCTCCCACCCCATGCAGGAAGCATGGGAGAAGAGGAGACTGGAAACGGAGCTCCCATTTCGGGATCGTCAGAGAGGGAATTCCAACTTAACCCATCCTCTCAACACACTAGTCCACCCAAACCTTCCCCCAAAAAATGGTGGAAAAAGAGGGGAGAGAAAACTAGTCCCACCAGAACCTGTACACAAAATACATTCCACTGTCTTCGAAGACACCGAACTCGTCCGCGGAAGCCTTCAACGCAAGCCCATCAAACAGTTCAGCCAACACCAGAAAATCTATTCTTTCACCGGAACCAAACTTTGGGACCACAACATATATGACCCTCGACCCCTCGTTTCCCACAACAAACTTGTGCAGCCGACAGCCTCCTCCCATCCGCTGGACAGCACGGTTTACTTCGGAAACAAGCTCAGTAAGCCCCTCGACAGTGAAACCATTATAGCAGCCAGCACGTTCAACAAACGCGAGCGCCTCCTCCGGAGAAAGCTCGACAAGAAAGTTGGATGAAACCCTGTCAAGCTGCAGCGCAAGATCAACCCTTCTAGAGAAACCGCTTCCATCTTGGCTGAAGCACATTCTTCCTCCAAAAAGATGCCGTCTACCGTCCAAGGTCAGCTGCCAGAACATGCGGTCTAACAGTATCAAGCATGCGCTCGAAAACACCATCATTCCATCTCCTTACACCATCGTATGCCCTGGAAACGGTTTCAAGAAACTCTGCCAGCACATCGGCTGCAGAGGATACAACATTAAACAGTCGACTAAGGTCAACCGCGCTGGAGACAACAAGAGAATAGAGAGTTCCATCGGATACAAGATGCAGCAGCCTAACATTATCTGACGAGAAAACAATCTCCGAAACCCGAACACGCTCGAGCACGCCAAAAGACTGTGAAACAAGAAACTTGGCCCTAGAACATTTAATGCTAGAACAGTCTCCAGAAAACCTCCTGCGCAAGACAACAGGCTTATAGAGTCTAACACGCCTGCTGAGGCGACAGAGTACAACGAAAGCGTCCCTAACCTGGCTCCTAACACATTCAGCCAAAACCTCACCCTTTCCCCTGACAAGGTTCAGGAAACCGAACAGGTCAACCTTGCCGTCGACAGTACTAAAATCCTTTTCAACAAAAACAATCTTCAGCCCACCATCTTCCTCGAACATGACAGCCCGTCTAGAGAGAGAAAAAGGCTTAAGGTACGAGAAACATTCTACAACCTTCGCTGCCACATTCCTGTTCAAAGCATGCACGTCACACGACTGGAGCATGCCAAAAAGTCTCCTAGCATCAGAGTCCATCAGGAGCACCCTTCCAAGAGAACCTTCCTCGCATCACTTTCACATCGTGCCACAATGCTGCCGCAGACCGGACAACGGTACTCTTGGTCGTCGACGTCAACAGACTCAATACCATAGTATTCGCCCACACCATCTCTTACAGTGAAGCCGCCGCGCACAAACTCTGTCGCAGAATACTCGAGCTCCACAATAAGGCTGCCGCAGAAAGGACACTTTCCCACCACCTAACACCCCCAAAAAAGGGAAACAGGGGAAACATTCTAAAAGAGTTCCCTGGAAACACGGTACGGTTCAACAGTCAACTCCATCTGCTCCAGAACCCGACCATTCTCCTCAAACACTGGAGAAAGCTGCCTCCTCAGCTGCTCAGCAAGTTCAGCGATGACGTCAAACAAAAGAGGAAACCGTGCCACCACATCACGCAAATCATAGCATAATCCAATATTGAAAACGTACACCACATCATTCGACAGCACGTAAAAGGTTCCAGGATCAGACGCATTCAACATGACAGAGTCAACGGAATCCAACCTTATCACAGGAAGCTGCTTACTTGACACAGAAACATACTTGAGCCCACGGTCAGGAAAGCCCCTGGACAAAACCTTTTCAGCAGAAGCCTCCTCAACAAGCCTTATCCTCCCAGCAAGCATGCAAAGATCATAGAACGCTCTCCTAACAAGCGGCCTAACGTACCTGGAGAGGACAGCACCATGTTTCCTGACAACGTCAAAAAACTCTTTCCCCAAAACCTCTCCCACAATAAACCTTGTACCATAAACATAGATCCTCCGGTCAACCCATGTTCTAACAAAATAGTGTAGGACAACACCATCTTCTTTGACTGGAACAATGAACGGCTTAAGATGCGAGAAACATTCCACAATCTTGTCCAAAACCTTCTTCCTGTAAACGCTCAAGTCAACTTCCAAGAGCATACGTTTCACGCGTCTAACATCGTCTTCCAACATAATTTCCCCCAAAAAAGGGTGGTCTAGTCGAAGTTGAACAGCAGAAAGTATGCTGGAGCAACAACAAGCAGCCCTATCGCACCAAACACTGCAGCATAAACTTTGACGGGATCAAACACTGGAGGCATAAAGCATCCAAGCAGTCCGTCGACAACAAACCATCTTGGAAAATACTTGTCTGGAGCAAGGAAAACATCGAATGAAAAGAGTATACTGTAGGCGGACAAGACGGCGATGGCAGCGGTTACAAGGAGAACGTTAGCCTTAACCTTCAATGCAACCATCCCCTCCAAAAAACGGTAAGCCGGTGGAAAGAAAAGGAAATCCAGGGTTCAGACAACATTGTCCTTGACTAGAAAAGTTTTCCCGCAGAAGGGGCATCTTACAACAAGATCCTCCTTAAACTTAAGCAGCCTCTCGAGCTCCGCAACCCTTGCCCTTAGAACATCAATTTCTTTTCTAGCGTAAGCCAAGTCCGTTTCCACGGAAACAGTGTCACGTGCAGCCTCCCTAGCCTTCCTTATCTCCCACAGCGCATCATCCAAGCTCATGACGTTAACAAGCTCAACAATCCTACGCTTCTCCTCCTCACTAAAGTCTCCCTTAACAAATTCTTCGGCGAGACGGAACGCTATACCTCTTCTGGAGGGAATGAGGCCGTTGAAGATGAAACCGTGTTTGGCGTTAAGTTCATCAAACTTCCTGCTCATGAACTCTTCTGCAGCCTTAAGCGCCTGCTTCGGATCAATGCCGCGGTACACTTGATCAACAACCATCTTGGTCTCGCTGCTGGTAAGCCCCTTTTCCCTGACAGCGTATGCGATCTCCTTAACAGCATCAGGCTTATCCTTTATCTTAAGAAGCTCCTCCGCATGCGATGGGGTGAGGAAGCCCCTGGGCTTGGAGACAGAAGCCCCCTTATCCAGCCCACCTTCTCTGACACCGTCTACGGCAACAAAATTGTGCCCTGGGGCACAATTTCCCGCTCCAGTCTCCTGCAACGGTACAGAATTTAGGTTAACCAAATTGTGCGGTAACGCACAATTTTCCGCCCTAGTCTGTCCAAAGTAGTCTCCAACAGAATTTTGCGCTGGCGCAAAATTTCCTGCTCCAGCATCATGCGATGGCACAGGATTTAGGTTAACCAAATTTTGCCGTACGGCAAAATTTTCTGCCCTAACCTGCTCCAAACCATCTCCGTCAGCCTTCCTCCTGTCAATCTCCCTCTGAAGCCTCCTCTCGAAGTCTTCTTCAAGCATTTTCTGCACCTCCTCCGGAAGGTCAAGAAACTGTATCCTGCGGACAACGTAGCTGCAGTCTTTCCCAATCTTGTTGGCGAGGTCGGTGACCGAACCCCAGCCGAACTCTTCAACATACCTTTTGAAGGCTCTAGCCTCTTCCATTGGACTAAGCTGCTTACGCTGAACATTTTCAACCAACGCTATCTCGAAAGCGTCCCTGTCATCCAGTCCATCGTGTACAATACACAGCGCCTCTTCCACGCCAAGCGTCTTCAACGCATTATATCTTCTCCATCCGCAGACAAGCTCGTACCCGCTTCCAGCCTTCCTGACAGTAAGCGGGTTAAGAAGCCCCTTCCTTCGAATACTTTCAGCAAGCTCGTCTATCCTGCCAAGAGATGACCTCAAAAGAAACCTTGGAGCACTGATTTCCGAAAGCCTAAGATATCTGATCTGAGATGAAACAGCCTTCTGCATACAGCATCCTCCAAAAAAGGTGGAAAAGACTCCGTCACCATTCCCGCATACTGTTGGGAAAGTAGAAGGCGACAGCCAGAACAAGGCATACTCCAAAAATCATTCCTAAAACAAACAAGTCCATCCGCTTGTCCCCCAAAAAACTTGTCCAAAAAAAGTTTCAAGCAAAAAAAGTGTGGAGAAAAATGGACAGGATCTAGATTTCGACAACCTCTCCATTTAACTTTGGCTTAGGGTTGACCTTCCCGCGATTCTCTCTATTGCAGCATCCTTTCTAATATCATTCTTTCACACTAGGGAGGAGAAGATAGCGCATTCTAGAAAATAAAATTTATATAATTGGAAATCCAGAAAATGTCTTGGCTGACGTGAGGTTGGGTTACTCCCGTTTGAGGAGGGCGGGGTTTAACATTTTTTCAATATGTTTGGGGAAACGGTGTTGGGCGGCGAATAACATTTTTTGCTCACGTCAGCTGAGAGAGTGTAGAAAATGAGTCCAACACCATCAAAAAAGTTGAATAAGGTCGTTGGAACGCTAGAAGTGTTTATACTTCTTCTGCCAATTTTTGCTGGAGCATCTTCTCTTACACCAGTAGGCTATGCGAAGGCCATGTCTTACGTTAACCAGGACATTTTAGTGGACACTGTGTGGGACAAAAGTGGAAGCCCATATATTATACAGAAGAGTATCATGGTAGCAGAAGGTGCCACGTTGAAGATTGAGCCGGGCGTGGAAGTCGATGTCATCGAAAAGTCTACGATAACAGTGTACGGTAAAATTGTTGCAGGATCTGTTGGAGGAGAAGCTGTTAACGTTAAAGGCTGGGGTAAGCCTGGAACATTCTCTGTCCAAGTCAAAGGCGGAAATCTTCACATAGAAAATGCTGTGATAGAAAATGTTCTTATGACGTTAGAGGATGCTGACGTGAAACTTTCTAGGCTGAAGACAGGGTCTTTTACGATAGACGTGTTCAACAGGTCCATGTTGGCAGCCGCGGGACTTGAAGCCGAAAGCCTGAAAGTCGGTGGAGGAAAATGTGGTATAGCATACTCTATCCTGTCCATAGAAAATTCGGAGGTCAAGTCAATCGAGGTTTCAGGATACGCTGGAGTTTACTGTTCGACTGTTAGACTGTCGGATGTCCAGAGCCAGACGATGAAAGTGGCTGGAAAGCCGCCATACTGGGTAGGCGGTGTGATGGGAGTCGACGTCTACAATTCCACAGTGTACTTTAACATGGTTTATGCTGGCAAAGTCGACATGAGCGGATATGGCGGCTTCAGGCACTCTTTCATAAAATTCGATGGCGGTAGGGTGGGAGACATTATCATGCCGCTTGACGTCTACAATTCTACTGTAGAAGTCTATTCTGTGGAAGCGGATACAGTAAACTTCTGTCCCGGTACGATGGTGCGTTCGAAAACCTTTTTCGAGAACGTTGTCGCGAACAAGATAATGTTCAACGGAAGCAAGTACTGGGGTGAAATCGCTTCCAATTCGAACATTACATTCAACCGCATCGTGTGCAGGACATTGGCTGTTTCAGGCATGTCGGGAGACAGTGGAATCGACGTGAGAAACAGTACTATAAAGATTGTTGGGTCCACAGTCGCATACGGTTCAGGAGTGTACGTCAGGTGCCTCACGAACTCGGTTCTGGAAATAAGTGGATCAAACGTTTACGGAAACAGTCCATACGGCCTCTATGTTGGATCATCGTCTGGCATGATTATAGGCAAAAATCCTGTCGTTAAAGTGGACGGAAACTGGTGGGGTGACGCTAGCGGACCAACCAATCCAAAACTTAATCCGGGCGGAAAAGGCGACACCATCATAGTTCCAGACAATACTACAATATCCAAGTGGCTTACTTCTCCAGCGGGAGGAGCTGTGATGCCAAGGTCTAGGCTTGAGCCAGCGAATCCTGTTATAGCAAGAGGAAGTCCAGCATCTTTTATGGTAGCAGCTGAAGGAAGCAGGATAGCCGCATGCTTCATGGACTTCGGAGACGGTTCTGTGTCAGGCTGGACACGTGACCTGCCAGTAGTCCACGTGTATAATGCGGTTGGAGAATATCTGGTTACAGCGTACACGGTGCACGAGAACATGCTTTTAACTAAAGCATCTGCTTTGGTCAGGGTGGCGTCACCTCCTTCCGTTAAAATAGTGTCTCCTGCAAACGGTACACTATTAAAAGATAACATGGTGAAAGTGGATGTTAACGTAGAGGATCCGGTTGGGATAATATTGTGCCAGATTAAAGTGGACGATTTTACTAGAACCGTGAAACCGAATACTACAAGATACGCTGGAACAGTCTCTTTGGGTCCTATAGCGGACGGGTGGCATCTTGTCGAGGTCAATGCTACAAACGTGTTTGGGCTATCATCTTTGGATAACGTTGTTGTCGGAACAGACACTATCACCCCATGTATAGAAATAGAAGCTCCTCCAGCAACAAGCGGAACCTTCACTTTGAAATGGAATATAACAGACAATTTTAGCGGCGTGAACCCTGACAGCGTCAGAATATCGTGTGGAAGAATATATTTTCCACGTGCGGTCGTCGGAAGCATTAACCTCACAATTGATGCCACAACAAACATTATAGTTTATGCTGCAGACTATGCTGGAAACACTATTGAAGCAAACTTTACGATAAAGTATGTTGGAAAAACTTCTACAGCTACTGCAACAGCCTCTCAGACTGAAACTTCTTCTTCCACTGAACCGTGTTCCAGCGAATCTTCTACTATACCATCGTATCATGGGCAGGAAGGCGAATACGATTGGATAAACTATGTTGTACCCTTCGTTATCCTGGCAGCAGTTGTAGCTGCGGTCGCGTTAGCTGTCGTCTATAGGTTCAGGAGAAAGAGGGAGGTTGCCGAAATTAAGGCGATTGAAGGTGAAACCGTGGAAGGCGGGCAGGCTGGAGCAGGCGGGGCAGGGGGCGGAGGAAATGAAGCTGTTTGAGCATACAATGGTCAATATCTTCCTGTTTGTGGCAATAGTGTCAGTTGTCACATACTATCCTTTGCCGATTCCACACTTTTCTAACTTCATGTCATATACGGAGTTCACTGGAATGCCTAGCACGAGTCTTCCACCAGATTTCGGTGAGAAACTGACAGAGTTCATTGACATGTGTGTATGGTGGCCTACAATTTTTGTGAAAATGTTGACCGGGGCAGCAAGTTGGCCGTATTCTGCAACGATGCAACTTGGTGTAGTCTATCTTAGTTGGATAATTTTTATTGCTGCAAGCGGTGTACCAGACCTAGATTCTGAAGGCGGCAACATACTAAGCGTTGTATTGTATCTTCCTCTAACATTCCTCCTATGGGCTCTGAAGAAGATTGCGCCTGAACCATTCAGGCACAGGGGTGCCGCGCACAGCATATTTTATGCACTACTCGCGTCAGCAGTAAACTTTCTTCTGATGTACTTACTCTATGTTTTTGTCGTGCGAGCGATTGGCGTAAACACATTCATTGGAGGGTTGCTGGAAACCATGGCTATTTTTTCGGCTTCACTTTTGCCACTATGCTATCTAGGGCACATTCTGTTTGACACTTCAACCGAGTCCGGGGTCAGACTATTCTATCCTCTTTCGAACAAAGTCTTCTATGGAAAATTTTGGCCAGTGTTCGCTTCCCCGCTTCTACCATTCGCATACTTTATTATTGTACCATTCATTCCCAGGCAGGAGACTGCAGTCTACTGGACACAATTTTACAGCCTGTTTCCGCCAGCGTTCGCTCTATCGCTTGCACTTATACCGACGTCGATAGCTGTTAGTACATTGACTAGGAAGCCGGGAAAGTCTAAGGTAGGCAGTCTTCCTAGGACAGTGGACACAATTTTACAAGCCGATTACCCGCATGGTTCAGAGGACACGGTGTCAGAAAGTTTGCAGGACAAAATGTTGGAAGAACGTAGGAGGAGTCTGGAGAAAGCGGAGGCTGAAAGGAGACAGGGGACTGCAATGAAGATTATAATGGAGAAGGTTTTGGAGACTGCGAAGGACAGTGGGAAAGGCGAAGAATCTTTGCTGGAGAAAAGGAAAGCTGGAGGCCGGAAAAATAATGTTGCACTAGAGTCCATTTGGTTCCAGGAAAAGGATTTGGAGAAAGTGTGGGCGTTCTATCTCCAGAAGAACGGTGGATCCGTTAACAGAGCGTTAGAAGAGTTTAAGCTGAAGGCTGAAGCGTTCAAGAAAACGAGTGAGGGGAAAGGGTTAGCTGAGCAAATTGACACTGTTGTAAAAGAGATCGTCGACGAAATAGCAAAAAAGAAAGTATTTGAAGAGGAAATTTATAGGAAAGCTAAAGAGGAATTGTCTAAAATGGAAAGTCAGCCTATAAAACAGGAGTATGCGACACCGAAACCTGTTGAACAGATACAAAACCTGTTGAACAGAAAACCAAAACCTGTTGAACAGATAAAGGATTCAAAAAATCTGCCGGCAATTAGGTCACCAGATTTGAAAAGGATCCAAAAGGTTTGGAAAGTTGACGTTAAAGACATGCGACCAGAAAGACCTAAAGAATTGGTAGAAGGTGGATTTTATGAGGACGCGTATGTGTCAGCGTTCTCATTACTTGAATATGTGTTAAAGAAGAATATGAAAATGATTTATGGCGACTTCCGTGCCGTACTTGACAAAATGGTGGAAGAAGAAAAAATTTCTTCTACACTAAAAGAAAGAATCAGCCAATATTATGATATAAGAAACGGTGTGGTACACTCTGGCAGGAAAGTTTCTTTTAAAGAAGTTCGCGAATTCGTTAACTTCGTGTACGATGTGTTAGAGGGTCAAGTACACTAGAAACTGATTCTTAATCATAACAAATATACGATGAACTAACATTTTTCAAATGAATTTTAGTATCACTCTTTGAGTTGATGAACATTTTAAAGGAAAAATGTCTGCCACATTTGGCACGAATTCAAACACACTCTGTAGCCAAAAAAGACTAGAGTTATATAGAAATTAGAACTAAATATTTTTTCTCAAGCTAGATACGAAACAAGTGAAGCATGATTTAAATGCTCGTGGCTTATAAAGCATGTAGACTTAGGCACACCAGAAAAATCGAAGACATCAAAAAGATATGATCCAAGATCAGAATAGCTCTCTCAAAATTCATATTCGCTCGCCTCTGTTGAGGTTCCTACCAGCCTAGATAATTGGGTAAAACTTAGGTAAAAGTAGATAAAAAAACTGGAAAAATAAAACATAAAGAAAATATCAAAATAAAATTTTCTTTGACAACGTTGGTTAAAGACCAGATTTCTAAACGCCTAAATTTATAAAAAAGTTTGATCCGAAAGACGGGCGCCAAACAAAAAACTTTTATCCCTTCCCCGGCGTCTGTTCTCTTAATTCTTTTATATCAAAAATAGATAATCTGTTATTTTTAATGCAATTAAATGCAATTATTGGATAATTTTGATCACATTATTAGTTCTCCTATCAATCCAATTAATTAAAATTAGTTCCACACTATATAGTGAATTATAGAATGTTCTAGTCTTTGATTAATTATTCCGTTTAAAGATGAAAAATTTAATCCCTTATATTTTCTAGACAACTTATTGCATCATATATTTTTACTCTAGCAAATATTGGTAAATTTGGATCTTCGCTTATTTCAGTAAGTATTGCTACAGCATTTGCCGCTCGCACTCCAAGTTTTCCGGATCCTTTTTGTAAGTCTGTCATAATTTCCTTTATTGTTTTTCTTATATTTCTTGGGACTGTTACTGTTTCAGAAATGTTTTGAAGTACTGCCAGTGCTTTAGTAACTCTTTCTTGATTTTCTTTACTGATTGTTGACAATGTTCATCACCCTCCATGTTAAGAATTATACCCCCTATTATATCCCCTAAATTATTTAATTTAAATCTTCTATTATGTTGTTACTTGTTATTTAAGTTTATTGTAGTCCAAAGTTACTATTTCTCTTATCCTTTTTGCAATAGTCTCACCGATTCCTTTAACTTCCATCAACTCGTTTTCATCGGCATTAAAGATCCTTTGTAATGTACCAAATTTTTCTAGTAATCTTTCAGCTAAAATTGCACTTATTCCGGGTATTCCGGCAAGAACATATTTTTGAACCTCTTTTATATTGAGAGGTTTTGTTCCCTCGCGAATTTTTACACTCTTTTTTTTCTCAATTTGTTCTCTTTTTGCAATACTATAAAGTAGGAAGGCTGTCTCAGAATTTGATTCAGTTATTATTATGGGTATATTGAAGTCTGAAATTAGGCTTGCTAATGCTCCATAGAATGAATTTAATGAAACTCTTTCTATGTCCCCTCTTTTCTCTATTATTATAATTGGTTTAGTATATTGTTGTTTAAGGTTTAATGCCTGTGAAAAAAGTCTTCCATCTATTATTGATTCCACAAAATCTTTGATTGTTTTTCTTTCAACACAAACCTCCTCTGATAATAAAAAGTCTCCTATTTCTAATCTTTCTTCTTCAACCTTTATATTATATTTTGAAAGCTCATGTTTTATTTCATCATTTTCTCTGTGATCCACTATTATTCTTAACGAGTTCTCTTCATCTTTTAGATCAATGAAGTACTCTAGAGGCAACATTTTTGTATCCTTTTTTATCTCCTTTATTACTTTTTCCGCCTTTTTCTTGCCGGCCCAAAAAATTGCCTCTTCTTTGGTTCCCTCCATAATTAAAGCAATAATTTTTCCTCTCTTTTTTCTTCCTGTTCTTCCTTTTCTCTGGACAAATCTTATTGCATCTGAAACATTATCATAGAAAATTACTGTATTACATTCTGATATATCTAATCCCTCCTCACCTACTCTTGTTGCAAATAATACTCTGTATATTCCCTCCTTCATTTTTTCGAGAACATCTAATTGCTCTTTTTGTGATTGGCTAATACTTCCCCTCTTTCCAATTAGATATGCTCCTTGTATGTTCCAATTTTTTGCTTTTTCAAAAAGCATTTTTGCAGCATATTTATGATTTGTAAAAACTATGGCATTATCTGTTCCCTTAATATGCGTTAAGATTTTTTTTAATTGAATTACTTTTGGATGCTCCTCCCCTACTACTTGCATACTTTTTGCTACTTCGTAGGCTGTTCTAAAATCAGGATCATTTTTTAATTGAACCACACTTTTCCCTTTTTTTAAAAATATTTTTTCGCAGTAATCAATAAAAGGTTCAATGCCATATGTTTCAACTAGATTTAGACAATGATGTATCCTAATTAATGAGGTAATAATTGTTTTATTTTCTATATCTATTTCCCTTCTACGCAATTCTAGAAGTTCCTTAAGCGATTTAATTTTAGAAAAGTTTACATTTTCGTTTTTTAATTGTTTACTTATATTTTCAATCGATTTAAGTAAACTTTGTCTTATTCGATTTAAGGCTGCAGTCGGCTTTACCTTAACTACTATAATTTTTGACCCAAAAATATACTTTTTAACCTCGGGTTCTTCTTCTGTAATTGTTTCTATATCTGATAATTTTAGTGAATCTAGGATATTTTGAACTCTTTCCTTTTCTAGAGGTGGTGATGCCGTGAATCCAATTATCCTTATGTCTTTATTTTTTTGAAAAATTTCTTTCCCTAGTATTGCATATGGGTGATCACCAATTGCATGATGCGCTTCATCAAAAATTACAGCATAAAATTGTTTGATGTCAAATATATCTTTTTCTAAGTCGTTTAAAGTGACTTCTGCTGTAGCAATTACTATCCTTTTGCTCCATAAATTTTTCCTTTCTTCAATATTCTTTTCTCCAGTTACTTCCATTATTTCCTCACAATCTAAATCCAAAATTTCTTTTAATGTAGTTGCATGTTGGCCTACTAAAACGCGTGTTGGCGCAATTATTAAAAATCTTCTTGTTTCGTCCATGTTTAATGCTTTCGCGATAAATAATGCTGCAATAACTGTTTTTCCTAAACCTGTTGGTGCTACAATTAAACAATTTTTTTCAAGACAAATATTTGAAAATTTATCCTGATATTCTCTAAATTCAACTTTACCCTTTTTTATAAATTTAATTTCCACAAATTGCATATCGGCCCTTTTGTTTATATATTAGTTTAATTAAATCTTTTTGAACACTAATTAAGTAGGTATAAGTAAAAATATGGTGGTGTCTATCTTGCATGCAAATTTTGGGTGAAGAGGACTTAATAAAATATCCTTTCTTAGAAGAAACTAGACAGTATATCGCAAAATTGGGTTTAACATTAGATGATTTCACGCTAAATGAATTTGAGAAAGTAATAAGGCGATGTGAATTAAGGTTAATGTCCTCAAAGTATCCACCTGAACTTTATACTCTCGATAAAGATACTGATCTGCTCTCCTTTATGTTAGCTGTTATTATTATTAAAGCAAGTCAACGTGAAGACGTGATCGCCAGGTTCGCTTTTAATGAAGCAAGTCGTGCAGAATATTTCTTAAAAACTGAGCGAAATAAAAGTATTCTAACATATATTTTAAGAAGATTATTAAATATAAACATATACGAAGTTGATTATGCTATATGCAATGAATATTACGAGTACGCAATCCATGTTAAAGATTATGTTAAACTTTCTTCTTCTTTAAAAAGTCTTCATTGGAAGATTGTTAACAAAATAGTTAGTAACGGTCTTGTTTACCTAAGAAGACAGGAACTAATAAGACTTGCTCGTGATAAAATATTTCAAGAAATATTTAAAAGAATAAAAGATGCTCCAACTCCAATAGTTCCCCAAAAACTCCAATATCTTGTTGATATAGTAAGAAATCGTCCTCTTCCAAAAAGATTGCACGAAAGCTCTGTCTTAACAGAAGACCCTCCTTGCGTGAAACAAATATTAGATAAAATTAAGTCTGGAAAAAATTTGTCACACTATGAACGTTTTTTCATAACAACTTTTTTACTAAAAAAAGGAAAATCAACTGAAGAAATTGTAAGTCTATTTTCCTCTTCTCCAGATTTTAATGAAAAAATTGCAAAATATCAAGTTGAACATATTGCAGGTTTGCGAGGAGGACGAAAAAGATATAATGTTCCGGATTGTAAAACCCTTTTTTCTCAAGGCTTATGTTATAAAGATGATTCATGCAACAATATATCTCATCCTCTGAATTACAAACTTAAAAAAGGTGATAAGACGCTTGATAGAAAAAGACGATTTTCTAAAGAAAGCATTTAGAAGATATTATTATGAAAACATAAATAAAATTTGCGCCCCTCAAAGGTTACCTGAAAGGGAAATTGGTTATTTAACATTTTATCCTGAAAAAATGATTCGGCATGTCACATTAAAAAATGAGGGTGAACTAAAGGCATTGCTTGTGCATGAGGCTCCAAAATCGGTTTACTATTCAACCGCATACTATGATGATCCTTCAGCGCCTATTAATTCACGCTTATGGAAAGGTGCTGATCTTGTTTTTGATATAGACTTAGATCACATGCCATTTAAAGAAAATCACATGACTTTTATTTACATATGTAATAGTTGTAACTCATTCTTTGCCGATTTAAATAATAAAAGATGTTCCTTATGTGGCTCAGAAAAGATTACTACAGCAAATATTCCGACAAAAGAAGGCCTAGAATACGGAAAAGATGAGATAATTAGATTAATTGATATTCTTACAGAGGATTTTGGAATTGGTAAAGATAAAATAAAAATATATTTTTCAGGAAAAAGAGGTTATCATTTAACTGTAGAAAACTCACTTTATGAAGATGTTGACCAAAATTTTCGTTTAGAACTTTCAGACTACTTGACTTTAAATGGGTTTAAGCTATTAAACACTATACTAAATCGGAATGTACCTATTAACGACCTCCATCAAATTTTCCCTCTCCCTCATGAAAAAGGTTGGATGGGCCGCCTCTCTAAATCATTTTTTGAAGATATAATAGGTATCAAATTAGAAAATTGGGACGAAACCTATCTTAGATCTCTATTACAAAAGTATTTTTCAACAATAACATATAAGGATTTGCAATTATCATTAGAAAAGGTAATTGATAAAATTAAAATAAGGATAGATACAAATGTGACTACAGACATACATCGAATATTTAGAATGCCTGAAACATTACACGGTGAAACTGGTCTTCTTAAAAAAAGAATTACTAACATTGACACTTTTCATCCATTAGTTGATGCAATCGCTTTTTCCCAAGAGCCGATCAAAGTTTATGTAGATTACGCTCCAAGGTTTGAATTAAATGAACAAATATTTGGTCCATATAAAAAAGAAGAAGTTATTCTTCCCGAGATGGCAGCAGTTTTTCTAATATGTATGGGGCTAGCTAAACCTTTAGAGTTTCCTTAAGTTACAATATCATAATAAATATTTTAAGTAGACGGTAGAGTGTACAAAATGATGGGCAATGTCTCTAACATTAGATATCAATAGATTATATGACTTACTCATAAATGAAATATTGAACGATGATCTTACAAAACTAGATGAAGATTTCTTTGAAAATATAGTGTTATATTTTAAACAAAACAAAAACAATAATTCTTCTACAACAATAAACTCAGTTTTAAATTATGAAGAAAAAACAATTATATTGTCCCTAATCAAAAAACTATTAGAAATAAGATCAAGAAAAATCTTTTTAGACTCCTCCAAAAAATTAACCTTTTCCAACCTTACTTTGGAAGAACGCTTTTTGTATGATCAAATCATAAAATTCAAACAGAATGCAGAAAATTTTCTAAAGGATATAGAAATGGGTCATGTTAATAAGTTAGAGGAAATAAAAAAGAAAGTTATTAAAAAAACTGTGCTTGTTAGAATACATTCAGATATTCCTCCATTTGTTGGTGTTGATCTAAAAAAATATGGTCCACTTGAACCTGAGGATGTTACAATTTTGCCAAATGGTAATATCGAACCATTTTTAAATAAGTTATCTCTTAGCGGAGGATGGGCGGAGCACCTTGAAAATTCCTAAAGAAATTAAAACGTATTGTTCAAAATGTAAAGCACATACTATACACTCTGTTGCAATTTATAAAAAAGGAAGAGAAAGACGTTCATCAGCAGGCGCACGTCATCATGAGCGAGATAAAAAAGGATATGGTGGTCAGAAGTTCCCGGAGTTGGTACGTACTGCAAAAACAACAAAAAAAGTTACGCTAAAATTAAAATGTAAGCAATGCAATTTCGTACATCATCGTGAAGGTGTACGATTAAGAAAGGCTGAAATAGTTGAAAGGTGATATAATAAGTTGGTTAAAAAAGAGAAAGTATTATTACCAAAGCCCAAAAGTGCTTTTTATCTAGTTGAATGTTCCAATTGTAAAGCACAAAAAATAATTTTCTCGCACTCTACAATTAATATTAAATGTCCTTCATGTAATTCAATTTTATGTGAAAGTACAGGTGGTAAGGCTATAATAAAAGGTAATATAATAAAACGATTGGATCAAGTTTAGGTAAATTTTTATTAAATGATAATATTAAAGATAAAGGCGATCGATATGTTCTTAGCAAGAAGTGAAAGTCCAGAAGAATGGAAAGCCGTGTCCACAGCTATTTCTACATTGGTTGAAGAAGCTACTTTTGAAGCTACCCCCCAAGGAATAAATTTTCGAGGAATGGACCCCTCACACATTGCCCTTATTGATCTGAATTGGCCTAACACCGCATTTGAAAGGTATGAATGTTCAGAACCAATAAAGATAGGAGTGAAAATTGAGGATTTAGTTAAATTCATTAAAAGAGCTTCCTCAAAGGATAAGGTTGAGCTTGAAATAAAAGAAAATACACTCTTAATCAAGCTATTTAATTCTTACAAAAGAGAGTATCTTCTACATTTAATTGAGCCCTATAGTACATCAACACCATTACCAAAGGTACCATTGAATTCAAAGATTGTAATAAAAACCAAATCACTAGAAAAATTATTAGATGATATCCAAGTGGTTTCAGAAACTGTTACTTTGACTACAACTAAAGATCAACTTTTATTAGAAGGACAAGGTGATGCAGGTGTTGCAAAAGTTATTGTTGATAAAACAAATGAAGATTTAATCTCTATCGACATCAAAGAGGAAAGTTCATCTACTTACAGTTTATCGCATTTAATCGATGTAATCAGTGCCCTTTCTTCGGTTTCAGAAAATGTTACACTGGAATATTCATCCAAAATGCCCATAAAATTAAATTTTAAAATTGGCCCTTATGGAATAGATTTTAATTATTACCTTGCGCCTAGAATTGAATAATTTGTTTCATAAAACTGCAGTATAACTAATTAGAAAAGTTATAACTCTCTATTATTTACCCTTTATGATTAATTATGCCAAAGAAGGAATTTCAATTGCCAGAAGAAGGTGAAGTTGTCTTAGCGACAGTTACAGAAATAACCCCTTATGGTGCTTATGTTACATTGGATGAATATGGGGGTATGCATGGTTTTCTCCATATATCTGAAGTATCATCAGGGTGGGTTAAGCATATCGATAAATATATCAAAGAAAACCAAAAAGTTGTTCTTAAAGTTATAAGAGTTGATAAAATTAGAAAAGAAGTTGATCTCTCTCTGCGTCAAGTAACAGAAGAAGAGAAAAGAAATAAATTAATTTTAATAAAGAAGGAAGAAAAAAGCAAAAGTGTTCTAAAGAAGGTTGCTCTGGACCTCCAAGTTCCAGATACTGTATTACAAAACTACATTGAAAAAATTTTAGAAGAATATACCTCCCTATATTCTATGATTGATTCTCTATTGCAAAAAGGTCCTTCTGTTCTAACAAAACTTTCTCTGCCAGAAGATTTTTCCCAAAAAATATACGAGGTTGCAAAAGAAAAACTTTCTCCCCCTCCTGTAGTTATAAACGAAATATTACAAATCACTTCATCTGCTCCTAACGGCTTAGAAGTTATCAAACAGGTTTTAAATGCAGCCAGTAAATTAAATGACGAAAATATTATGATTTCAATTAAGTATGTTGGTGCCCCAAATTATCGTTTATCCTTATCTGCTCCAAATTATAAGATTGCAGAACAATTCTTAAAGCAGGTCAACGAAATTCTTCAAAAGGAAGCAAGAAAGAATAAATGCGAACTTTCGATAAAAAGAATTTGAGTGGTCAAAAATGAGACAATTGCTAAAAAAGTGTCCTAAATGCTTGTTATATACTTTAAGAGAAGCATGTCCAAATTGTGGTTCTCCAACAATTTCCCCACATCCACCTAAATTCTCTCCAGATGACAAGTATGCTTATTTGAAAAGTAACATAATATAAAGAATTAGGTGTACTTTAAAGCTTGGCCTTATAAATTAGCACTTGTAAATAAGACGTGAAAGGCGATTTATATACTAATTCAAAGTAAGGATTATTCGTTTCTCCGATTTTTTGATAGTAATAATAAACCGTAATAATTTGATTACCGTATTGTGCCTGGGTCGGTGTCCAAGGAAGCATTTTTCCTAAAAGTGTATTTTCCCAAAAGTATTCAGTGGGCTGGTTTTTACTTTCATTATAATATTTCGTTTCATCTAATCTAGCAATTTTTGCCATCCAAGGGAATTTACTCTCATCTCCCCCACCTCCTATCCAGTATACTCCTTGTTGAATTTGCTGTCCGACAGTAAATACAACCACATATACATTTTTTCTTCCAGGTACAAGTTCCTTTATTATTTTTATTGCCTCCTCTTCATTTGATAAGAACATTTTACCTACTAATGCAATTTTTGTTGTATTTAATGTTGCATTATCAACTAATGTTGTTCTATTACCAATTACCCTTATCCAGTATCCATAATCCCACCAAGAAATAATAACAGAATCCTCAGGCGTTTGTTCTCGAATGTAAGATAAGGCGTCAATCCAATCGTTACTAACAATCTTAAAAGCGGTTGAACCATTAAGAAGTGAAACAGGTTGATCTGCGTAGCGTATCCAAATGCTACAATTAAATAACATTATAATTAAAATAAATGCAATAAATATTAACTTGAAATTCGTGTTTGTAATCTCTAATCCTTTTCTTTTGAAAGTAAATTTAGATGGTTGAGCAAATAAAGTTCTTATAATAGCCAATATTCCAATACCACCTAAAATTGTTAAGCTAAATGTTAAGTAAATCATTAATCTTCCAAATGAGGCTGCAAAATATAAGGCAGTAACAGTAAAAATTATCGCCGAAAATCTTCTAAAATCAACATTTTTAATTATATAATATATACTAAATCCTCCAAAAAATATCATAATAGAGAAAAAGGTGAAATATTCAACAGCTGTTGAAGACGCATGTTCCGCAACAGATTCAACAATGGGCTCTTGGGATAACTCAAAAGGAAAAATAACAGAAAGATACCTTTGTGTTAGTTTTCCTACTGCACCAAAGCTAACTAAAGTTAACCCTATCATAACGGCAGTTAAAATAGAGTAAACCTTATCTTTAAATCCAATTGCTGTACCTTTTTCCTTAAATATTAAAAGAAAACAACTTGCAATACCAATGTATATAACAAGATTTGCTGGGTTAATTATAACCATATATCCTGGTTTCTTAAACATCATGCTAACAAGCAAATTAAATCCAGTTAAGACTAGAATATGTTCAAAAAATGACTTATATGACTTAATAAAAAACAGTGCTACCAATACTAATATACCTAAGGTCCCAACAAAATACATTGCCCCTCCCCAAATAGTCATTGAAAGACCTAAGAAGATGCCAGCAATTGAAGCCGCACTTAAACTTTTAATTGAAACTTTTTCTTTTTCAATTATTTCTAAAAATAGTATAAAAGTCAATATTCCGAATAAATAGGCTAAGGGTTCAGTATCCCACCATCCAAAAGAATCACGCGATATTAAAGGAGGTGACAAAGTAGAAAGTAAGCCTGCAAAAATACCAACTCCCTCTCCACCAATTTTCTTTCCTAATAAATAAATTGCTAATGATATAAATCCTCCTATTGCTACTGGAAGTAGGACTAGAAAATCGTATAGAGTAATATTTATTTGAAGTATGTTCCGGAAAAATAAGTATAGAAAAGCACCTAAATAATGTAGTCCACTAAATGAAGTTGAGGCTACATCTCTTCCTTCAGGATACCAGGCCATTTTATCTATCCAATTAAAGTAATCAAGTATTCCTGCAAATCCTTTTTGGTCAAAACTCTTTACAATGTAATTAGTGGAAATGTATTGAAAATAAGGGTCAAATTCATTAATGTAAAATCCATACTGCGCTGACAGTAATCTAACACCAATAGCTAAAACAAAAATTGTTGTAAGCGCATAGATAAGTAAAACTTTCTCCCTCTTTATATATGGTCTCGATAATTTTCTTTTCAATGCAAATAATTTTATTATGTTGCTCATGTACTCCACCCTATAACAAAAATTATTATAAAGTTAAAGTTTTTGCACTGCAAAAATAAAAATGTTGTCTAGAAAGACTATTCCTATTTTTCCATAACTTCCATAAGTTTTAAATCCCTCATTTAAACCCTATATTATCGAGTCAAGTTGCTAATTGCTATAGATGGAATCGATCAATCAGGTAAAAAAACACAAACCGACTTATTGCTAAAAAGACTATCAGAGTTGAACTATAAAGTAATAAAATTTTCATTTCCAAACTATGAGACACCTATAGGCCAATTAATAGAAAAAATTCTTTTAAACGAAATAATTGTTCCTTTAGAGGTAAAGCATATCCTTCTTTCAGCAAATCGTTGGGAATTAAAACCTAAAATTGAAGAATATATTAAAAAGAATTTCATCATCATATTTGATAGATATTACCAATCTAATCTTGCATATGGTGTCGCAAATGGTTTACCACTTGATTGGCTCATGAATCTTGATAAAAATCTGCCTGATTGCGATCTAACTATTATTTTAGACATACCTCCAGAAATCTCGTTTAAACGAAAAGAATTAAATCGGGATGTTCATGAAAAGGATTTTAACTATTTAGTGCGTGTGCGTAAATGTTTCTTAGAACTAGCGAATAAAAATTCATGGGTTGTTATAGATGGAAATAGGCCTATTTCTGAAGTCCATAATTCCATATGGTCTATTGTTTCAGAAAGATTAAAAGTAAAATATATCGGGACCAATATTAATAATTAGGTGTATTTTCAATTGTTAGAAATAAAAGATCCTGTACATGGGTATATAAAGCTAACTGAATTGGAACAAAGGTTAATCGATACTCCTGAATTCCAAAGATTAAGAAGAATAAAGCAACTTTCAGGTGCTCATTATGCCTATCCTGGTGCAACTCATACACGTTTTTCACATTCTTTGGGTGCCCTTTATTTAGCGGGCTATATTGGTGACATTTTTGTTTCAAAGAATTTTTTATCTAAAGACGATTTACAAAAATTAAGGATCGCCGCTTTACTACATGATATAGGTCACGGTCCATTTTCCCATCTTTTTGAAGAAGTAATTTTTTCAAAAAGAAATCTTACACATGAAGACTTAACCTTGAGGGTAATCACAGAAACAAGGATAAAAGATATTATAGAGAGTTATGGCTTTTCTTCCAAAAATATAGCAAATCTGGCTATAGGCCAATCAAAAGAAGATCCTCTTTATATGAATGAAATAATAGGTGGCGGATTAAGTGTTGATGTCATAGATTATGTTCTTCGTGACGCATATTTTACAGGAGTTGAATACGGCCAAGTTGATGTTCATCGTTTACTAAATTCTTTTGAAGTATATGAAAAAGAAAATCGGCTAGCACTTGATTATGCCGCTATATATTCGCTTGAAGCTCTATTTATTTCAAGATATGAGATGTTTAAGGCAGTATATTTTCATAAAACAGTTCGTGCAGCGGAAATAATGCTCATTCAAGCCTTTATGCTAGCTGACGATGTACTTGATTTCTCAAATTTTAAAAACATACAATCCTTAATAGAATTAGATGACGAATCTATTATATCAAAAATAATGCATTCTCAAGAAGACTCTTTAAAAGAATCAAAAGCAATAATAGAAGATGTCATAAACCGAAGATTAATCAAATGTGTGTATGAGAAAATTGTTCACAGAAAAGATCCATTCATTTATCAATTACTAACCCAGAAAGATGTACGTGCTACATTAAAAAAAGCAATAAGTGCTCATGCACAAGTATCAGAAAAAACAATTTTTGTAGACGTCTCAACAGCTCCATCCTTGCCTGTTAATTCAAAACGTGAAACATTAAATGAATTATGTGTTTTCACAAGATCTTCAAAGGGTCCAATATTCTGGTACATGCCTCTTAGCGAAAATGTAGTATTAAATGCAATTAGTGGGTATGTAGATATGATAAGAGTATACACCACTATAGAAAATCGCGAAAAAGTAGATAAAATAATAAGTTCAATTTTTAGTTCCTCACAAGATTTTGTGTCAAAACTTTCACTTTAATCCTCTGTAATAATCACTCTATTTCCATCAACTTCACAATTTTTTATAATATCCACTTTTGGCAGCTTATTTATATTTATATCGTCTATTAATGGAACATTTGAGATCGCACACCCAGTTACCAACATAGTATCTGCTTTTTCACACAAAATTGCTTTAGGACTTAGATGTTCTTTATATAATTTGTAAATTACAAATGCACCTACAGTACTTCCAATCGAAGTCGGTAAGTAAAATATTTTCCCAGTTAATTGTTCGCCATATAAATTACTATTAGGATCTATAATTTTTCCTGTAACTATATCAATTCCACCTAGAAAAGATAAGGGCTTTCTTGAGATTATTAATTCTCCAAAAACTTTTCCCTCAATTATACTTCTCCCCTCTAATATGATTTTGTTCATCTTTATTCACTTTCTGTTTCAATTATACTATTCAATTCTCTTAAATTAACTTTAATGCCTCTGTATTTATAGTAGTGTGCTGCCTTAACCGAATTTGTAATAACTTTACTAACTCCAATTTCTTTTAGTAAAGGCGAAAATATTGGGCACGCTCCCTTAAAAAAGTATATTCTTTTTTTATTTAGTAATTTCCTATCATAAATCTTAATTGTGCTTTCGTACGCTTTTTTACAACAAGCTATTATGCAATCTTTTTTGAAGCACCTTCCATACATTTTTTCCAGAAGATTAATTATTTCTTTATGATTCCAGTGTGGGCATCCTAAAATAATAATTTCCCCATCTTCACTGGTATTCAATTCTAAATATTCTTTTTCTAAATCTTTTTTTAAAACTTCTTTACTAATACCTTTTCTATCACCAATCTTCAACATTGCAACATTTCCTATAGTTCCTAATGCTGCTGATAATGCTTTTTTTTCAAGTGATGACAATCTTTTTCCTAGTTTTATATTAAATGGCCTTTCTGTTTCCTTCCCTATATGATAAACAATTAAGCCTAAAATTAATTCATTAATTTTGTTTTTGTATTTATAAGAATATGTACATTTCCTGTTTTCTTCTATATGCATACCTGAATAAATTGTTTCACCTAAAATTGCGCTTGCTAAAGCACTAAGTGCACTTTCTTTATTAGTATAAAGTTCAAGAAAAGAATTACCATATACTACTGCAGATGATTCTGCCCATGCTACATGGCTTCCTTTTTTTGGGACTAAGAAATAATCATAAGGTGTGCAGGTAAAAGATTCGATAGCACCCATCTTAAGATAAGCTTTTGCTATTTCCTCTTGCTTTTTTATAAACTGTTCATGCAAATTAAAAGTGTTATCATAAATATCTGCCCCCATTGGATTAACAGTTGTGTATACCGAAAATTTTCCTTTTTCTGCAATATCTTCTAAAAATAATAAGCCGGCATCACCTATATTCTCATATGATACACCTGAAATATGTGCAGTTCTAATTCTTATTCTCATATCACTTTTATAAAATCTACTTAATGCTCTAATAATTCTTTGAGCGGTATCATTTGCTTTATCTAATTTATTCATTAATCTGTGCCCGCTTAAAATTGCTTTTTTTAGCATTTAAAGGTAAAGTAGCATCAATACCCATTTTTGAAGTTTTACCCGTCTTAAAGGTTGAGGGGTCTAAGCTTGACCCGTGTTGGTCCCTTAAGATAACTAATCCCTTATCAGCTTGAAAACGTGTTGCAATTGCCCATTCAACTTCTTCTATTTTATAAGGGTCTATGTCCTCATCTACAACTATTACCAACTTTATCGAATGCACGTTTTCGAAAATGTATTTGATTGTATTTTTTCCATCTTCTTCATTTGTTTTCTTAATACTTATTATACAATGAAAATAGGCACATCCACCATTGGTTAAGTTTACTTTTTTAAAATTAACGCCTTTCTTTCTTAGTACATTTATTATTTTTATTTTTTGAGGTAAACCCATAAAAAGTTTATGTTCATTACTAGCTGGTAAAAGTGCATGAAAAATAATATCTTCTTCTCTAGGAATAAGCATTTTAGTAAATTTTATTATAGGTTCCTCACGTACAATATCATATGTGCCTGTTATATCTGTAAACGGCCCCTCTTTACTCCTTTGTTTTAAATCTATTTCTCCCAAAAGAATAACCTCCGATCCCATTGGAACTTTTATTCCATTTTCAGTTCTAACTAATCTAAGTTTTCCATTAAAAAATGAATTAGCTAAATTATATTCAGAAACCCCATAATCTAAAGAAAGACTAGCTGCTAAGAATATCGCGGGGTGTACACCTATAATAACTGCAACTTCACTTTTTCCACCCTTTTCATTTAATATTTTAAATAAATTCCTAGGTAAAATTCTGATCGTGCCAAAATCTTTTCCGATAACCATTATTCTATGTACAGATAAATTTTCTTCATCAGAATTGGGAAATTGGCAAACAACTATTGAAGAAGTAATATAGTGCCCTCCATCTTTTTTATAATATTTTGGAATTGGCAATTTACTTAAGTCTACTCTTTTTTCAACCCATTCCCCTTCATTAAAAATATTAATTGGTTTTTTTGGATTTGAATAAAAATTTATTATCTTATCAGTTAACTCGCTTTCACTTATATTTAATGTATCTATCAAATTTTTTAACTTTGGGCAAAGGTTTCCTACAATTTTAGTGTTTTCAAAATTTTTAATTTTATTAAAAAGCACAGGCGTTTCTTGATTGTAATAAAGTATTCTTGGAACATCTTTATCCTTGTCTACAGATTTTTCAATTATCTCAACTTTACCTTTTTCTATAAGGTCATAAATGTATTTTCGGTAACTGTCTTCCATATTCTTAAAGATTAACTTGATTATTTAAAAACATAACTTTAAGCGCTTGGTGAATAAATATTTTTCTAAAATTATATAGTGATGTCCTATTTCCCATATCAATATTATCGTGAGGGCCAACTTGAATCTATAGAGGTTATAAAATCATGCATAGAGAACAAACAAAACCTTATTTTTGAAGCTACAAGTGGGTACGGAAAAACTGTTTCAGCTCTCTCAGCATCTCTTGAAGTAGCTGAGAAACTTAACCTTTCTGTATTATATCTGTGTAGAACAAAGCGTGAAATCGAGCATGTTATAGACGAGACTAAAAAGATTCAAAAAAGAAAGCATTTTCCATTCTCATTTTTATTTTCAAAAAATGAGCTTTGTCTATTTTACCAGTCACAGAATTTGGATAATTTGTCACTAAATATTTTGTGTAAATATGTAAATACATTCAATCTATGCTATTATAAATCCAATTGCTATTTTCTTGATCAGCAGATTTTATCCAAAATTATATTTAATACAGAAAATCTAGAATCGCTTTTATTACAAGCTAAAATTTATCATGTATGCCCATATGAACTTTTAAGAAGATTATCTCTCTCTTCAAGGCTATGTATTATGACATATAATAGCTTTTTACAAGATTTACTCTTCTCCAATTTTATTTTATCTTCACAAGGTTATTCAAAGACTATAATCATCCTTGATGAGTGCCATAACTTACTAGATATTTTATCGGAAATCTTTACATTTAAAATAAAAGAAAAGGATATTGAGCAAAGTATAAGTGAGGCACAACGGCTTGGTTTACATAAATTAGTTGGATGGCTTTCTTCCCTTTACCCCTTATTTAATAGAATTTGTTTTATTGTTGATAAAATTTCTGCGCATGATAAATCTCTTATTAAAAGTGAACTAAAATCATTTAATCTTGACAAAATAAATGATTTGCAAAATATGCTTTCAAGTTGTTTAAGCACCGTATTTATCACTTCCTATAAAAGTCTCCCTTACGTAGCAAAAAATCTTATAAAAATACATACTTTTTTGAACTATCTTCTCCTTTATCTCAATCGTCAAAATATTTTATTATATGTTGACACTAATTGTAAAGAAAAAATACTTACCTTCATTAATGTTGATCCGACAATAGAATTTAGTTTTCTTTTAAATAAATTTTGGTCTTTCATAATGATGTCTGCAACAATAGGTTCACCTAAAATCTATTCAACAATATTAAAACTTGATCCAACTAAGACAAAATATTACTCAATCAGTTCACAAGATTTAATTAAAAAAATACAGATTATTATTGATACCGGATTAACAACAAAATATAAAGAGCGAACAGTTGATCTGTTCAAAAAAATTGCCGGACGTATCTACAATATATGTACCATTTTGCCTGTAAATATAGGTGTGTTCTTTTCATCATACAAAGTTCTTAAAGAGACAGAAAAGATACTCTTTACAGCATATGATGTTAAACGTCCTTTTTTTAAAGAATCACCTAGCATGACATTAAAGGAAGCAGATAAAATTTGTTCAAGTTTTAAAAGCTATAAAAATAAAGGTGCATTACTCTTTGCTGTCCAAGGAGGTCGTTTTTCTGAGGGGGAAAACTTTCAAGGAGGTGAAATGCGTTCAGTAATAGTTGTAGGTCTTTCTTTACCCCCTCCTACTAAACAAATCTTTTTGAGAATGAGTTATATAAAAAGGACATTTTCCCAAAATGCTTTTCTAATTTCTATGCTAGAGCCCGCGATTAAGAAAGCAGTACAATCAATTGGTAGGGTCACAAGAAACACTTCTTCCTCTATAGTTTTCTTGTTAGATTCAAGATTCGCTTCAAAGTCTATTTTTGGACTATTACCTGAATGGATTCAGAAAAATGCTATATGCACAAATTTAGATGATAATAAAGTAGAAAAGTTGCTAAATAACTTTTCTTCCTTCTCTTTGCAAGATTTTTAAAGCTGAAATTTTATCTTTTTCCTTACCTTGTTTCCCTTTTAATTTTATATTTTTTGTTGTCTTTTTTTCATCAATAAAATAAATCTCTATTTTATCGAATCGTGCTTGTAATATCTTTTTCAATTCATCCGCACTTTTTAAATTTCCGCATCCTATCTTAACAATTTTCCTGTTATCTTCAAATTCCTTTAATATTCCAACTATAAAATATATTGCATTTTCCCATGGCGAAATTACTTCATTTAAAATAAGTTTTTTTCCATAATAAAGTGCCACACCCGTTCTTTCCCCCGGATCAACGCCTAGAAATATCGTTTCTTTTTTAAATAATTTTTGAACAATTTTTTTAAAATCTAGATTCGGTTCAAATGTAATCTCATTTACATTTAAAATATCCTTCTTATATTTATTTTCATCATCCGTGATTATTATATCTGCATCTTTGGGGTGATCAACCAAATTGAAGTATATATTTTTATTTTTAAAAAGGGCTTTTAAGTAATATATTACTCTAGTGTTACTATTATCATCGAAATATATATTGAGTCCACTTGGGTATACTATCGCCTGGGGTTCCCGAGCGGCATCTTCGATGGGGTGGGGACTTTTCTGGCGCTCCAGGATATCTGTCTGGATTTGCCGAGCATGCGC
>JARVJS010000002.1 GCA_029776125.1 Nitrososphaeria archaeon
AACTTGACATTCAAATACTAAGAGAATACATGAAGGATTCAAGAGTTTCTTTTAGAAAAATAGCAGAAAGACTTAAAGTCTCTACTGGAACTGTACTAGCTAGAACAAAGAAACTTGAAAAAATGGGTGTTATAAAAAGCTATACTATTGAAGTAGACTATAGGAAGTTGGGTTATTCGGTAACTGCAGTAACTGAAATAACAGTTTCTGGTGGGAAATTACTTGAAGTTGAGAATCAAATAGCAAATATTCCTAATACTTTTATTGTTTACGACATAACCGGCGAAAACGATGTCGTAGTTGTAAGTAAGTTTAGATCAACAGAGGAATTAAGTAAATTCACTAAATCCTTGCTCTCTATACCAAACGTAGTAAGAACGAATACTCATGTAGTCTTAACTCCAGTAAAGGAAAGCATGAACCTTGCTTTATAAATTGTAAAGAAAAAGTTAATTTTTGTGCACAATTGTTCAAGTAAATTAAAATTTACGATACTTATAAGCGAAAGATTTAAATATTGATATGTTTGATCGTTTGCATGCTACAGGACAGGAAACTGGGCGCAGAAACCCTTGAAAAAATAAAAAAGGAGAATGTTAGGTTCCTAGACCTTCAATTTACAGACGTCCTTGGAAGGCTTCAGCATGTTACAGTTTCAACTTCTAGCTTATCAGAAGAAAGCTTAGTAGAAGGTATTCCAAAGCTTGACGGCTCTTCAATAAAGGGTTTTACGGAAATTCATGAGTCGGATATGGTTTTGTTACCAGACCTAAATACATTCTCCATTGTTCCATGGTATGATACTAACTACAAGGTTGCTCGATTAGTGTGCAACGTTCAAATGGGTTTTGGAAAGGGAAATTTTTCAAGAGATCCTAGGTATGTAGCTCAAAAAGCAGAGGACTATATAAAAAGTTTAGGCTTCGAGACTTCATACTGGGGTCCAGAAGTTGAATTCTTTGTATTTGACAAAATTTCCTTAGATGTCCTTTCGCCTTTTAAGGGACAATCTTATTCAATATCCTCAAAAGAGGCTCCGTGGTCGAGAGGAGAAGACAACTACTTAATTAGATTTAAAGAAGGTTACTTTCCAGCGCCTCCTCAGGACACTTTAATGGACTATAGGAACGAAGTTGTTTTTACTCTGGAGAACTATTTTAGTATACCTTGCGAAGCTCATCACCATGAAGTAGCCACTGCAGGACAATGTGAAATTGACATGGTAAGAGACACTTTAACTAAGATGGCAGATAACGTTGTAACTCTAAAGTATGTTGCAAAAAACATAGCCTACAAAAGAAATCAGATTGCAACTTTCTTACCTAAGCCAATCTATGGTGATAATGGTAGTGGTATGCATGTACATATTAGTTTATGGGGAAAAGATCCTTTAGATCCAGTTCCATCTTTAGAAACAATACAACTCTCAAACCTCTTCTTTGATTCTTCAGATGAGTATGCAGAGCTTAGCCAGCTTGGAAGGTATTTTGTAGGAGGTTTACTTGAGCATAGTCGCGCGCTTTCAGCAATAGTTGCTCCAACCACCAACTCTTACAGAAGGCTTGTAGCTGGTTATGAGGCACCAATTTACATAGCTTGGAGTAAAAGCAATAGGTCTGCAAACGTTAGAATTCCAGTTTACGAAAAGGGGGAAAAGAATGCTAGTAAAAAGAGGGTTGAATTTAGAACTCCTGATCCTTCATGCAATCCTTACCTCTGCTTTTCAAGTGTAGTAGCTGCAGGATTGGATGGTATAAAAAAGAAAATTGATCCGGGAGATCCTGTAGACGAAAACATTTATTCTATAACTCCTGAGAGAAAGAAACAACTTGGAATAAGAGAGCTTCCAACAAGTCTAAAGGAAGCTGTTGAAGCTTTGAAAAGCGACTCTGATTTCTTAAAACCAATATTTACTGATGACTTGATCAATACTATAATTGAGCTCGAAATGTCTCAATACACGCAAGTCTCATCTTTACCGCATCCTTACGAGTTCTACCTCTATTTCGATATCTAGATTTAAATATAGGTTTTCGGCCTGTTTAAGGCGTAAAGCCTATACTTTATCCTTTTTAGCTCATTAATTAATGATCAACGATAAATCTAAGATTATAGGTTTGATCCCCTCTACTTCTTCTTTTTAAACACGAATAAGAATATTTTTGTTTATTCCAGCCACCAGACCAATATCATACTGGTCTATTGTAGCACATACGTCTGGTGTCCAATTCCTCTTGTTTTTCCATAAGCATTCAGTTGCATGAATCACTATCTTCATCTTTCTATATCATTTTTGATAGTTTGCGATGCGTTTTCCTAGCTTCTTGCACCAATTTTCGAGTATATTCATAAGCATTCAGGTGACCGTGAACAACAAGTAGTATGTAAAGCGGTTCAGCTATTGCCTGATCTTTACTCAATTCCACATGTTTTTTCATTTCTTCTTCGTTAACTTTTATCCGTGAAAATGCATCAATAAGCCAATTAATGCAATGATCAAAGGCTACAAAAAGTTCTACAAGAAACCTGCTAGAAGCTGAGTTTGTTAAATCTCTTTGATGTTCTGAAATCTCATCTATGAATACTGTTATAATCCTTGGCATAAACGCCTTTCACATGCTTTTAACATGCTCAAAATCCCAAGGATTCACTTTGTGGGGCATAGTTGAAGAACCCACCCTCTCCTCAACTCCAACTTCTTCTATCTCTTGAATTTCACTTCTTTGAAGATGTCTGAAATCGTCAGCTAAGTTTGCAAGCAGCTTCGTGTTTTCAATCTTCACTCGCGCTAGGACGTTGTTGACAAAATCTGGAGAATTACTTTCAATTCTCTTTATCGAGATTCGAAGCATTGGTTCGTTGTTTCACGGCATAACGGAGCGCGTGCGAAGAGCTGAAGAGGATGGTAGAATAAAAGCTGATCTGTTCGAAGTGTTTGAAGAATTATAGCTAGAGAAGCGTTAAGGAAGGGGTTGAAGATCTAAGCGTGCTACGATACTTTTTCTTAACTACTTGCATAAGGATTCGGCGCGCGCCTTCCCATAGCTTGGAAAAACCTTAAAAACGAGGATTAGATTCATATGTAGAATGTCTAAGCAGGATTACCTTAGGCTTAACGCGAAGTATTTGAGGGAGGCTGAGGAGCTTATTGAGAAAAAGGATTATCCTCAGGCATCTGAGAAGATTTGGAGATCCTTCGTGGAAGCCTTGAAGGCCTTGGCTTCGGAGAGGGGCATCAGCCTGGGCACGCATAGGAGCATAGCCTTGTTCGTAGCGGAGCTGAATAGAGATCTTCCGCCATGCGGAGAGCATGCACGTAAACTTCTACGAGGACCACTTGCCTAAGGATTACATCGTCGAAAGCAAGAGGTTATCTCGAAGGCTATGGAGCAACTACTGCGTAGGAAGTAGTCGAGTATGTCTTAGCGCGCACTATGATATTGTCTCACTTCTGTAAGAGACGCAATGCGTTTTTTAGGTTTAAGCATAGCATGGAAGGAGAAGGACGAGGACATGGCTAAGGTTCTAGAGCTGCACCCTACGATTGTTATGGCAATAAACGTTTTTCTTGGTCATATGTGACTTCGATACGGGAAACACGGAGTATATGGTTCTGGATGAAGAGGTTTGCAGACGCATAACAGAGGAGGTGCCAATAAGGAGGATAGGACACCACTTTGGGATGCCATACTCTTACTATCTGAGAAGTATGAAGATTGGAATAACAGACGGGATACGATGGCGTTGCTCGGCTAAAATAGTTGAAGGA
>JARVJS010000012.1 GCA_029776125.1 Nitrososphaeria archaeon
AGAGAGGTTAAGCTGCTGAAAATGGCGCTCTCTGCAATATTATAAAGATAATTTTACAGAGAATAAAATAAATCTTACATCTTAGAAGTTTAAACTTTCCATGTATTTACCTAATTCTTCATTTTCTTTTGGTTTTCTGAATACGAATAGATGTTCGTGTGCTATTAGGTAAAAGTCGTTTTCTTTTTCTTTCCATGATATTGTTCCCACCATATTATGTTGAAGTTTTATTATATCTTCCCTTAGTATGAATCCTATATCAAGAAATTTGCGCATTATCTTATATGCTATTGGCACATAATGTTTGTGTTTTCTTGTGTCTCCAACTAGTATAGCTACATGTTTTCCTGGTTTTAAAACTCTATAAAATTCTTTTGCTACCTTCCCCATTTCTGATATAAACTCGCTTATGGACTTTGTTCTTGATAGGTCTCCTTCCTCTGTCTCCTCTTCTCTTGTGTATTCTATGATGTTTGCGTAGGGTGGATGTGTGACTATTAAGTCTATCTCATTGTCTTTTATCTTGTCCAGATTTCGTGCGTCACCATGATATAATCTTATTATTGTTCTTGGGTACTCTTCTATTAGTTCTTTTCTTTGTTCTTGTTCTTCTATGTAAGATAATATGGTTTGAGTCCTTATTGTTGTTGGGTTGAAGTTGAAATTTAATCTATCCCATGATAGAATTATTGCATCCTTATTTATGTCTACGCCTATACCATTCCTCCCTAATAACTTACATTCTATTAATGTCGTCCCACTTCCTACAAATGAATCTAATATTGTGTCCCCTGGCTCAGAGTATCTTAATAGTAAATTTCTAACCACTTGTGGCGCCCAGTTGCCTCTATATTTTGCGTTTAGGTAGTGTGTTGCCCACTTTCCTCTGTCTGGAAAGTTCCATACTGTTGTAGTCTCAGGTTTAAAATTTGTCGGATTGCATATTTCTATATGCCATTTTCTTCCAATCTCTAGTCTTACATTTTCTATCATTACATGATCATGTTTTCTGGCAAATTCTACATAATCTTGATATGTTATTTCACTCATACTCATATATTTTTGCATATATTTTCCTACAGATGATTTTGAAAAGATCTTTTAAGAGCCAACAAACAAGAATGCAAAAATATTTATCAACATACTTACATAATATTTGAATGGTTTGGTAGACTATAAGCTTCTTGGATACAATAGTCTCGAAGAATATTTGGAGGATTTTAGGAGGACATTGTTGAAGACTGCACATGGTTATGACTTTTTTGTGGACTGGAAAAAGGTTGAAGAGAATGCTAAAAGGTATTTGATTGAGTTAGGTTTACTAAATTCTTTAACTCTAGCAAAAAATAATGTTGAACGCAAAATACTTTTTAGAAAAATTTTGTTAGAACATCCTAAGGTAATAAATGTGATTCCCATATTGCTCGCAGTAAGGGAACAGAGTGTTGAAGTTGCTGAAGTAACTGAACAAGTTATAATTAAGCGCTACAATTTTGAAGCAAGGCCCCTTTCAGAGGAACAGTTGGATGACATGATATCCTTTTGCGAGAAAACTGGTATAATAGACCTTTTTGGGAAAATAAAGGACGTTTACACATACGTGTTCGGAGTTGAAGTAGGACTAGACACTAATGCAAGAAAAAATCGTGCAGGAGAAATATTTAACAAACTAGTCGAGCACCTAATAGATAAGGTAACAGAAAAATTTAGAAAAGAAAACATTCCACTAACATATAAGAGGGAAGTAGAGCTTGGCAAAATAGGGATCAGCTACCCTGGCCAAAAGACAGTAGACTTCCTAATCTTACACATGGACAAGCCTTTAGCAGCATGTGAAGTAAACATATATCATGGTACAGGCTCGAAACCTAATGAAATAGTCAGATCCTACATAAGATTACATACACTATTAAAGAATAGTGGGCTATCCTTTTTCTGGTTCACTGATGGACCAGGATGGACTAAAATGTGGAAGCAGTTTAGAGAGGGGGTAGAAAACATAGATTATATCATGAACTACATTATCTCGGAAAGAAGGCTGGAAAAAATTTTAGCAAGCCTAATACAATCAAAAATAGTGACTTAAACGATAGAAATGAAGTACACCATTTTTATACAATATTTTTCATGCGCAATTGAACCTAAAAGATTTATAACTTCCAAACATTAGGATGTTTAAGGAGAAGTTTGAATAAAAGGATCATTTCTAAAACTGAGACTTTTAATAAAAAGAAATTTTTAGAGGGAACCATTTATGAGACTTATAAAATTTGAAGAATACAAAGAGTACATTAAAACACATAAGTTTGTGAAAATCGAAAACGAGGAAGTCAAAATTGGGGACCCCCATCAGATTAAAGACTATCAGCCAAAAGATTTCACACTAGAAACTACAACAGTATGGTCCTTTCCAAATAGAGGTGACTGGGCTACACACAAAGGAGACTATAGAGGTAACTGGGCGCCACAAATACCCAGGAACTTAATACTAAGATACAGTAAACCAGGAGAATGGGTTCTAGACCAAATGTGCGGCGGAGGAACAACACTAATAGAATGCAAACTTTTAGGCAGAAACGGCATAGGTGTAGACATAAACTATGAAGCACTAATGCTAGCCTTAGACAGACTAAACTTCACATATACGCCCTTAGATGAAGAATACAAGGAACCTGAAATCAGAATATATCAAGGAGACGCACGAAAACTAGACCTAATAGAAGACGAATCAATAGACCTAATCGCCACACACCCACCATACTACAATATAATACCATACTATAAAGGAAAAAGAGTAGAAGGAGACCTCTCATACATGCGCAAACTAGAAGAATATTTAAACGGAATAAAAGAAGCAGCAAAAGAAAGCTACAGAGTCCTAAAACCAGGAAGATACTGCGCAATCCTAATAGGAGACACAAGAAAACACCGATACTACGTACCAATAGCATACAAAGTAATGCAACAATTCCTAGATGCAGGATTCATACTAAGAGAAGATATAGTTAAAGTACAATGGCATACAAAAACAACAAGAGAAAAATGGACTGGCCTAGCAAAAACAGCAAACCAATGCTGGATAGAAGCGCCAAAAGGAAAATTCTACACAGACTTCTACCTAATAGCACACGAACACCTATTCGTATTCAAAAAACCCAGCAGTAAAGACGATATAAAAAAGTACAAGTACAGTATTAAATGGTAATAAAATTATCAGATTTATTAAATTTTTAAATATAATAAAATTATCTAGCTACCAATTGATATCATGCGGGTTCTTGTAGACACAAACATATTCATTTATAGAGAAGATTACCGTATGGTGCCACCAAATTTAAGTAGTCTATTAAAAATATTGAATGTTCTCAAAATTGAAATCCTTGTTCATCCTTATTCTGTAATAGAAATTAATAGAGATAAAAATGAAGAAAGAAAAAATGTTATGTTATCTAAAATAGAAGCTTATCCCAGATTAGAATCGCCTCCTGACCCTCATTCTGATGACTCATTTTTGAGCATAGTTGGTTTACCATCGAATGTAAATGAAGATGTTGACAATAAAATCTTATATGCCGTATACAAAAATGCAGTTGATTTTTTAATAACAGAAGAAAAATTTTTAGAAGATAAATCTTTAAAATTAAATATAAAAGACAAAGTCCTCTCAATAGATGAAGCTTTAGAACTTTTTAATCAATATCTTCCAAAAAATGTAAATGCGCTCCCTGCAATTACACAAGAACACGTATATAATCTAAATATTGAAGA
>JARVJS010000096.1 GCA_029776125.1 Nitrososphaeria archaeon
TCCGATCTAAAGAAACTTTTTACTAACTCTCAAGGAACCTATATCGAAGGCTATGTTCCCAGACTATATGTTGGAGGATTTCTTACAGGATTAGGGAATGGAAAAAGTGTACAGAAATTTGTTGAGTTTGGAGCAAGCGGTGGATGGGAGCTGATAACAGAACTTAAAATATTTGAAGAATTTAGGAAACAGGTTCAGGTTATCAAAGGAATCTTGGAAAAAGGACAAAAAACTGTTCCAGGATTGTATGATGTAATAACCGGGCCAGAGGTTACTGGAATAATGGTTCATGAGTCAATAGGACACCCTTTTGAGGCGGATAGAATATTGGGTAGAGAAGGTGCGCAGGCTGGTGAATCATATCTTAAACCTACAGATATAGGAAGAAGGATAGGCAGTGTAGAAGCAAACATTTCCGATGATCCAACGATACCAAACTCATATGGATTTTACTTATATGATGATGAGGGAATTCGAGCAAGAAAAAGGAAACTTGTTGTAAACGGTGTTGTAAATGAGCTTTTACATAACAGGGCTACTGCAAGAGAGTTTAAGACAAAAAGTAACGGTGCTGCTAGAGCAAATAAATTCGATAGGGAACCTATAGTTAGAATGGCTAACACCTACGTTGAACCAGGAGAATATACTTTCGATGAGCTAATAAAGGATGTTAAGAGAGGTATCTTCGTAAACTCCTTTATGGAATGGAATATTGATGATATTAGATGGAACCAAAGATACGTTGGACACGAGGCATACCTTATAGAAAATGGAGAAATAAAGTGGCCGCTAATAAACCCAGTTATTGAAGTGACAACAGAAAAGCTGTGGTCAAGCCTTGACGCAAGAGGAAAAGAAATACAATTTTGGGCCGCAACATGCGGTAAGGGTGACCCTATGCAGGGAGTGCCAGTTTGGGCGGGAGGACCTCATCTAAGGTTTAGAAACTTGGAGGTGAAATCAAGATGAAAGAGATTTTAGACGATATTGTTGAAAGTGTATTCAAAAAAGTTTTAGAGTTAAAAGTTGATGATGCATCTGTTATTGCAGTTTATGGAATAGAGAACATGGCCAGGTTTAGCAACAATTCAATCACTGTCATAGACACATTAGATGAAGTAGCAGTATTCCTTTACATGATAAAAGATGGTAAAAAAGTTGTTGGTACAACATATTCTGTTGGAAAAGAAGAGTTGGACAAGTTTGTTGAAAGACTATTTTTGAGCATGCAGTTTGTTGAAAAAAGTTCAGACACAGTACCATTACCGAAAAATGGTTTCAAATATCTTGGGAAAAACGATTACGATGATAGGATTGAGAAATTAGGTGAAGGTGTAGTAGACTACTGTGAACGTGCAATAAATGCAGCATTATCAGAGGGGGCAAAAAGGGTTTCCGGAACTATTTCAGCAAATGTAGAAGTGTGCAAAATAAGGACAACTGGAGGAATAGAGGAAGACGATAGAGTCAGCTACATAAGCGCGAACATACGAGCATTTTCTGAGACAAACTCAAGCGGACATGGACTATCATGTTCAACATATCTTTCAAATTTTTATCCAGAAGAGGCTGGAAAGACAGCCGGAATGTTTTCAAGAGAGTCAAGGAAAGTTGGACACTGGAATGAGGGAGAATACGACCTTATAATTGGCCCTACAGTTGCAGCCGACATCTTTCAAATGGTAGGAATCTCAGCTTCAGCCTTTAGAGTGGATACAGGAACATCCTTCTTCAAAGATTGTCTAGGAAAAAAGGTTGCAGTTGAAAATCTGACAGTCGAAGACCATGGAACAGTAGAAGGAGGATTCGGCGGCAGAAAATTTGATGATGAAGGAGTTCCAACACGAAAGAACACTATTATTGAAAATGGTGTTTTAAATACATACCTTCATAATACTACCACTGCAAAAAAATATGGAACAATTACTACAGGAAATGCTGGAATAATAGCACCACATCCATGGAATATTGTTGTAAAAGAAGGAGACATGAGTGTAGAGGAAATGATCAAAGAGTGCAAAAGAGCAGTATACGTTACAAACAATTGGTACACAAGATACCAAAATTATATGAAAGGAGAATATTCTACTATACCAAGAGACGCAACATTCCTTATAGAGAATGGAAGCATAAAGTATGCAATAAATGGAACAAGAATAAGCGACAGTATACCAAGGCAACTTTCGAGTATAAAGGCGATAGGTAAGGAGAGAAGATGGATAAAATGGTGGGAAGTGGAAATACCAGTGTACACGCCAACAATATTAGTTGAAAAGACAAAATTAACTAGAGCACAGTTTTAGTCTTCGACAATATGTCTAATGTACATGTGCGTTTGATGAATAGTTATCTTTTTACCTTCATAAGAGCCAGTGTTTAGTAGATAAAATTTTACACCGGCCTTATAAAGAGATCTAAAGAATTCTTCTTCAACCTTCAAATTATGTTCAGGAGGATAAGGATTATAGAAGGGTTCATAACCATACTGGCCCCACTTTTCAGGAGGGCCTGAACCAGGTCTAATGACAAACTTACCCTCCTTCAAAATGTTAACAGCCTCATCAACGTCCAAAAGTTTAACAGGCTTAGAAAAATCATCTCGAGTCAGTAGAAGTACATATTTAACCTTACATTCATTAATCACGTTATCTTTTCCTTTAGGATATTCTACAAGATTACCTTCAGAATCTTTTAAAAGCATAGGGAACATTTCCCTTGGAAACATGACCCTAGAGTTCGCATAAGACCAATAGCAGCGATCACAGCCTAAATCAAATACACATTTTCTTGAACCCTCTAAAACAGCTTTATAACATTCACCCATCTTAAACACATCATCAGACATTTGAGCACACTTTTCCTTTTCAGTAACAACATTCTCTAAGGGTAAATCATGGAAGAGTTTAATGAAAGTAGGATGGTTTATGGCTATCTCAGTACGCATGTAAAGCCAATTTTCAGTAGCATATGCTATAGGTTCAGGTTCAAAAAATACAAAAACATAGTCATCCGAGTGAACCTTAGCACCCCTAACATTATATATAAGCTCATGGAACTGTGAAGTCTTCCCTGTCCCTGTTGGAGCTACGATTATAACACCGGCATAGCCTGAAGAATTGGGTACAGCCACACAAGCACCATGGATAGCGTAGCCTCCCCTAGCCTCTAAAAGGTGAGTTGCAAGGCCAAGCGCGCCAGCTGATTTTGCAGCACCATAATATTCACAATTCAAAATAAGAAAACGGCGGTCCCTAAAATTGTATAAGATAACTGGATCATAACCCTCAACACCGTATATATCATAGATTACGCCATCAACATCATCACTTTCAGATGCTGGAAACCAGTTAAGTTTCCAGTACTCGTAAACGTGCAGGGAATTTGTTTTAAGCAATATTTTTGCACCACAAATATTCGCTACAGCTTCATACGGGAGTTCTGAAAATCTGCTAAGCACCTTTTCTATCTCACCACTATCACGAACCTTAGGAGGGCGTCTGTCAGGATAGGTAAAGTAGTTATTTTTTACTTTGCTATCACGCATTATCAGTACCCACAAAAAGACTTCCTATAAACTTTAGCAAGCATTAAACTTTAGCAAAATGCTTAAACAATAAAGCATTAATGGGGGGTGATGAGCTACCTGAAGGTGGCGGAACCCGCCGCCCTGGAAAGGGCCAACTACCTCAAGGTTCTGGGCTCGTATCGCCTTCTTCCCTA
>JARVJS010000157.1 GCA_029776125.1 Nitrososphaeria archaeon
AGTGTGCTTGAGAAGGCTCGGGCTCGAACTGTACTAGTCTTCCATCTTCGAATCCTCTTGTGTCTACGCACAGTTTTACTGGGCCTAGTGGTACCTTGTTTTTTTGGCTCAAACTTTTCTTTGCTCCCTTATCTCTATCCTCTCTATTGGTGGTATTATTCTTGTAAGCTTTAACTCTGTTTCAGCGTAGCATGATAGTATTGCCTTGTTTTCTTCAACCATTTTCCCATACGCTGGTTTGAATGTTGCTCCTATCTCCTCAAAACTTTTTTCTGATTGGCATAAAACTTTCACCACCCTTTCTATTAGATTGTCTAACTGTTTTCTATCATTTGATATTATGACAATATGATATTTTGCCTCTATCTTAAGCCTACTAACTTCAACCTTCTTCGCCTTAGTATTATATTTTATTATAATGTTTTTGCTTCCCTTGGAAGGCTGAACCCTAAAAAGTATTGTTTTTCTATCATAGTCTACATTATAGTCCTGTATTTCCTCTAACCTTTTTTGTGGAGGATGTTCTACTGAAACAATGTTTGAAGGTGTTTCTTTTAAAACATAATCCCTTCTTTCTCCGTCTCCATCAAACTCTTCTGTCACAAGTTCGCCTTCCTCTTCCACAATGTTCGATTTATCTATCTTAAACGCTACATTTTTCAATAATATTGAAGGCTTCTCTTCTATCTTGAATCCTGCCTTAATATTTTCTTGGGCGACTTCTTTAACTTCTTTTCTTAAGATTTCGAGGACTTTTTCTTCAAACTCATAGAGCATTAGGTTTACCTCATACTGGACTCATTTTTGACCTATAATGTATCACATTCCCTATTTTAAGTATACAGTTTGGTTCACTCTTTCTAAATGATATGTTGAATACTTCTTTTTCTGGGTGAGGGTTTTTTAGCCTGTACCTGTACCATACTCTCTCGTTTGGTGAGAGGAGGTATTCTAGGTACGGGTTTTCTGAACTTTTAGGCCTAAGCCTTGAGCATTCGTTTATAAATAGGCCGCTTACCACACTTGATGTTCCATCAAGGTACTCGAACACTATGTCTAGTGCCCTCTTGTCACCGTCTACTGCACCAGCCCAATATTCTAGCACTTCAAGGTATGCTGCTAGCCCAAATCTGCATAGTTCACCTACTTTTCCTCTTTCTATTGCCCACTGTCTTGTTATTGGTCCAACTACTGTAGCATTATAGCTTGCTGTCTCTCCTGGTACTGGAACATTTAGTTCGTAACTTGTTCCAACCGGGCTTGCTGGGTTTAGTATTGTAGCACTTTCTGTTAGGCTTTCAACATAATTTCTAAGTTCTACAACACTTTTCTCTATTTCTTCCAAATCTTTTAGGATGTCCTCCTGTATTCTGTTCCAGTCTTCAGCCTTTATAAGTTCTCCAGGCTTTTTTGTTATTGGCTTAAATTTTGGCACTTAATCACCTTCCACTATAATCTTTACTCCAGCGGCCTTTATTGAATCCAATACTTCCTTCACATACTCCTTTGTATACTTGCTTCTATTTAAAGCCTCCCTTCCTATTTTTACTGCTACTGTTGCAGGCTGTAGTCTTGTCCACTTGAATCTTACTTTAGCTTTCGGTGTGCTTACAGCAAATATGCTTTCGTCAAAGTAGCTTGCATCGAATACTCCTATCTTTTCTCTTATAAGCTCAGAATATTTCCATGTTGAGGCTCTTCTGTGCAAGAATACTGTTTTGGCTTCTACTTTATCATTTGATTCAACATCATTTATGTAGCATTTACCATCTTTTACTATTATCTTGTCCCCTTTCTCGAATACTCCTTTTATGTTCACATACATGTTAAAGTCTAGGTTTGATATTGATGGGTTTTCTATCCTGTCTGAGGCTTCAATTTCTATTGTCGGTGTAGTCTTCTCCTCTATACTGTCACTTCCAAGTGTCCATGTGTCTCCTGACATGACGCTAAGCTCGTATGATGCTTCTGCTGGAGGGTTTTCTATTATCTGAACTTCTCCAACCATGTTCTTTAGCATTGAATGTATAGAATATAGTGTTCCCCCTCCTGTAAAGTCTATTATTGCTCTAACTATTCTACTCCTATACCTTTCATCTTCTTCTCCCTCTATTCTTTTTAGTCCAAATATTGATCCCATTAGGTCTAAGTCTCTGTCTGATGCTGTTTCTATCCAATGTGATAGCATCATGTTGTATGCGGACTCCTTTGTTTGATCAAGTTCTGTACCGATTGCTTTAACAAGTTTAAAGATTGTTGAAGACTTTATCCAATACTTGTAGAAGTCTGGTAGGCGAGAAAATATCCTGTCCGCGCTCGACAACCTACTCCACCCTCCTGTAAGAGATTCTAATGTTTCTCGCTAGAACCTTTTCCTCGTCGCTTACCACAATATTCTCTTTCTCGCTTCTCACTACACCTTCTGCTCCCCTATGTGCTTCTATAACAATTTCAGCCACATCCTTAACTCCTTCTACGGCCAGTGCGAGTGCTGCAATCTTATAGAATAGTACATCTTCACCAATCTTTAGGCTTGAAAGATAGCTTCTAACTTGTTCCTCAACCCTTCTTGAAACTTCTGCTTCTGAAACCTTCTTTTCTAAAACTAGTGTTATGTCCACGTCAACGTAGACTGGTTTTGGTCTTGAAAATTCAACCTTTATACCAGCAGCTCTTGTCTTCTCTATTGCCTCAATAATCTTTTCAGGGTCTCCTCCGTCAACTATGACCTTTATTATTCCTGGAACGTTGTCCACAGCCTCCTTAACGAGCACAGAGCTTACTCCCTCAACAGATTTTATTGTTGTCTCGAGAGATGGAAGTGTTGCTTTTCCAGCTATCTCAAGTGCACGTTTTGCCCTGTCCCTGAGTTCTCTATCACTTTCTGCGTCAACTCCTCCTGTTATGTCAACCTTGTTTATCACATACTCTATTCCTACAAGTGGTTGTGGTAGGACTGTTATCGATCCCGCTAAAACGTTTCCTCTTGGTCCTGGGATTGTGCATACTATTGGAACGTCAGCTTCCCAGTTTCCTTCTGCTGTAGGCTTTAGTATTGAATCTTCTACTGTAGTATATGTTATGACTTCTTCTGGTTTTGCAGAATATGTTGACACCCTTGTCCCCTTCGGAATTAGGATCTCACGGTATGCTGTATAGTCTATGGTGAATGTTGTTCCCTGGTCTGGCTTTTTTCCTGTAGGAAGCCATCTTATCCTATTTCCTGAAATGGTATAATCTACTTCTTTTCTGAACTCTGTTGGGGCACCATCTGCTGTACCCTTAACTTTCGAAACTTCCTTGACGAACCTGTTCTTTAAAGCATATTCCACTGACCCATCATAGAATATTATTTCTCCATTAACCTGTATTGTTTCTGGCTCAGACCTCCTGCCGAAGGTAACGTAGCCTGAAGCTGGCTGTGGTGGTTTTCTCCTTATACCGAGTATAGCTACCACAAGGTCAAGAGCTTCACCTGAGGCTGTGTCTATGAATCCTGAATAGTATGCCTGCTCTATTAGCAGGTTAAGGTACTCTATTTCTCTTCCCACAGCCTCCAATATTGTTCTAACAACACTTCCTGGGGAAGTGTCCGTTATCTCAGCTCTTTCAGGCTTATATGTTACATTAAATTTTGTTCCATCATCTGGTCTACTACCAATTCAAAAGATAGGGGTCACGGTCAAAATTTTCCGCTTC
>JARVJS010000076.1 GCA_029776125.1 Nitrososphaeria archaeon
TCCGATCTAGGATTTGTTATACTGGAGCCTATTACATCAGTTGATATTACGGCATAACCGTCAACAGCACTTCTATCAAAAGGAGGTATGTCGTATCGGGCGTAAACGTCCTCAGCAGAATAATGATGCAAGGAATCGCTTACATCAACTTCAACTTTGTCTACTATATTATCTTCCAACGATTCCCTAATCAACTTTAGGGCATCATCTACACCTACCAGTGTCTTGAAGAGTTTAGTTTTAAATAATGAATCATTTTCAACTTTATTCAATTTCTATATGAGCACCCTTTTTGTGAGCTAACTTAGCTAACTCTTCTACAGCTACAATAGTCTTTTCAATATGTGTCCTTTCAATTCCCCTATGAGTGACCATCCTAACTTTTGCATCGCTAAAAGGAAGACAGAGGATTTTCTTATTTTTCAAAAGTTCGACAAAACGGTAGGCAGAAATACCTAAACCGCTTACATCAAACATTACAATATTAGTTTGAACAGTTGAGAGGTCAATGGCTATACCGTCTATCTTAGACAGTGCTTCTGCAAGTAAACGTGCATTCCTGTGGTCCTCTTCTAGCCTATCTATCATCTTTTCTAATGCTATAATTCCCGGCGCCGCAATAATGCCGGCCTGTCTCATACCACCACCAAGCATCTTTCTAAACTTTCTAGCCCGCTCTATGAAATCATGATTCCCAACTATAATAGAGCCTATTGGACAACTCAGCCCTTTAGAAAGACAGAACATTAGATTATCAACATACTTAGTGAAATTTTTTACATCGGTTTTTAATGCTACGGCTGCATTAAATATTCTTGCACCATCCATATACAATTTCAGACCATGAGTCTTAGCGAAATCGTATAGAGACTTAATCTGCTCAGGCCTTATAATCGTACCTCCAGCCCTATTATGAGTGTTCTCAATACATATTAGTGTCGTTTCTGGATAATGAATATCTTTAGGCCTCAACACGGTCTCTATATCTACAGGGTCCATGTAACCGTTCTTGCCTCTAACAAGTATTGGGAGAAGGCCTGCAACAAAGGATAGACCACCAACTTCATAATAGTATATGTGTGATTCAGCTTCCAAAATTACACTGTCACCACGTTTAGTATTGCTGAGTAATGATACAAGATTCGCCTGTGTACCACTTGTTACAAGAAGAGCAGCATCTTTTCCCATCTTTTCAGCAGCCATTTCCTCTAACTTTTTGACAGTTGGATCTTCTTCAAATACGTCATCACCTAGTTTTGCATATCTAATCGCCTCTAGCATTTCATCTGTTGGCAAAGTTACAGTGTCACTTCTCAAATCAATAAATTCTTCAGAGTTCAACTGTCTCAACCATATTTGATTTAATTTTGGCGGTTAATTAATGTTTTATTTTAGACCCTAAAAGTATTATATTACTACTGGAAGCTCTTTCGAAATATCAATGATCGCTCTACAAGTTTTAAGAACCCACAAAACCTCATCCTTAGAAACTATTTGGTCAACAACCAACCTTAACCTTATAAAGTTTAAATGCTGTACATATTCCATGAAAGAGACTCTTACACCCTTAACTTGTATTACATATGACATGTCTACAATGTTAAGATCTTCTGCTGGAATATTAAAGTGAGCTAGAATCTTGGTGAAGATATTTTTTATTGCATTATAACAACATTGTACAACATTCTTATATTCACCTTGCTCAAAATAGTTTTGAGCCTGATTATAGAAAGAAATTGCTTCATCCACATCCACTGAAATAAAAAATTCCTTCTCATTTTTCTTTGGAGGAAGAGTTTTAGGCTTTCTTATAGACAATTCAAATATTCTTTTGACAATATTGTATGTTACAATAACAGCAGACATTATACATACTACAATAATGCTCCATATAAGCAGTGCAAATACATCTACTTGAGGCACATTCAGCCAAAATATCCATTTTACAGTTCCTTAAAAACTTTTATAACATAGTTTATACAGTATAACATGGCGTCGATGAGGAATCAGAGTTACTGAACATTTATGATCTAAAGGCATTTGACCGAGACGCCTACTCTGGAGGAGGAAGCTTGGACCTTGCCCATATTATTGTGTCAACTTCCTTAAAACTTTTCATATAATATAGGGTTATGGATAAAGTTAGAAAAAGCATTATACTTCTAAAAACAAAGAGAAGTCTTAAACTTTGCATTAGACTTGTTTTCAGAAAATTTCTCGAAAGTTCTAGGACAACTCCTCCTAAAGGTGATCCTATTATCAGGGAAAAGTCCCTAACTATTCCATAAGCACCATAGCCTGCACCTCTCTCATCTGATGGTACAGCGTCTCCAACGAGCGCGGTAAGCATTGGAGAAGATATCATGTTACAACACATCATAATCGGTAAAATAATGTATGCTTGCAATAAGTTTTGTATTAGAAGTAGAGCTGGAGAGATTAGTGCTGCAATAAATACTCCAACTTCTAAAATAATCCATTTACCGTATCTATCACCTAACGAGCCTGCAAAAAATTGTGCGATAAGTCCAAGAACACCTCCAGCACCTATTATAATACCTATATCAAGTTCGGTTCCATTTAAAACATCAGATATAAAGATGGGAGTATAACCTTGCAATAGTGAGAGTGAAGTCTGGAGAACAAAGGCTGATAATGCTAGATGTTTTAATGCGGGAAATTTTCTAAGTGCTTGGAAGGATTTTTCAAAATTTTTTTCGAAACCTTTAATGATGGAAACTTCTTTAACAGATGAAACATTTTTTTCTTTTACAGTTTCCTTTAAGAAAAGTAGTGCAGTAATAAATGCTACAAAAGATAATCCAGCACTGAAACCAAAAGTGGCGCTAATACCATATAAGTCAGCTATAACTCCGCCTAAAAATGGTCCAGCAAACCAGCCAGCATTATAAGCAATCTGTATCGTTGAAATAACTTTACCTCTGTGTTTTGGATCACAAATGTCCATCACCATAGCATCAGAAACGGGCCACAAAGCACCCGAAAAGAAGCCCTGTATAGCTCTAATAGTAAGAATATGCCATGTTTGGGAAGCAAATATGTAAAGAAATGAAACTACACTATAGCCCAGAAGTGAGAGTGTAATAAATGGTTTACGGCCATACTTATCAGAGAGAGCGCCTATTGGACCCTGTGATAGAATTCGTGTTATTGCAAAAGAGCTTATAGTTAAACCTATTTCAATTTCTGAGGCGTGAAGATAATCGTACATTAGTATAGGTATAATTGGCAGTATCTGTCCAAACCCTAACATTGTTATTCCATTTGAGAACACCAGTACACTTATTACAGGATTTTTAAGAAAAGTCCATCGTGAAAACGACGTCCTTTCTTCAGACAATATTGGAATCACTTCTAGATCTGTTCTTTAGCAATTGACCAGAGAGTTGTAATATCTTGCATGTAATCTTTTTCTGAATCATAGGGTGTTTCTATTATGATAGGAAGCTTTTGCACTGCCTTAAACGACAAGAGTGCCTTGAAACCGTTTAAGCCAATTTTCCCTCTTCCAATATGTTCGTGTCTATCCAGATGACTGTTCAGATCACCTTTCGAATCTCAGGATCTCACGAGCTTTATATTGAGAAGAGTCACAGAACTTCTCTGGAGTGATGAGAAGAAACCTGATATGGAGAGGCTTAGTAGCAGAATTAGA
>JARVJS010000126.1 GCA_029776125.1 Nitrososphaeria archaeon
GGTGCACTAAGAGCCATGCTTACATCAAAAGGAAGATATGTTGTTAATATAGGAGATGTTCCCATAATATACGGTTCAATTGACCCATGCATATGCTGTACGGCTAGAGTACAGTTTGTTGATATTAGAAAGAATAAAACTTGGACATGGACATTAGATGAAATAAGAAATATGTCTAGGAGGGTGAAAGCATGAGTTTAGAATCAATTTTATTTGAAACGTTAAAGATTACGATTTTCCCGGGGTTCGTTTTCATTTTCATATTAGCTCTATTCTATGAATGGTTTGATAGAAAATTTTATGCAAAGTTGCAAAATAGAGTCGGTCCACTCTATGCTGGTCCATTTGGAATATTACAGCCGCTGGCTGACTTTATAAAGCTTCTATCTAAAGAGGATATAGTTCCAAAAGGTGTTGATAAAATGCTATTTACAGCAGCACCCCTATTCTCGCTTGCCCTTTCAATATTCGCAACATTACTTCTTCCAATATTTTCTATCAATGGTCTTCTCTCTTTTGAAGGCGACTTAGTCATTGCAGTAGTTCTTCTAACATTCTTATGTATCATAACATTTTTTGCAGGAATCGCCTCATACAATAGATTCTCTATAATAGGTGCAGAACGTTCATTCCTTCAACTTATAGGATATGAAATTCCGTTAATGATTTCAGTGGTTGCTGTAGCATTAAATGCGCAATCGTTGACGCTCTCAAATATAGTTTATTCCCAAAAAAGTTTATGGTATATTTTAGGGCCGAACGTACTAGGCTTTATTGTATTTCTTTTCGCGGCACAGGCAGAACTTGAGAGAATACCATTTGACCTTCCTGAAGCAGAACAAGAGCTTATTGCTGGATGGAATATAGACTATTCTGGTCGTAGGCTTGCAATGTTCAGACTGGCAAAAAACATAGAGTTAGTATTCTTATGTGGTCTTGCAACAACACTATTTTTAGGCGGCCCCCTTGGTCCAGTGGTTTCTGGTTACGAACCATTATTTTACACACTATACTTTGTTATCAAATCTGTTTTTGTGCTTGTAATATTGACGGTCGTTAGAGCCCTTTTTGCACGTTTAAGGATTGATCAAATTGTTTCTTTTTCATGGAAATATCTTTTGCCTTTAGCTATAATACAGTTTTTGATTGTGAGGTTGATTGTATAATGTCAATGTTATCTGAATTGTTAAAAAATTTGTTTAAGAAAAGGGCTACAATACTGTATCCGGAAGAAAGGGATAAGGTGCATGTCCCAGAGGGATATAGAGGGAAGCTGGAATTTTATAGGGAAAAGTGCATTGGATGCACATTATGTTATCAAGTCTGTCCCTCATACACTATCGAGATTATTACAGATGATAAAGGTAAAAGGCCTGTCTTCAATTTGGCAAGATGTACATATTGTGGGCAGTGTGAGGACATATGTCCAACAAAATCAATACACTTGACAAAACAGTTTGAAGTTATAAGTTTAGATAAAAAGGATTTGGTGGTGAAATAAAATGGAGGAACTTTATCAGTTCTTGTTTGGTCTTTTGGCATTTTTTATAGCCTTACTGGCGGTCGAATCTAAGGATATAATCAGGGCCCTATTATATTTCCTACTGTTTAATGTTATTGTCGGTATCATAATGTATGTTCTTGGCGCTCCTTATGTTGGCTTATTCCAAATTCTAGTTTACGCAGGTGGTGTAACTGTATTGTTTCTGGCAGCCTTACATACTATTGGAGGTAGAGTTAGAAGATGATGGAAGAAGATAGGTTTTTGAATAAAGTGGTTGCGGCAATAATCTTAGTATTAGTTGCAGTCGCTTCGGCATCGGCGATATTTTATCTAAAATTTGTTGGATTATCTGTTGACTGGAATTTTACTAAAGCCCCTGTCTTTCTGTGGACTTATAGGCTTATTGATGTGCTTGTTCAAGCATTAATAGTTTTTGCGACTGTTGCAGCAGTATATGCATTGTTAAGGGAGGAAAAAGTTGGGTTTGTAGAGGAGGTGGAAGAATAATGTATGCTATACTACTATTTTTCACGTTTTTAATTGTATGCCTTTCAATATACTGTATTGTATCAAAAAGGAATATGATAAAGACTGTGTTGGGTGTTGAGATCTTGACTGCATCCGTGAACTTGAATTTTATCATTGTAGGTGCAAGAAATGGGTATGTTGACGCTCTGGCCCAATCTTTTGCAATTATCTCAATAGCTATTGGTGCATGTGTTGCTGCTCTTGCATTGGCTTTAATTGTTAATGTTTATCGTCATTATGGTAAAGTTGATTGGGACGTTGTGAGGCGATTAAAATGGTGAATCAAATATTAAATCCTCTAATTTTAATTTTTGTTTCAGCACTGGTTTTACCTCTAATATCAAGAATAGGTGAATATCTAAAGTTTCCTAAACTTAGAGACTTTTTCGCGTTCTTTGCACTTACTATTTCCATGTTACTTATAGTTACAATGGTTCCATCTGTTCCGTTATCTTATCATGTAAACATTTTCGGCCCTCCATTTGGCATAGAGCTTCATGCTAATATGATGAGCATTTATCTTGCACTTTTATCTATTACCATGATTTTGCTTGTAACATTTTATTCTATAAAATATATGGAAGTAGATAATGGTCTAGAAAAATATTATACTCTTATTTTGACTCTAACAGGGGGAATAGTTGGTCTCGTTTTCTCGCAAGACTTTTTCACCCTTTATGTTTTCTGGGAACTCATTTGTATCTCATCATATACTCTCGTGTCGTTTAGGAAGTATAGGTGGCAGGCTGTAGAGGGTGGTATAAAGTATCTTTTGATGAGTACAATAGGTTCTCTTATTGCGTTATATGGCATTTCAATGCTTTATGGTGTCGCTGGGACACTTAACTTTTCATCACTTGCGGACATTATCGAAAAGCTCAAGCCTAATTTGTCCCTCTATTTCATTATAGTAACTATTGTTGTTGGTTTTGGAATGAGTTCGGCTATTGTACCATTCCATTCATGGATTCCTGATGCATATGTGGGTGCTCCAAATTGTATTGCATCAATATCTACTGTCATTTTGAAGATTTCCGCATTTAATATAATAAGAAGTTTAATGATAGTTTTCAATCCAACAATCTATAATTATGGTCTCATATTGGTCTGCTTTGGTCTACTATCACTTACCTTCGGCAACTTTTTAGCAGTAACACAGAAGGATATTAGGCGTCTTCTAGCTTTCTCTAGTGTCTCTAACATGGGCTACATATTTACTGGTCTTGGTATTGCCTCTTACATCATCTACACTTATGGTTACTTTCTTTCCTATGCTTTTGAAATAGCAATGATAGGTGTGTTTCTACATATGATGAATCATGTGTTTGGTAAAGGTCTTCTTTTCATGTCAATTGGAAACTTTAGTGTTCAAACGAAAAACTATTCAATAAACTCGCTTGAAGGTTTGATGAGAAAAATGCCTTTATCCTCTTTCTCAGCCGCTGTGGGATTGTTGGGTTTAGCGGGTGTTCCTCCTTTAAGTGGTTTTTGGAGTAAACTTTTCATTATTGCTTCTGCTGCAACGGTACTAAGCGACCCTATTCTTTTGGTTACATTGGCTTTGCTA
>JARVJS010000075.1 GCA_029776125.1 Nitrososphaeria archaeon
AAAGCGGAAAAAATTCTAGGGGGGCCTATAAAACCTCTTATCTCCAATAAAGACGTTAGCATGAACCAAGAATTTGCTCTAGGCATATTCAGACCAAAACAAGGGTTATACTTTCATAGACACCCGAATTCCGAAGAAATATATTATGTTATAAGTGGAAGAGGAACAGTGTTTATTGGAAACGAAAAAGAGGAGGTAAAAATTAGTGAAGGCGATGTGCTATATATTCCGGCAAACACGCCTCATTGTGTGACAAATACGGGTAGAAAGCAACTTGTCATCGCATTTTTTGTTTCACCCGGAAAAGAGAAAGCAGGATACGAGATAGGCAAAGATTGTGAGGTTATAGATGGAAAAATATTATACCCAAAGAAAAAATGAAGTTCAGAATTAAGCAAAATATCAACTTTAAAAGATCAAAAAGTTAGTTTAAATGCTATTTTGCAAAAACATTATTAGCATATTATACAATAACGTTGTCGATGTAAATGTATCCAATAATGTATAATGTTAAACAATATTTTGATGCCCCACCACCAATAGACTGTGTAAAAACCATTAGAGAAGAGTTTGAGAGAATAGGGTTCAAAGAGATTATTAAGCCAGGTTCAAAGGTTGCAATAACCGCTGGAAGCAGAGGTGTTACAAACATTCCCTTAATAATTAAGACGATAGTTGAGGAAGTTAAAAAGGCTGGCGGGAAACCATTCATAATACCTTCTATGGGCAGTCACGGAGGAGCAACACCTGAAGGACAAACAAGAGTATTATATGATCTAGGTATCACTGAAGAATACGTTGGAGCTCCAATAAATGCTACAATGGAAGTTAGGGAAGTAGGTAAACTTGAGAATGGGATGCCAGTTTACGTATCACGTGCCGCACTCGAAGCTGACGCAGTAATAGTTGTTGGAAGAGTTAAACCACATACTGACTTCAAGGATGAAATAGAAAGTGGTTTAATGAAGATGATGGTGATAGGTCTTGGAAAACAGAAGGGTGCACAGACAATACATGCCTATGCAAAAGAAGGCTATCATAAACTCCTAGTGCCAACAGCTAGAAAGATAATGGAGAAGGCGCCAATAAAGCTTGGTGTAGCAATAGTAGAAAACCAATACCATGAAACATGTCTTATAAAGGCGCTAAAGCCAGAAGAAATTGAGGATGAGGAAAGAAAACTTCTAATTAAGGCTAAAGAGTGGATAATGAAAATCCCTTTCAAAGAACTTGATGTGCTAATAGTTGAGAAGATTGGAAAGAACATTAGTGGTACTGGAATGGACCCCAATGTAACTGGGAGATTCGCTTGGCCTGAAGAGAAACCGCCAGAATTGCCGAACATTAGATTTATAGCAGCATTAGATTTAACAAAAGAAACTGAGGGAAATGCTATAGGAGTAGGTTTAGCTGACGTTATATCTAAAAGGTTGTTTGATAAAATAAACTTCCATGACACTTACATGAATGCATTAACTGCTGGAGCGATAGGATTAATTGGAGCAAAGATTCCAGTTATAATGCCAACAGACAGAGACGCTATAGAACTTCTGTTTAGACTCTCTAACAAACAGATAAATGAGATAAAGGTTATGAGAATCAAGAACACTTTGGAGCTCGCCACATTCCAAGTGTCTGAAGCTCTATTAGATGAAGTTAAAGCGAATGAGAAACTAGAGATTATTGGAGAAGGTGTTGAAATGCAGTTCGATATACTCGGCAATCTTATCTAGTATCCAAAAATTCCATTATAAAAAATAAATCGACATAATAAAAATTTTTTTATGAACAGTATTCTAAGCAAAATGGCAGGCAACTTTATGCCTGTCTCCAACCAATTCTGGCTCTTTTTCCCTACACAGGTCCTTCGCGTAAGGACAACGTTTAAAAAATCTGCAACCTGAAACACTTTCTTCACCATTTTCAGCTGTAATAGCATGATTTTGTGTAAAAAATTTTTTTGTCATATACAATGTTGGCACGGAGGAAATTAGAAGTTTAGTGTATGGATGGAGCGGCTCGTTAAAGACTTCATCACATTCACCTAATTCTACAAGCTTACCTAGGTACATTACACCAACCCTATCACTAACATAGCTTACAACAGAAAGGTTATGTGAAATAAAAAGGTATGTTAGGTTCAACTTCTTTCTCAATTCTATTAAAAGGTTTAAGATTTGTGCTTGAACAGAAACGTCGAGAGCAGAAGTTGGCTCATCTAATACAATAAAGTCGGGTTCTGCAAGAATAGCTCTAGCAAGTGCAACCCTCTGCTTCATACCACCACTTAGATGGTGGGGGAACATGTTAATTGTTTCAGAAGACAAACCTACTTCTTCTAAAACAGCCTTAATCCTTTCCGTAATATTACCTTTATATTTACAGCATTCAAGAGCCTCTTTTAAAGTATCATAGATTTTCATCCTAGGATCAAGTGAGAGGTCTGGGTTCTGGAATACAATCTGCATCTTTCTCCTTGCTTCTTTAACTTCATCTTTTTTTGCCTTAGATAAGTCAACACCATTAAAAAAAACTCTTCCACTGTCAGGTTTTTCCATGAGCAGTATAAGGCGGCCTAAAGTACTCTTACCACTACCACTTTCACCAACAAGCCCAAAAACCTCATTTTTAGATATACTAATACTCACATTTTCTACGGCCTTAACTTTTATGGATTTGGTTAGCGAAAGCTTAAGATTATATGTTTTTGAAAGATTATCGCCCCTAATAAGCTCCATTAAATTTCACCCACCCTATGACACGAGACAAGCCTTTCGTCAATCCATTTTGGTTGCGGTTCTTCACTTTTGCATATTTCCATAGCATAAGGACACCTTGGATGGAATCTACAACCAGATGGAGGATTTGAAAGGTCTGGAACATGGCCTGGAAGAGGCTTAAGAGTTTCTCTTAAACTTCTTGGAATACATGACATAAGGGCACGAGTGTAGGGATGCAGAGGGTTAGCGAATATGCTGTTCAGTTTACCAATTTCAACCATTTTTCCAGCATACATGATACCAATTCTGTTACATAATTCTGCTGCAACACCCATATCATGTGTTATTAAAATCGTCGACAGACCATGCGATTGCGACAAGTTCTTTAAGAGATTCAAAATTTGGGCCTGTATTGTTACATCTAAAGCGGAAGTTGGTTCATCGGCAATAACAAGTCTAGGGTTAAGAGCTATAGCCATCGCAATAATCACCCTCTGCTTCATACCACCACTAAGCTGATGAGGATATGATTGCATTCTTTTTTCGGCTTCTGGAATGCCTACAGTCTTTAAAAGCTGTAAACTTCTCTGAAATGCTTCAGATTTACTGTATCCGTGAACTGTAAAAACTTCCATCAGCTGGTCGCCAATCTTCATAACAGGATTTAATGCGGAACTTGGCTCCTGAAATATTATTGAAATCTTTGAACCCCTAAATTTCCGAATTTCGTCATCACTAAGCTTCAGCAAATTTACACCGTCTATTAAAATTTCTCCACTAACTTCTCCGGGACAAAGCCTAATAAGGGAGAGTCCCAGAGTACTCTTACCACTACCACTTTCTCCAACTATCGCAAAACAGTCACC
>JARVJS010000041.1 GCA_029776125.1 Nitrososphaeria archaeon
TCCGATCTAGAGTGAATAAAATACTAAATACATTAGATGTAATGGTGTACATACTAGTACTTTTAACCATATTAACTATGATGATTTCATTTGTAATTGGACCTTATATTGTGTTCAATAGCAGTTTCGGAAGTGAAATTTCAGGTAAAGTTTCAGAATTTTATATATTTTTTATTGGCCTAATATTTCCTTTTAAGGCTCAAATGCGAATACTATTTATTTTAGAATGGATTATTTATCTATCAACGTTTACACTGCTTGCAATCTCTGGGAAAAAATCTTTACAGATGATGTTTAAAAACAAATTTTCTATTATAGAACCCCTTTCTAACAACTTAACTGCATCAATTTCAATATTTTCGATCACTGTCATTATTGTGCTCATAATAGATTGGCTTCAATATAATATTGGAATAGAAACTGGAAGCCTTCCTCCAATGAACCCCGCAGAACTTTTATGTATAATATCACATGCACCATTATCTGAAGAAATAGGTTTCAGACTTTCTATAATAGGTTTATTTTCGCTAGTTTTGCTAAAAGTATGGAGGAGAGGAATATCCTTTGTAGAATATTTAATTGCACCCATTCCAACCATAGAAAAAAAGATAGAGAATGTTGAAGAAAAAAGGAGAATCGAGCAAACAATATTTTTACCTCTAATTTTTATTTCGGGAATAATTTTCGGACTAGCTCATATTATGCCTTCATCAGTTTGGAGTATTGGTAAGGCTACTGAAGCCGCAATTGCAGGAATAATGTTAGGTATAGCGTACGCTTACTATAACATTGGTGTTGCAATATTGATTCATTGGGCCTTCAACTACTACAGTAATGTAATTTACATTTTTGAAGAAAACATATACAGTATTGGTCTTTCTAACACACTCGACATAATTATTATTGCTATTGGAATAATTCTAATCACAAAAATTCTCATAAGATATCTATTTTTTAGAGAAAGCAATTGAATGAAAGGGTTTATATTCTAAATTTTTTTCCCTTTATGGAGATAAAATATGGCAATATTGGGGAAAAGTGAGTTATTAAAGCTTCAGAAAGAATATAGAATAATATATCCATTTGATGAGAAACTATTAGACGGTGACGGCTACATATTGACTGTCAAGGAAGACGTCGTTTTAAATTACTTAGAACATAAAAATCTAATTTCAAAGGAGATAGTTATGTTGCCAACAAATGTTGTGGCACACTTAACTGCGAAAAGTAGATTTGGAAGATTAGGACTATCCTTCCTAAATGCAGCAAAAGTTCATAGTGGATTTATTGGGAGACTGGCATTAGAGGTTGTAAATCTTTCAAACGAAAGAACACCTATAACAATAAAGGCGGATGATCCATTCATGCATATAGAATTTGTTCAAAGAATCGGTGAACCGGAACCCTATTCAGGAGAATACCAGTTTCAATTCATGAGCAACGAAGAAATAAAGCAAGCTTTACCCTATATAAAAAAGATATTACCAAACTATGAAAAATATCTTAAAAATTTTAAAATATAAGGAAGAGAATAGGCGAAAACCTATTCTACAACTCTCAATTCTTCAGGTGTTAGGATGGAACGTAATCCCTTATACCTATTTCTTATTGTGACTTCAGTCACACCAGCCGCTTCAGCAACATCTTTCTGAGTTTTGTTTTCACCTTCAAGAACACATGCTACATATAACGCAGCAGCAGCCAGACCCATTGGATCTTTCCCTGCTGAAGATAAGGACTGTTTTGTCCTGTTTATAATGTCTATGGCCCTCCTCTTAGTCTTTTCAGAGAGACCTGCTGCACTTGCTATACGGGATACAGCCTTAAGTGGATCAGCTACAGGCATTTTCTTTTCCAATTCTCTAACAAGTAGACGATAGCACCTCGCAATATCCTTCTTTTTGATATTACTTGCAGCACTAACGTCCTTTAAAGTTCTTGGAGTCTCTGTTTCACGACATGCTGCATACAATGATGCTGCAATTAATGCTGAAATAGAACGGCCTCTAACTAAACCCTTCTCTAGAGCTTGTCTATAAATGTATGCAGCCCTCTCAATTATTGCATCGCCTACACTCAACTTGTCAGCTAATCTATCCAGTTCACTAAAAGCCTGTCTAAGGTTTCTATCTACAGGTTCATGAACTTGGCTCCTACCATCCCAAGTTCTTAGTCGGTCAAATGTAGTTTTCATTGCAGATGAAATACTTTTTCCAGAAGCATCTTTATCAACTTGACCAATTATTGTAGATAAGCCCATATCATGCATTGCAAGCGAAGATGGAACACCAGCCCTACTTCTAGCCTCCTTCTCTTCTTTAGAAAATGCACGCCATTCTGGACCGGCTTCCTCAAGCTTCTCTCTTATCACAAATCCGCAGTGACTACAGAATATTTCACCCCTAGCACTATCTAGGATAAGTTTCGTCCTACCACATCTTGGACACTTTTCTGATAAGTAGGTGTAGCCTACTTCAGAAGAATTATCTTTTTCCAAAATTTTTCACCAGAACAGTACACCAACACGTTAAAATATATGTTATATAAACTTTTCTTAACTTTTGCACTGATATAAAAAATTTATGTACCATCAAACAATACTTTGAATGTGGAAGAAATAAAAAAATATGTTTTAGAAAAGTTTAGAGAAGAGCCAGTACTCTTAATTGGATGTAAAAGTTCTAAATGGAATTGGCCAGTTTGTGGTTACGACTTAATGGTCTTTACAAACAATATTACAGGCTATAGTTCAAGAAAAATTGGAGAGGACATAGTAAACATATACTATACTTCATACAATTTGCTTGAGGATAAAAAAAATTATATGATACGACAGAAGCTTGTTTCTGGAACAATATTAAATGACCCTAATCTAATACTCACACAATTTAAGGAAGAAACTTTAAAGAGGACGGGAGAAGTTTTTCGAGAATGCTTTAACGAGCAAATTATGACACTGTTAAAGTGTCTAGCATACTGTGAAGAAGCGTATGAGCATGAAGCTTATGCGTCAACAGCATATTGGTTAATCAATATAGGATATGAGGCGGTCAAGGCATTAAATATTCTAAACAAGACAGATACTTCACCATCACATCTAATACAGCAGGCTAAAGAAAACCCCTTACTGCGGGAGCCAACATACTTTATAGAAATATCAAACCTTTTGGGATTAGAGTTCGCCACACAAACATCTTATAAAAGAATACTCTCAACATTATATATCATGCAAAAATTTTCTGAAATATACAAGTTTCTCCAATTATCGCCAACAGAGGGCTATAAAATTTTATTTCTCTTATCAAGTGCAAAGATTGAAGAAATAAATAGAAAATGTGATTATGCAATAAAGGAGCATCTCCAATTAAATGCACATGTCACAGCTACGGCATGGTTTATTGAAACAGTTTCTGAAGTTTACCAAGCAATATGTTCGGCAGCGCCCGGCGCGGCGCGGGCAGTTTCAATAATCAGGTCTATCCCGTGCCGTGGATCCGGCTGACGTCGGGGCTCAGGCAAACG
>JARVJS010000143.1 GCA_029776125.1 Nitrososphaeria archaeon
CCCCTTTTAAATATTAAATTCTTTTTTGTATAAGGATATGACAAAAAAATAATTTGAATCAGAAAAGCATACTTCCACTCTCATTACAAGAAAGCTAGTATAGGAACCAGAAGACTACTGTCAATAATTCTTTAAAAAAGATTTAATATACTACTATCAATAAGACAGGAACACAAAGAAAGTCAAACAGAAACTAATCTTCTCAAAAAGTGTTGGCGACCAAGAATATCTGATCATACAAAAAACTATTGTCAATAGTTCAAACAAAAACAAAACATTGAGAAAGTGGGCCAGGTCGGACTTGAACCGACGACCTAATCCGTGTGAGGGATTCGTCCTACCAGTCTAGACCACTGGCCCACCCTTTATCCTACTTCTTAGGTCCAACCTGCCTGTTCTTTAACCTAAGGTCTTTTGAACCACATTTACGGCATTTTTCAGCACGTATACTATTCTTTCCACCACACTTCAAGCATATTTTGAAGAATAATCTTCTCTGTTGTGCAATCTGCTTTTTAATAGGGTCTGTGATAGGCAAATTTACTCAACCTCTACCACTCTTACCACTAACCTTTTATTCTTTTAAATTTTCCTCCTCTGTTCTAATTAAATTTCTTCAATTCTTTTACTAGAATATAGTCTTTGGAATGGAACAGGTATCGTTTCTGGGTCAATTTTAACATCCACGACTACAGGCCCCTTTCTCCATTCAACAGCCTCCTTAAAACTTTGATAAAGTTGGCTTCTTTCAAAAACTCTTATACCTTTTGCGCCAAGTCCTTCTGCAATTTTTGCAAAGTCTGTTTCAGGCAGTTTATAAAGTTCTTTTGTATCGCTATGATATCTGACATGCTCATAAATTCTTAAAACTTTGTATGATGAGTCATTAAATACGATAATTATTGGCTTAGCATTATATTGTACCGCTGTTGATATTTCAAAGCCTGTCATAAGAAATCCTCCATCTCCAACTATTCCAAAAACCTGTTTTTCTGGATAAATTATTGATGCTGCTACTGCACCGGGTACTGCTAGACCCATAGAAACATAGCTTGTTGTAGCGATGTACGTTTGCGGTGCATATAATGGCATTATGAATGTCTCTATTCTATGTGCTCCAACATCTCCTACAACTATAGCATCTTCTTCAATAACCTGATTAAGTGTCTGAATCACTTCCCAAGACTTTATTGGCCCCTCCTTCAATGATCCATAAAGTTTCTTAAGTTCCTCTTCTTCTTTACTCCAAAATTCTTTAACCAATTCCACATTTTTGCCTTCATTCTTTATCTTCTTTTTCTCTAACTCTTTCAAGAGCATTGTAAGGAATTCTCTTGCGTCTGAAACTATTGCAATATCTGGCTTAAACACCCTACCAATGTCCTCTTCTGAAATGTTAATGTGCACAAGTTTTCCCGAAAACCTTAGACTATACCTTCCTGTTCCCATTTCGCTAAATCTGTTTCCTATAGCAATCACTAAATCAGATTTTTCAAGAATTTTTTCAGCTGTAATGTCTCCACTTCTTCCAGCTGCAACACCTGCATATAATCTGAAATTTTTTGGAACGAGTCCTTTTGCCATTATAGTTGTTGTTAGTGGTGCATCAAGTATCTGTGCTAGCTTTAAAAGTTCCTCCCTAGCTTCAGCAAGATAAACCCCTCTACCTGCAATTATAACGGGAAATCTTGATTTTAAAATAAGTTCACAGACCTTTATCACTTCATCGGTAGAAGGTTTAGGTGCAATAGTCTCTCTATGCTCATACTTTGGCATGGAACCTTCTTCAAGCAAAATTTCTGGGACAAGTTCAATGTAGACCGGCCCAGGTTTTTTTTCTCTACATTTCCCGAACGCTTCTGATATTACTTTAGGTATGTCACATAACTTTTTAATCTTAAACTGTTCTTTTGTTATAGGAACCAAAATATTAGTCTGGTCTTCCTCATTTATTAGCTGATGCATATGTGTTTTCTTACCATCATTTGGAGGTAAGGTTGAAAAGACAATCATTGGGTCGCCTTCCAGTCTTGCCTCAGCTATTGGCGAAAGTGAGCCTATGATTCCAGGTCCTCCTGTGACAATTAATACTGAAGGCTTTTTCTTTAATCTAGAATAAGTAAGTGCCATAAATGCTGCCGAAAGTTCGAGCTTCGAATTTATGACACTTAAACCGTTTTTTAGACAGGATTGGAGTAGTGGATAAATGTTTTCTGCAGCTACGGTAAATATCATGTCAACGTTTTCTTGAGTTAAACATTCTACTATACCTTCGCTTCCAATCATATCATAGCACTCTCAAAAGTTGTAAGTATGTGTATAAAAAGTTAATAATCCAAATATTTACACCTAAAAATATGAATAAGATATTATACTTCGAAAGGTGCGGAGACCATACTGAAGAGGTGCTTGCGTTCAGTAAAAAGTTTGCTGAAGAAAATGGTGTTAATGATATAGTTGTTGCATCAACAACTGGGAAGACAGGCTTAAGGGCTTCTGAAATCTTTAAAGGCTACAATTTGGTTATTGTAACACATTGTGCTGGCTTTAGGGAGCCTGGTCGTTTAGAGTTGAAGGATGAATATAGACATACTATAGAGGGGAATGGTGGAAAGATTTTAGTTGCAACACATGCTCTTAGTGGTGTAGAAAGAGCGTTTAGGAAGAAGTTTGACACAATAGGTCCTGTTGAAATTATAGCTAATGCATTTAGGTGCTTTGGGGAAGGTACAAAGGTCTGTATTGAAATCGCCTTAATGGCTGCGGATGCAGGGCTTGTTCCAGTTGATAGGGACGTTATATGTATTGCTGGAACAAGTAGTGGTGCTGACACATCACTGTTGATAAGGCCTTCCTACTCTATGAACTTCTTTGACTTGAAGGTAAAAAAGGTGCTGTGCAAGCCAGCTAATTTCTAGCACAAATTACTTTCACTTACACTCTTATTCTTACAAATATAATCGTTATAATAAATGAAATGGTAAGTGAAATAAATATCATCATATAAACGTTTGTGTAGTCTACTCTGTTCTTGTCCATTAGTATAGTAGTAGTTGTCTGTGCACTTTCTATGGCTGCCGTCGGAACTGGGGACTTTGCTGCCCCATATTCTTCTGACGTCTCCATTCGAGTTTCTAACGTCTTATTCTTCCCAAAGTATAATGGGATAGCCATTATTATTGTGGCTAAAATGAATGCAAGCATTACTTGGAAGAGTATCTTTCTCATCTTATACCACCATAATATTTTGATAATATATTATTAATTCCATATTTTAGAACACCTAAAATGGTTTAGCTTTCCATATTTTGATAGTTTCAAACCATAGGATTAGGCATGCTATAGTTCCAAAAATTAATGCAACAATCTGGTCTACTGTAAAGGTGTGTTCAAAGAATATTATGTAATATATGAGCATTATTGTAAAAAGGGTTGAATAGAAGATACGTGCGCCGACCGCGTGGCGCACAGCCCGGCTTCGTTACGTACACGCACGA
>JARVJS010000052.1 GCA_029776125.1 Nitrososphaeria archaeon
AACAGATCCCTTAGAAGGGTCTATCATCACAATAGCACTAATAGAATACTTCCTGTCTAAAGGTTCTTTAGTAGCTTGTTGTTTGATTGTATAAGGTTTAAAAACTATAATTTTATCTAGAAACGAATATTTTTTTATTTTTCTATAGTTTGCTAGCTCATATAATTTTTCAGGTCTAAAAATTTGATTTGAATCATTGTATATTATTAAATGGTCTTCGAAGGTTTGAATAAAATTTAGAATCAAATTATATGAAAACAGTGTTCTTAAATATCTTTTTTCACTGCATAATTCAGTTATTTGGCCTGAGCTTATTCCTCCTATTCTATTATCTATTTCACCTACTAAAGTTGGGACCTTTATTATCCCATGCTCATTTTTTCTAAACCTGTATATTCCTTTAAAAAGTTCTTCAAGTTTAGGAAAAATCTCTTCCTCTTCTTCTTCATTAAAATATTTTTTTATGATATTATATGGTGTAAATATTAGTTGGAGGCATGTATGGATATTTTCTTTTTTCAATTGTTCAATTTTCTCTTTTGGAATTAATCCACTGTCTTCCAAACTCATGTCATAATTGTTCATATCACTTTACTCTTAAAATTGTAAGGAATATAAAAGCTTATAGTGGATGCTATATTCTTTTATGTGCTTCTATTCCTAGTAATTCCATAAGTGTTTTGAGTGCTCTTGTAAAAGAGTAAACAAGCAATATTCTTTGCTCACGTTTTGATTGATCCTTTTCATGTAGTACTGGATGTTTTTCGTAAAATGTGTTAAAGTATAGGCATAGCTTGTGCGCATATTCTGCAATCTTATTTGGCTGTAGTTTGGCGACTGCTTCCTCTATTTTCTCACTAATCTTTGATAGTTCAATTAATAGAAGATATTCATCATCTTCAACTAGTTTATCAAGCTCTATAACTTTTTCCGGAATTTTCCCATATTTCTCAATAATATTGTATGCTCTTGCATATGTATATTGTAGGTATGGTCCTGTATCACCTTCTAGTTTTAAGGCCTCTTTTAAATCAAAGACTAAAATTTTCCCTAAATCTTGTCTAATCAAACTGTACCTTAGGGCTGAAACAGCTATTGAATGTGCTATCTCATTCAACCACTTTTCGTCAGCTTCAGGGTTTCTTTTCATCGTTTCCTCGTAGGCGAGTTTATGCAATTTCTCTAAAACTGTGTCTGCGTTAATGTACATTCCGCTTCTACCAGACATATGGACAAATTCCTTGTCTCCAACTTCTATACCTATTTCTTTAGCGGTGTCTCTACTTAAAGAGACAACCTCATATCCTAAATGGATATACCTTTTATCGGATTCTTTACCTACAAATTTTCTTAAAATTTCTGAGATTATATTCTGTAGCCATGCCTGTCTAATATCTATAACGTTTATCGCCAATTCTGCATTATTGAATGTTGGATGGTCACTTTCTCCTTCAAAAATTGTTGTTCTCCAAAGTATTTTTCCATTTTTTTGTACAAAAAATTTTTCGTAATTGAAGAAGTCTTCAACTAACCCGAGTTTCCATGCCGCATAAAGTATGTCTTTCGCAATATATGTTGCTGTACCATCACTTCTAATTATAACCTTCTCCTGACCACTTTCATCTCTATAAACCCAGCAGCCAACATTCTTTCCTTCACTTGCATATACTATTAGATTTTTTTCTTTTAATTGTTCAAAAATTTTTTTCCAAGTGTTAGAAAATATGATATGTGATTCAAAGTTTAGGCAGTCATAGTATGCTTCGATTTCGGAGCAGGTTTTCAGTTGCTCTATTAAAACCTTTTCTATTATGTTCCTCGCAAACTTGTATGTTTCAGATTCTGGATTTTCTAACTCCTTTAAAACAACTCTTCTATAGTTTTCTGTTTCTGGATCCTGTGAATAGATCTGATTTACTTTAACATAAACGTAATCTCCACAGTATTGGTCAAATTTTATATTTGGTTTTGGAGGATTTTCTGGGAATCCAAGAAATTTAAACCCTACAATTATATCTGCAACCTGTGCCCCTGAATCGTCTATGTAATTTAGAACTACTACCTCATGGTTTGTATATTTTAATAGACGGTGTATTATATCGCCTATTACAACATTTCTTAGATGTCCAATGTGTAGTGCCTTGTTTGGATTAACACTTGTATGTTCGACAATAACTTTTTTACCTTTACCTAGATCAGTGTAGCCTGGCTTCCCATTGAGTAAATGGTCTACTATGATTTTAAAGTATTTGCATTTATTCACTTTAAAATTTAGATATCCTGGTTGGGCTGCAGAAACTTCTTTTACAAGCTTTTTTTCGAAGGCCATTATTCTTAAGGCAATATTTGAAGCTATCTCATATGGGGGCTTTCCCATTTTTTTAGCGATTTCGAATGCAACATTGGATGAAAGTTCACCGAATTCTAGTGATGGTGGTTCTTGGATTAGAAAATCTACTGTAGGATATCCTAGTTCTTTTAATGCTTTTTCAATCAATTCTCTTACTTCTTTTTTTAAGGTTTTAAAGGGCATGCGCCATTTCCTTATTCTATCTTTTTAGTTTAAAAATCTAACCTTCAAGGTTTAAACTTCTTTTTTTCTACAATGGTTAAAACTCCCTTTTTCGATATAATCCTATAATCCTTTTCACCAATCTTGTGAAGAAACTTTTTTATCAAGAGTCTTACATCATCCCTATCAAGATTGTCGAAATTTACTGTTTCACTGTCAACGTGTCCCTCTATATTTCTCTTTTCCTTTACGAAGGCATTGAATTCGGCAACCTTTTCCTTAATCTTCTCGAATTTAACTGTCACCATTTTTATCATCACGTAACCCTTATGTTTTACTACTTTTAATTTTTAAACCTTATATCGGTTACTGAACGATAGTAATATCCAATGCATTTTTCAAAAAGTTTACTGGTTATAATTTTGATAATTTTAATATTAACTCCACTTATACTATTTTATGGTTATCCCGAATATTTTGTTGAAAAACCTGTTAATGTTAAAATTGCTTTTTTATCACATTATCTTGCACCAGATTTTATCTCATTTAAGAATTTGATTAATAGATGGAATCCATATTTTGAAAAAATGGGCTTTTATGTAAGTATATTGGATATCGATAGAGAATCTGCACTAAAATTCCTTTTATCATCACAAAATTCTAGTGTGGACATTGTTGTTGTATCAAACTTTAATTTTAAAAAAATAGTTCCATATCTTGTTCCCTTGAATTTTAGTTCTTTAGCTGAACGATTTTATGAAAAAGCAGTTAATCCATTCAACGAAAATGAAAAAGTTTATGCCATACCCTTTCATGCATCATTCCCAATACTATTCTATAACAAAAACTATATTACTGCACCACCACAATCATTTGATCAACTATTAACTTTCGCAAAAAATTTTTCTCCACAAAGTTTTCCAATTTTTTCTGCACATCCTCTTGGTTGAGGACAAACTCCTCCA
>JARVJS010000139.1 GCA_029776125.1 Nitrososphaeria archaeon
GAGGTAGATGTGAGAGATGCCAGCTTCTGCCTATCTAGCTTGAAACCGCATTTTATGCATTTGAATGCCCTGCTCACTCGTCTCTTCACTACATACCCGCATCGTGGGCATGATCTATTGAAGCTTTATTTTCACGAAGGATGTTTCAGTAAAACAGTCTAAGCAGTAACGGATTCTATTATATCATTTAAGAGAGATTTAAATCCCTCGCTGTTCACGAAATAGTTCTGCTTAAACTTCCTCAATACATTCTCAATATCTTCTCTTTGCCTAATGATTTGAGGATTAGTGGAAGGATTTGTAAATAAGTTGAAATACATTCCATCTAGATAAGCTACATAATGAACTTTTGAAGCTTTTTCTGTTTGTTTTATAAAATTTATTAATTCGACAATTTGTTTGCTCTGGGCACCGCCAGGCTCTTTGAGATGTTTAGCCTCAATGATCAAAACATGTTTCCCAATTTTCAATACTAGGTCTGGAAGCTTTCCATGATGACCCTTAGCGAACTCATATTTTATATCAAACCGCGATTTAAGTCTTGTAAATAATCTAGAATTTTTATCTATTAAAAAATACCAATGCGGCTCATCAAACTCGAACTCAGTCGATATGTTTTTAATAAATATATTCTTCATACCAGAAACCTCATCTATAATTTTCAAAAGCTTTCTATTACCTCTTGTTCCTTTTTCCCTGGAGACGCTTGAATCATATAGTGCTTGAATCGTGACATCTGAATAACCTAACTTAGTATATGCTTTCTCCCTTCTCTCACAATAGTACTCAAGTATTTTCTCCAAAATAGTTTTCCTATCGATATCTCTACGAATATCCATGTATACAGAATACGTGAGGTCCAATACCTTCCAAAATGCCACGAATTCCGTGTACTCTATATTTTCAATATTATTTACAAAATCATAAATCTTAGAGACCAAGTTATTTCTAACTTTCCTAGAATTTTCATCATCGCTATACTTTAGCAAAAAGCAGTATGTAGTTATAGCTTCTCTCAGTTGATGTATTTTGTTAATCATCATTGAATCAAAAATAATAACCTGGTCAACAATGTAATATTCGTCTATAAATGGTTCGGGATTATTCAGTGAGATTTTCCAATATTCTAAATTATCCTTCAAAACCATCTTTGTAAAACACCATATTTTCTGAAATGTTTAATGAAGCTTATTACTCCTTCAGTATTTTGGGACTCGATAAGTTGCTTGAGCTTTTCCTTTTCATCTGCTGATGTTTCAAGTATTGGGAAAGTCTCTATTAATGCCTTAACCTGCGTCAGCCCGAGGTATTTCCGAGTAAAGTTTGCGTCGCTATACTTGTATGTCGTCATGAATTCACTGTCTGTGAGTTCCCTGAAATAGTTCAGGATAAGATTAAAATATTTCATGAGTAAATCTCTATCTTCTTTATTGAGGAATGGCTCTATGAAAACCTGTATCGGATGTGTTCTGTAGGGTTTCTTCGATACGATTATGCAGTCAGCGTTGAAGACTTCCCTGATACTATACAGCCCAGCTTTTTCGGACTCTTTAACACCGTCGAGTGTTTTAATGAACAAGTCATTATTCTTTATTTTTTCGTATAGTTCATAATTTACATAGAATGTCTGCCTTGAATATATTCCACCACTATACTTGTTTGAATCAACACACATTACTTTCAAATCCCCTTTGTTCTTTAGCACCTCATCGATAAACAAGTAGAAACTTGTTTTAAGGGGGTTTCTGCTCTTAAATGTTCTTGTGAACTCATAGAAGCTTACTCCAGCCCTGTAGTTGTTGATCGGTACTACGGTCAGGGTTTTTTCAACTTCGGCTTTATTTATCTTCAACACCTTGAATGTCTGTGGACTGTGTCCCGGGTGAGGTTTTCTCTCAAAGAAAAAAATCCCCACATGTTGACCGGTATAGTCAAATATCTGCTTCTCAAACACTACGACCTCCCTAATGTTGTAGTGTTCGAGCACGATCTTCCTAATCTTGTTCGATACAGATGAGCCGTAGAGGAAGTTCGTAGGGATAATATATATCATCCTGCCTACTCCATGTTTCACGTCATTGAAAAGTGCGAGCTGATACAGATCTTGGAGACCTTCCTGTTCACCCTTAAAGTAATCAAGCCAAAACTTGTAGTCTTTATTCTTAACTATATACCCGATGTACATATATGGTGGATTAGTGATATGGTACACGGGCAGCCCTTTCCTCAGTACCTCCTTAGGGTATTCTCTAATGCTATCCCTTACACGGATGTTTTCCTCAGCAATGCTCCGTGGAACACTCAGTCTCACGGCGTTTTCAATAGCCTGCTCAACCATCTCTGGAAGAACGTCGAACAAGAAAACATGGTTTCTGAAGAACTCTGCACGCCTGTCTAATGGAATATGGCTCAGGATTGGGAGAATAAGGTTCCCGCAACCGCAGAACATATCCACCCAGATGTAGTCATAAAGCATATTCGATATCTTTGGATAGATGTATTTCTCAAAAACCCAAACAGGTGTTTCAAACGCCCCGTACTTTTTCCTTTCAAAATCGCTCAAACACATAGCAAGATCACTTCATTAATAATAAAATTAGGCACTCTCCCTGAATTAGCATATATAATTCCATAATCCTAGTGTTAATAAAAATATTAATCTCTATATCATTGCACTCTAGAGAGATTCGTTTTAAATTAAACTCTTCATGTTTCAAGTTATGTTAAAATTTGAGTCTGAAAGCTTCTTCCCGGGTGGTGTTTCACTGGTCTTGCTTGGTTGTTGTCTAATGCAACCACTTTTACACCGAATGCTCTGAGGAGCTCTACCCAGCGTCTCCAACCCGAATCTGGTGAGCCTATCAGGGTATTCTACCATGACCTTGGATACCTTCTTCTCAGTTAAAAGCTTCAACATTCTCTTGAGCCCTCCTCTATCCTCGCTGAGACCACTACCAATATCGGTGATAACCTCGTACTTCTTCACGTTGCTATGCTTAACCCACTCCTCGGGAGCTCTTATCTCTCTCAAGGTCATCCTTCTGTGTATGTGAGGAGACACGAGCATAGAGAATAACAGTCTTAGGTTTAACGACACCCATCAACTTCTCAACATCTTCTTCCCTAAACCTCCACTTACCACTTGCAAGAACTACAGGTTTAACCCAACCTCTCTCAACATACTCCCTCAAAGTAGTGAAGCTGATGCCGAGCTTCTCACAAATCTCTTTTGGTCGAAGCACCTAAACCTCCAGTAAAAAATGATATCAATTCTTATAAACCTTTATGAAAATTGAAACAGTTGCGCGAGGTAATTATGTTCCCTCTGATCACGATCTCTCAAATCTCATGAGATACAACTTCGAGAGGGAGACCTGCTGGCTCCTTCAGACCAAGAGAAATTATGGCTCCGATAACTGAAACAATGGAAAGGATCACCAGAA
>JARVJS010000128.1 GCA_029776125.1 Nitrososphaeria archaeon
TGACCACGCTGTCCCTATTATAGACTATTGGACTGCACCAAATGTCAGTCCCCTCAACAGATACTTTTGTACAAGAAGAATAAAAGCTAGAACAGGTATCATGATAACCACACTCACAGCCGCCATTTCACCCCATAATATACCTCTAGTTGTCACAAAGCCTGTAATTGATGCAGGTAATGTTTTAGCGTTAACACGAGTTATAATCATAGATATAAGAAACTCGTTCCATGAAAATATGAAGCTTAGTATTGCTGAAGCAGCTATACCGGAAACAGACAAAGGCAAAGTTATACGCCAGAAAACATTGAACCAAGAACAGCCATCAACCCTCGCAGCATCTTCAACATCTCTAGGTATACCGTCAAAGAAGCCTTTCATAAGCCAAATGACAATAGGTAAAGCGAAGGTTGTATGAGAAAGTATCACACTCAAATGCGAATCATATAAGCCCAAAGTGGTCCAAAGAAAATAGTAAGGAATTATTAGCACGACAGCGGGAGTCATTCTAAAAGTCAAAATCCAGAAGAAAAAATGGTTGTCAGCAATAAACCCCTTAAACCTACTAAAAGCATAGGCAGCAAGAGAGCCAGTAGAAGTGGCCAAAATTGTTGTAGAAACAGCAATAATAAGACTATTAAGTAAATACTTAAGATACCCTTTCTCAATAAACGTGGTTACATAATTTTCTAAAGTTGGATTAAAAAACAATGGTGGTGGAAGAGCAAATATAAGCGCCCTAGTTTTAAAAGACATCAAAATCAACCATAAAACTGGGAAAAGGATAGCCAATACGACAATAATAAGGCAAAGATAAATTAAGAATTTTTCAATTGAACTACCAAACTTCATAACTAATCACTCTTTTGCAATACCTTATAAAATGATGCACAAAGGATTATTGTAATATATTCTAGGAAAAGGGCTATCGCGGCCCCATACCCAAGATCCCATCTATAGAAAGCAATCTTATAGTTATGTATTGAAACAACCCGTGTTGCATCACCAGGGCCCCCACCAGTTATAATCCATATTTCATCAAAAATTTTGAATGCCTCCATAAACCTTAGAAGAAATGCTACAGTGAGAGGGTATCTTATTAAAGGTAAAGTAATGTTTTTGAATATTTGCCATTTTGAGGCACCATCAATCTTTGCAGCTTCAAATGGTTCCTTTGGCAGTGCAAGAATTCCCGATAAAATGATGAGCATTACAAATGGAGTCCAATGCCAAATATCGACAACCACTATAGAAAATAGAGCTGTTGATGGATCTATAGTGGGACCTGAATTCAAGAAGAGGCCGAGGGAATGTAGAAAGTATGTGATTATACCGAAGTCAGGATTAAACATCTGGTTCCATATGAGACCAGTGACAAGAGGAGCTATTACAAGGGGAACAAGCATGATTGTTCTTAATAAAGTTATCCCTTTAAACGGCCTACTAAAAAGCAAAGCCAGCCCCAATCCAATTAACATCTCGAGAGGTAAAGCAATACCAACAAAAGTAAAAGTTGTTTGCAGCGCATTATACGTCCATGGATCAAACACAAGATTTTTGAAATTTTTAAATCCAACAAATACTCTTGGAATGTCTGGATATAGAAGAAAATAGTCTGAAAAACTAAGGTAAAGTAGAATAAAGAAGGGTATGATCCCTACTAAAATTAATAGAAAAAATGAGGGTAGGAGCCAAAGCCAAGGTTGGCTTTTAGATCTTTTCATGGGTAGCTCCTCTTAAGTATTTCATCCCATCTTGCAGCAAGCATGTCCAAAGCTTCTTTTGCAGAAATCTTTCCATTAACAGCCAAGCCCAGAGGTTCTTCAGCGGCAGTCTTCATTTCACTATACTCTTTAATTCTTAATGGAAAGTAATAGTATTTTGAAGCTTCTAGTAATGCTGTAAACAAGTTGCCAAACTTTTTGTCCACCTCTTGAACAACTGGATCATTTATTGAGGACTTTCTACCCAGAACACCTGCATCCTTCATCCAAACTGCATCAAACCCTTTTCTTTTTGTCCATTGAGCGAAAAGCCATGCCGCTTCCTTATGCTTTGAGTCAGCATTTATACCCCAACCGCTTGCACAACCATTCATAGTTTTAGCTTCAGGATTCTTTGACAATCTTGGAAAAGCCGCAAAGCCTATTTTATCAACAACCTTTGAGACAGAAGGATCAAACATTGATAGAGCCCAATCCCCCCAGAAGGGCCCTTGAGCTATTAGACCCTCTTGCATTGCAGCACCGGCTTCATCCCAAGTGTAAGTTAATGCACCAGGTGGAGCGTATTTTAGTAGCTTAATATAATATTCAAGTGCCTCGACAGCCCAAGAAGAGTTTACAACTCCAGAAGAACGCATTTTATTTGGATCTATAAAGTTCTTTTCATAATCAGGGGAACCGAACATGCAGTGGAAATTTTGCCAGTCGCATACTAGAGCGTTATGGGTCTTTGCTTGTGCAAGATGACCGTATAAGTTGGGTTCTCTTCCAGTAAAGAATTTTGCAATATCCTCATATTCCTCCATTGTTTTAGGCACCTGCAAATCTCTACCATATTCTCTCTTGAAATCGCTCGCATATTTTTCAAATAGGTCCTTACGGTAGTAGTAGAGGTAGCCGAAAGTTTCATAAGGTAATGTGTAAAGCTTGTTTTTGTATTTGCGTTCCTCTAATGCTACAAAGTCTTGAAGATCTAGGTTAGGGTCAGTTAGTTCAGGATGTTCCTTAATCATGTCTTCTACTGGGAAAAGGTATCCTGCACCAGCATAAGCACCAAGCCATTCAATTTCTACATAGAGGACATCATAGATTGCAGTATGTGCTGCAAAGTCAGCCATTTCTTTTGCATACACATCGTCATAGTATGTGGCTTCAAACTCCACTTTTATTCCAGTTAACTTTTCAAATTCTGGAACATATTTTTGAAGTATAAGGGATGGGGGTACACTTTCTGTTAGAACACGTATTGTGGTTCCAGCGTATTTTTTAGCAGCATCAGCCCACCAAGAATCGGGAGTTATGGTAGATGTTGGAACAGATGTTTGAGTGACAGTTTGTGTAACGGTTTTAGTCAATGTTTCACGCACTGTTGTGGTAACAGTCTTTTCTGCTGCTTCCTTAGGTGTTGCAAGGTATGTTCCTACACCTACAACCACACCTGTAGCAACAATTGCAACAAGATAGTTGATGAAAGTTCTTCTTCCAACTTTACTAGGTTCTTGACTCATGTTTCATTCAAACTAAAATTCACACAATAGCTATATAAATTTTTATTTAACTTTTTTAAAAATAATATAATATTTTATAAAATTTTTTATATAGCTGGACTTAATTTAAATTCCATTATTAAGGAATCGACTTGAAATATATATGCAAGATTGAATATTTTATTTCCTTTGTCTATATCACTCTGTGCTACAAAAACTATTAGTAT
>JARVJS010000011.1 GCA_029776125.1 Nitrososphaeria archaeon
CGTACCTAATGTGGCAACTAATACACCATGGCGTTTATGTTCCAGAATATAGTCCAGTGGGATTAAATATAAAATTTAATGGAAAAAGGATACTGCTTGATGCTGAAGCGGAGCAGATGGCTTTAGCTTTTGTTAAAAAATTTAATACACCTTATATCAATGATGAAGTCTTTGTTAATAATTTTCTTGAAGATTTTTGCAAAAAGGTTGGAATAGATAAAGTTTGCAAAAAAGAGGAAATAGACTGGAGTGAAATAGAAGAGTATATAGAGAAAGAAAAGAAAATGAAGGAGAAAATGAGTAGAGAGGAGAAAAGAAGATTATCGGAAGAACGTAAAAGATTACGTGAAATGCTCAAGGAAAGGTATGGGTACGCTATAGTTGATGGAAAAAAGGTGGAGTTACAAAATTGGACAGTTGAACCAGCCGGCATATTTATGTCAAAGGGTAAAAATCCAGTTAGGGGGAGATGGAAAAAGGCAGTTAAAAGAAGCGACATAATACTGAACTTGAGCGAGAAACCAAAGGATCTTGAAGATGGATGGAAGGCTATTGTCTGGAAAAGTGACTGCATGTGGATAGCATGTTGGAGAAACCCAATAAATGGTAAAATGAAGTATGTTTGGTTTTCGCCTAAAAGCAGTTTAAGACAGGAAAAAGAAAAAAGTAAATGGGATAAGGCAATAGAACTTGAAAAAAAGATAAAGGAAATTGAAAGACACATTCACAAAAATCTTACAGCCAAGGACATTGTGAGGAGAAAGGTTGCGACAGTTGTTTATTTGATTAAGGAAACAGGTATAAGGGTTGGCGATGAAAGAATTGCTGGTGAGACAGGAACTATCGGATGTACGACTTTAAGGGTTGAAAACTTAAAGGTTGAAGGAAACACACTCATCCTAGACTTTGTAGGAAAGGATTATGTACACTGGCATCGTGAAATAACTTTGCCTAAAATGGTTTTAAAAAATGTTATAAAATTTATTAATGATACAGAAGATGGGCTAGTATTTGATGGAATAAATTCGAGTAAGGTTTCTAAATTTTTGCAAGAAATAGTTCCAGAAGTTTCAGCTAAGACCTTTAGGACAATGATAGCGGGACAGACGTTCAAGAAAACTTTAAAGGAAACAACTGGAAAATTTGGAAAAAGCGAATTCGAGAAACTAATAAGATTCAAATACATTAATTTGGCTATAGCGAAAAGGCTAAACCATAAAAGGAAACTTCCAGAAAAATTTGATGAAAAGGTCAAAAAGAAAGAGTTAAAGGTTAAAGAAAAAAAGGAAAAGATAGAAGTTATTAAAAAGCCAGAAAAAGATAAAAGCGAAAAAAGAAGGAAAAGGTTAATAGAAAGGCTGGAGAAGGCAGAAAATGAGTATAGGAAAGCACTTTTGGAACTTCAAATATACAAGGACACAGCTGAATGGAATCTAAACACTTCATTAACATCATACATAGACCCGAGACTAGTTGTGGAATATGCAAGGAAAAGCAAGTTGCCCATCGAGAAAATATATTCGAAGAGCCTTAGAGAAAAGTTTAGTTGGGCAATAAGTGGAAATTAAATAACTTTTATGAGACAGGTTCATAAACTATACCAAGCTTTTTCGCATAAGAATATGCTTCAGACATTTCCTCTGACGAGACACGCCTGTAAATGGATTTATATTTCTGAGGAAACTTTTCAACAAGATAGTCTGGATGATATTGTCTCATGATGTTTACTAAAGCATTTGGAATATTTTCAGAAATCCATTTTAGTATTGGTTTAGTACAGCATTCTATGTGCCCTGGTAAAACAAGATGCCTTATAATCATATCACCATTTTTTGATGCAATCAAATGGTTTCTCGATACTATTTCAAAATAGTTGTCAACTTTAGAAAGAGATTTTGCACAAGAATCATTACCGTACTTGAAGTCAGGCAGCCATATGTCTATGACATCAGATAAAAGTTTCATTGACTCAATAGAACAGTACATATTACTGTTCCAAAGCTGGGGGATATTTTGTTTCAAGAATTTCATTGACTTAAGTATTGTATGCAAATTTGGAGTCGGTTCACCTCCAACATAATTTATGTTTGCAGCACCACCATCCTTAAGCTCTTCACATATTAGAGAAAGTGTTTTAGGAGAAACTTCCACACCATTTTCTGGATTAGAGGAAATATCCCAATTTTGACAATAGACACATGGGCCAAAATTACATCCAGCAAAGAATATTGTACCAGAGCCTCCTCTACCTAAAAGTGGACCTTCTTCACCAAAATGATGGAACCATGTGGAAACCTTTGAAGTGTACCCAACTTTACAAAATCCTTTAAATCCAGCCTTTCTATTAACTGAACACCTATGCTCACAAAATATGCAATGTTCAATCATTTTTTCGACTAACTCAATTTTAAGGTCCAAAAAGTTTGGTGAAACCTCTTCCCTAAAATTGATCTTTTCAGAACCTTCAACAACTTCTTCATACAATTTAACAAACATTTCTCTAGCTTTATCATGGAGAAGCCAAAGTTCTTGTTCACTTAACCCATTAAAATCTTCGACCAAAATATTTTTGCAGATTAAAAATTTTGCAGGCTTCTCGCCAACCATCACACTCCTATACCAGGAAAGCCTACGCTTAACTTCATCATCATACCAAACTGTTTCAGCATCGGGTCTAAACACCCATATCATATGATTAAAGTTTGTATACAGATATATATAAGCGTCAATCTTAATTAAGAAGTTTCTAGAAAGGTCAAGTTGGTGTAGATATGTATGGTGGAAAGATGCCCAGAATGTGGAGCGATAATGTCTTATGAAGTTTCGACAAAAAGCTATTTGTGCAAATCATGTGGACTATACGCTACAAAAGAACAGTTAGAAGAATTACGTGAAAAGATGAGACAGTCTGATGAGAAAAGTAAAAAGAAAAAGCAGCAAAGCGAGATACTAAGTTGGTGGCTTTCGAAAAAATAGCATTAGAAGATGGGCTAATATGAGTACATGTAGGATAGTCTGCATAGGAAACGAACTTATCATCGGAGATGTTGTCAACACAAATGCAACATATATCGCAAAACAATTGAATAAAAAAGGATACTTTGTAGATAGAATATTGTGCATAAGAGATGATTACAAAGAAATTTTGTGGACAATAAATGAAGCAAAAAAGGATGGCGTAAAATATCTTATCCTAACAGGAGGACTAGGGCCAACTTACGATGACATAACCATGGAAAGTATTGCAAAAATTTTAGGACGAGAACTTATACTACACCAAGAAACATTAAAGAAATTAGAGGAGAGAGCAAAAGCAAGGGGGCATCCTTTAGCTGAAGCAAGTAAAAAGATGGCGTATGTGCCAAAAGACTGTAATATTATACCAAACAGTAAGGGAGTTGCACCTGGAGTAGATATTTCAGTAA
>JARVJS010000033.1 GCA_029776125.1 Nitrososphaeria archaeon
AAAAAAACTTATTAAATATTGATTAACTTTCTATTCTACTGTAACAGTTTTTGCAAGGTTTCTTGGTTGGTCTACATCCTTACCTAAAATAGTTGCTATGTGGTATGCCAGATTAAATTCATAAAAAGTGAGTGTTTATCAAAGACTTACTTTATATAAAAAACTCTTGACAAGATTAAAATTTTAAGTTATAATTATTAATAATAATAATAAACCAGCTTTACCCCCAGCTTAGGCTTGGGTTTTGTAAAGGCTTTTGTTACGGCAGAGGCTTTTGCAAAACTACAGCCAGTAGTAGGGGCTGAATAAAGATACCTGCTACCGGCTACAGTTTGAAGCTGTAGTTGAAAAAGGAGGTAGTGTTATGAGAAAAGTATTTACAGTTAAGGGCTATGATGTGTCAGGAAGAAGTGCGGCAAGTTTTAAATTAGATTTAAGGGCTGTATGTAAAGAAAGCGAATCCTACTTTTTGCCAATCACAAGTGGATTAGCTAAAAACTATGTAAAAAATTTGGGGCAACTCTTATTCGGGGTACCTGACAAGTGGAAAGGCATCTTCAGTATGACCTATACATCAGATAATACTGAAAAAACTGATGTAAAGGTTTATTTAGACCATAGAGTATCACTTACTGGATATGAAGAAGAAATGAAAGAATTAATACGGGAAGGATTAAAGAAATTAAAAGAGTTAAAAATCATAGAAGCTTATGAGGAGGTGAAATAAGATGAAAGCAATAATGTTAAAAGGACAGGCTGGCGTTGGGAAAACTTCGTTAGCGGAATATTTTGCGAAGTCGATAAACGCTAACGCTGATAAAGATGATAAGTGAGAGGGACTAAAAAGTCCCTCAGGAGTGGTTTTAGTAAGGTGTTATTGAAAATAATAGCACCTTATTAAAACTACTCCCTCCCGGGAGGGAGAATAAGAATATCCCGGGACCGGTAAGATTAACTTACCGGGGAAAAGGAGAGTAAGATGAAAGAAGTAAGATTTTTAGACATTCATTATGCAGAACCAACTCCTATGAATGTAGCAAGATATGGTTTAGCTGCAACAACAGGTAAAGATGGAAGGATATATATAGTTGGTGGGAAGTATAGTTATGGTTACTATAGTTACTCTAATGTTATTGAAAGCTATGATCCATTAACGAATTCGATGTCATTAAAAACACCTATGCCAACAGCAAGATATGGTTTAGCAGCTGCAACAGGTCCTGACGGAAAAATATACGTATTTGGTGGGTGGAATAAAGACTATCTTGATACAGTGGAGTGTTACGATCCTGTAACCAATACATGGACAACTAAAACACGTATGCCAACAGCGAGAGAACTTTTAGCTGCTGCAACAGGTCCTGACGGAAAAATATACGTATTTGGTGGGTGGAATAAAGACTATCTTGATACAGTGGAGTGTTACGATCCTGTAACCAATACATGGACAACTAAAACACGTATGCCAACAGCGAGAGAACTTTTAGCTGCTGCAACAGGTCCTGACGGAAAAATATACGTATTTGGCGGGCGGAATGATGAAGGCGGTCTCAAAACCAACGAGTGTTATGATCCAGTAACAGATACTTGGTATTAGAAAAAAAGCTAAAATAAAGAAGTTTATATCATGCTTTGAAGCTGGAATAATCTCATATCCTATCGGTCTTTTTAATTAGGAGGCGTGTGAAATGGCAGAAATGAATTTGTCTAAAAAATAATGTATTGACTTTATTTAAAAATTATAGTAAGATATTAATATTATTAATTATTATTAATTATTAGGAGGTTAATATGGTTAACAGACTTAGTAGTAAAAAAAGGCTTAAAGGCGTCACTGTATATGTTCCACGCATTGTATATGATGCGTGGCTGGATAATCTGTCAGCAAAGGAGCTGGCGATGGCAATGATACCACCAGCTCCAGAAGAGTTAAATGGAATTGTTGCTGGTGATAGGAAGGATTATAATGCGATAATGATGCAAATGCCCAAATGGTGGGTTGAGTGGTATCGAACCCTATCAAAAGAAAATAAATTTATTTTTGGAAGGCTAATAGAAAGAAGGTTAAGAAGTATCGGGCTTATCGGAGGTTCACTGTGAGTAAAAAACAAGGAGGTGCTATATTCCTTCGTAGGCTTCTATAAGAAGGTCTTTGTATTTTACTAAAAGTCTACTGATATAATGGCACTGTTTGCAAATGAGATAGTAAGGAATATAGACATCTGGAGAATTTTTTATACAGGATTAATATATGAAATTTACAATAGAGGAATTAAAACTACCGGCTATGGGAAAAACAAAAATCCTGGAAGTTTAGATGTTCAACAAGAACTATATCTCTCCTGGGTTAAAATATTTGTAACAGACGATAAACCTTTTTTAGAACATCTTAGGGCAGTTGTGAAATATTTAAAAATGACTACTGAAGTCTGGGATTTTCAATATTTTAAGGAGCAAGTAGGTATTGAGTAGTATTTGTTTTTTTGAAAAACTTTGAAATAGGGGAGTCATAGGACATACTCTGAAATATACTCAGGAAGAAGGAGTAGATGATGGAATGAAGAACATGATAATATTTGGCGATGCACAAAATATGCAAGAACTTGAAAATAATAGTATTCAGTTAGTTGTAACTTCGCCGCCTTACTTTAATGCGCCTTTTGATTATCCTGATTTATTTGAAAGTTATGATGAATTTTTAAAGTTAATTAGAAATGTAGCGAGAGAATTAAAACGAGTATTAGAAGAAGGAAGAATAGCTGCTTTTGTTGTCGATGATACTTTAATAGAAGGAAGAAAATATCCTATTGTAGCAGATGTTACGAAAATTTTTATAGAGGAAGGTTTTAAATATAGGGAAAGAATAGTTTGGGTAAAACCAGAAGGATATATTAGAATAAGTAAAAGAAGTGGAGTTTTACTTCAGCATCCATATCCAATGTATTATTATCCTGATAACCTCCAAGAATCCATTTTAATATTTCAAAAAGGTGATTTTAATTACAAGAAAATACCTCAAGAATTAAAAGAAGAATCTAAAATAAATCTTCAACAGTATCAACAAGAAAAATGGTATTTAAATGTATGGCAAATCACAAATGTTCTTCCCACAAATAATAGAATAGAAAAAGGAATTGCAGCATTTCCAGAAGAAATTCCTTATAGGTTAATTAAATTATTTTCATATAAAGGCGAAACCGTTTTGGACCCCTTTATGGGTTCAGGGACTACTCTTAAAGAAGCAGGAAGCCTCTCAATTTATTGAGAGGTAAGTTCACACAAAATAACAAAACTCTCTCTATCTGAAAAAGAAGAGAAAGAAAAACAACCACAGCATACACAAGACAAAGACGAGAACTTTAAACTAAACTTATAAAAGGAGGTTGTAAACAATTGACAAAAACTATACAA
>JARVJS010000097.1 GCA_029776125.1 Nitrososphaeria archaeon
TTCATGATCTCTAAGCTTTTTGGATGCACTAGCTTCGAAAGTTCTTTAACTCTTATTTTTCCTATACCGTGTTCTCCTGTAATGACTCCACCAAGTCTTACTGCGGCCTCATATATTTCGTTTTTTATCTGCTCATATTTTTCAGCGTCCTTTTTCATCACATGTGAGTGTACGTTTCCGTCTGCGGCATGTCCATATACTGGAATATACGCGTTATATTTTTCAGCTATTTTGTCTATTTCGTCTGCCAATTTTCCTATTGCTGAAGGAGGAACTGTTGTATCGAATATGTCCATGTAATCTTTTTTGAGTGCCGTAAATATATTGCTTCTAATCTTTAAAATCGACTCCTGCTCATCTCTTCTCTCTGCAATAACTGGTTCAAGTCCCATATTTTCTATGCAGATTTGGGAAATCTTCTCCGCCTCAGAATAGACTGCACCTTCTTCTCCAGACAATATTGCTAGGAGAAAGACGTTTCCTTCAACATTCCATTTTTCACCTAAATGTTCAGCCGATATCCTCATAACCTCGCTTTCGACATATTCTAATGCAAGTGGCATTATTCCAGTATACAATATTTTTGGAACAGTGTTTAATGCATCATGTCTCGTATTAAAAGGTAGAAGAAGTGTTAAAGTATATGGTGCTTTTGGAGTAAGTTTTATCACAGCCTTCGTAACTATTCCCAATGTTCCCTCACTGCCTATAATTAGGTTTAAAAGGCTATAACCCATGTTATCCTTTAATAGCTTTCCTCCAAAGTTTACAATCTCACCGGTAGGAAGCACAACTTCTAATCCTTTAACAAAGTTTCTCATTATACCATGTTTAACCGCTCTAGCTCCACCAGCGTTACATACAATTAGCCCACCTATTTGTGCACCTTCATCACCGGGGTGAGGAGGGAATGAGAGTCCTGCTTCATCGGCTGCCTTAAGCAGTTTACCTAATGTGGCTCCAGCTCCTACCGTTGCCATCAAATTTTCCTTGTCAACTTCAATCGAATCTAGTTTTTCTAACGAAACTATGATACCATCTCTTGTTGGTATTGCGCCTCCGACAAGCCCTGTTCCTCCTCCCCTTGGATAGACTGGAACCTTTTTCTCGTTTGCAAGCTTTAAGATTTCTGAAATTTGTTCGCTTGTGCTTGGTCTAACTAGTATGCAGTTTGATGCAGGTTTAGGTCTCACGGGAATACATGTTTCGTCAAAGAGGTAGCTTTCCATGAGCTCCCTTCTTTCTATAACTGCATCTCTTCCAACTATATCAACTAGTTTTCTAACAATTTCTTCCATCAACTTTTTTCCACCTTTCTAGCCTTAATCTCTTTAATCATAAGTGGTATTATTTGATAGAGGTCTCCAACTATACCATAGTCTGCAACCTTAAATATTGGTGCTGAAGGGTCAACGTTTATTGCAATAATTGTCTCCGAATCTTTCATTCCAGCAAGATGTTGTGGTGATCCGGAAATCCCGCACGCAATGTAAAGCTTAGGTTTGACTGTATTGCCACTGAATCCAACCTGATGCTCTTTACCAATCCATCCTTCATCGACTGGTGTCCTACTAGAACCTACAACTCCTCCCAGTAGGTCAGCCAGTTCTTTTAAAAGATTAAAGCCTTCTGGAGAACCTAAACCTCTTCCACCGGAAACGATAACATCTGCATCAGCAATATTTAGTTTCCTTACACCATATTTTCCAACAAATTTAACATTTCTTTCTTTGGGCTCTTCAGCTTTTTTAACTACAATTGATCCCTTCCTCTCTAAATCCATCTTTCCTGCACTCATTACCTTATATCTTACGGTTGTCATTACAGGCTTAGTTTTTGTCTTGATGTGTGCAAGGATGTTTCCAGTAAATGCTGGCCTAATTTGAATAAGTTCACCTTTTTCATCAACTTCCAGATCAATACAGTCTGCAGTCAATCCTGTTTTAAGGGCTGCTGCAACTCTTGGAGCTAAAGACCTTCCAAAATGTGTTGCACCAATTAATATTATGTCAGGTTTTTCTTCCTCAACCAATTTAACTAGATTATGCTTAAAGTTAATGACATTTGGATCAGAGAAAAGGGGACTATCATATAAGAAGATCCTATCAGCACCATAATATATCAGGTTCATACAAGAATCTCTACTTACATTGCTTCCCATAACAATTGCACAAAGTTCTCCATCCAATCTTTCAGCAATCTCCCTACCTTTACCTAAAAGTTCAAAGGAAATAGGATGAAATCTTTCCCCTCTAAATTCTGTTAAAACAAAAATCTTATTCCTATAAGATTTTTCCATTACTAGATCAGCCTCCTGTCCCTAAGAACATTCAAAATATTTTCTAAACCTTCTTCCACATTCTTGAAAATCTTTCCTTCCCTATACCTTTCCTGTGGTATGACAACCTTGTGAACATTTGTTGGCGAACCAAAGTATCCTACATGATTAAGGTCAACAAAACCTTCCAAGTCTACGGCATGCCAAACCTTAACCTCACTCTTCATAGCTCTAAGCTTATCTTTCAATGTAGGCAACCTAGGCTTATTCACGTCCTTAGTTACACTAATCAGAACAGGATAGGCTACTTCTATAGTATACGAGGCATCATCCATTTCAGAGATGACAGTAATATTTTTTTCATTAAAGTCGGCTATTTTGGACACATAATATACATGTGGAATATTAAGTTGTTCGGCAACCTCAGCACCAACTTGTCCTGTGTCCCCGTCAACAGTCTTTTCTCCACATAAAATTAGGTCGTATGATCCAATCTTTTTGATTGCAGCAGCAAGTGTGTAGGATGTAGCCCATGTGTCAGCTCCAGCAAACTTCTTATCCTCTAAGAGTATTGCTTCGTCAGCGCCTCTCGCCATAGCGTCCTTTAAAGAACTTACAGCTTGAGGCGGGCCCATACTTAATGCAATAATGTATCCTCCAAGCTTTTCCTTAATCTGAACCGCAGCCTCAAGGGCATTCAAATCAAATGGATTTATTTCCGCTGGAGCTGAGCTTCTGTCTATTCTTCCTGTTTCTACGTCAAATCTAACCTTTTCGATATCAGGGACTTGTTTTATGAGAACAATTATTTTTAAAGCCATATTATCCACATCTTCTAAAAAATGTTATTTAAAATTTCTCTAAGTTTTGTTTAAATACTGTTAGGCTTTTCCCAATTTAGATGGTCTCTGGGAATGTTCAAGTTGAAAGTAGGCCAAAATTTACTAGGAAACATGCTATACTATTATCAATAGGCTTAATTATACTCACAATATTTGTACTCCTTTCTGACTTCCCATCTGTTTTGGAAGTTGTGTCACTTTCTGATAAAACGAACTTTATTCTTGGCTTCTTATCTATGTTTACAGGTGTTGTACTATACACTATCTC
>JARVJS010000095.1 GCA_029776125.1 Nitrososphaeria archaeon
AATATCTGATCCAAACCTATCTTCACTAAAAAATCCATCGATAAAGTTGATTGAAGAGGTTTTATGGAGTGATCCGAGGGAAGATGTACTTGAAAGTATACCATCTTTTAGGGGTGCTGGACTGTATTTTGGAAAAAATGTTACTGAAAGGTTTCTTAAGGTTAATGGCCTAACTGCTATAGTTAGGGGCCATGAACCTTGTGAAGGCTTTAAATTAAATCATGATGGAAAAGTTGTAACAATCTTTTCTAGAGCTGGCCCTCCATATTGGAACCAAAGTATAGGATATATGCTTCTACCACTATCATCTCATCTTAATCTAGAAGATTTAAAAGATTGCATAAAGAGTATTGAGGTGCCGACTGACTTTAACAATTTTGCATTAAATGATTTAGGCTTCTAATAGTTTTGATGGATTATCCTTTAACATCTTCTCAATCATATTGTCATCTATTCCAGCACCCTTTAGCATCCTAATATATTCTATTAACCCTGTAATTGGGTCAGGATTATTTATTTGCCCAAGGTCACTTGTGATAATACACTTATCTGCACCAACTTTCTTTATTGCATCAGCTACATACTTTGGGTCAAGTTTCTCAGAACTGTCTATGCACGAGAATGCACTGTGCTCTAGATATGCTCCCATCTCAGCCAGTCTTATTTGTTCTTCTGGACTGAATCTGGTTACAGAATAGTCTACGTGTGTAACTATAATCCTTTTAACCCCTCTTGCTCTTGCCTCTTTAACAAGTTTAAAAATTTCGTCTTTAGTAAGATGCCCCGTCCCCAATATCATATCGTATTCGGAAACCAAATCTAGTATCTCATACACTTCATTCTTCAATTTTCCTTCATCATCCACAATTTTTAATCCCTCTTTGATTGTGAAATCTATTGGCTTTATGAATATCTTTGGATCATATTTAATTTGTCCCGCTTTTTTCAAGTGGTTCTCTGAATGAAAGGTTGGCATCCATACTTGTTTTGCATCAAACCCTGCTGCGACTTTGACAGCGTAGGGGTTGAGTCCACCTACAGAATAGTTTAGCACAATTCCTCCAAAAAAATCTATTTCGGGTACTACACTTTTTACGTGATAAACTCTATTGTATGTGGGTGTGTAATTGCTTTTGGAAATTATAGCTTTATAGCCTACTGCTTTACCCATTTTTGCAAGTTCTATTTCGGTAACTGACCTTCTTGAAACATCTGGTGCGCAATGGACATGTAGGTCGCATGCTCCATTTAAGAGTCTTTTATATTCTTGACCAACTTCTATCATACTATCAACAATGTTTATGTTTTATTTAAAATTTTTATCTAACTATATACTTTCTCAATAAACTCTTTATGAAGTGCCTTAAGCGCCTTCAAGCCGTCTACTTCCTTTACTACAAAACTTATGTTCAGTTCACTTGAACCCTGTGCGATCATTCTTACATTAACTCCTGCATCGGCGACTGCCTTAAACATTCTTGCAGCAACTCCGGGTGTTCCTTTCATGCCTTCTCCAACACATGCTATTGCACATATGTCGTCTTCTAACTCTAACTTTTTCGCTTCATTACCGAACTCTTTTGTTAATATCTCGTACACTTTTTTTGCATTCTCTTTTTTAACCACTATACTAATATTTGATTCTGAAATACTTTGGGATATCATCATCACATTAGATTTTGCTTCAGCTATTTTGTTAAAGAATCTTGCAGCCATACCGACTTCTCCAACCATAGAAGCACCTTTTATTGTGATCATGCAAATGTCCCTTATTAATGAGATTACTTTAACAACAGAATGGTATGGTCTAGTAACTGAATCCATGATTTTTGTTCCCTCATGTTGTGGATTAAACGTATTCTTTATTCTTACTGGAATCTTCTTTTCAATTACAGGCTCAAGTGCTCTTGGATGCAATGCTTTTGCACCTAATATTGCCATTTCCATTGCCTCATCATAAGTTATTTCTGGCAAAGTTACTGATTCGGGAACCAATTTTGGGTCGGCTGACATTATCCCATTTACATCGCTCCAGATAATGACTTCGTCAGCATCTATCGCGTTAGCCAATATTGTTGCAGTATAATCACTTCCTCCTCTTCCTAAAGTAGTTATGATGCCATCTTCCGTAACTCCAGCAAATCCTCCAACAACTGGAATAAAATTATCTTCTAGTAGGGGTAAAATTGTTTCTGAAACCTTCTTCCTAACCAACTCCATTAAAGGTGTAGCTTGCCCAAATCTAGAGTTTGTGATCACACCCGCTTCGCCGCCTGTGAAAGGCCTTGATTTGAAACCTTTGGAAACTAATGTTGCTGAAGCTATTTCCGCTGAATATCTTTCTCCAAAACTTGCCACATAATCCAAGCTTCTTGCTGTAGCTTCTTTCAAGTAGAGTATTCCATGAAGAACATGTTCAAGTTCCACATCAGCCTTCTCCAGTCTTTCATTAAGCCAAGAGGGCAATGTTCCAATAGAATTCCTTGCAACTTCCCTATGCACTTCCCTAATCTCTTTAAGAAAGTTTTTTATCCAATTCTCTTCTCCTTTTTCTGCTTTCCTTGTTGCCTCAAGTAGCTTGTCAGTAATACCCTTTAATGCTGACACAACAACTACAATTTTATCTTTTTTATAATCAGATAAAATATCGCATATCCTTTGGTATCCTGCATCCTTAACAGATGTACCACCAAATTTCATTACATACTTCATAGTAGCATCCATTTCATTTAATATATCCCATTTTAAAGAGAAGTTCTGCAGTAAGGATCGCGTTTCCAGCGGCCCCCCTAATAGTATTATGGCTTAATACTGTAAACTGTAATGAATATTCATCCAAACCCCTTCTTACCCTTCCAACTACAACACTCATTCCTGGAACAGAACCAGAATCCCTATCCCTCCTTGGCTGCGGCCTATCATTTTCCTCTCTCACAAGAATTGGCTTTTCTGGGGCAGAAGGCAACTTAAGCTCCTGAGGCACTCCTCTAAAATCTCTTAAAATACCTTTAGCCTCCTCAACATTAATCTTTTTCTCAGTTTCTATGTAAACACATTCTAAATGTCCGTCTATTACAGGAACACGATTGCATGAGGCTGCAACCATCATATCATTTTCTACAATAATACCGTCCTGAAATTTACCCAAAATCTTTTTAGTCTCCCTAGCAACCTTTTCTTCTTCGTCCTTAATGTATGGTATAACATTATCAATGATCAAAAGACTGGGTACACCAGGGTAGCCGGCACCACTTACCGCCTGCATTGTTGTAACAAAAACCTTCTTAACATTGTATGCACTCTTTCTCGCACCTTCGCTTCCATTTCGTCCAGCATTGTGTTTGCTTCTT
>JARVJS010000105.1 GCA_029776125.1 Nitrososphaeria archaeon
ATAGCCGACGAACTGCGCCGACAGGCAGATGAGTTTATCGACCTCGCGGATGAAGAAGTGAAGCGCGAAATCATTCGCGCCTGAGTGTATCCTCTACAAGCTTCTTTAAAATATGAGGTTTCATATAAATTTTTGAGACATCAGGATTATTGTATGGCACAACACCAATCTTTATAGAATCACAAATCTTCTTATAATGCAAGTATAGGCCCTCTTCCTCTGGAACGTGATAGTATGGCAGTACAACCATTACTCCATCAGCACCAACGTCCTCAGCATACTTTGAGCGCTCAATTGCAACTCGTGTCCCAGAATGTGATGCACCAGGTACGACAGGAATTTTACCGTTTGCTGCATCAACCACAGTTTTAACAATCTTCTTCCATTCCTCGTCTGTTAAGGCATACTTTTCACCAGTGCTTCCAACAGGAGTTAAGACCATTGGACCATAATGCCTTTTCTCTACAAGAAACATTGTATTTTCCTTCAACGCCTCATAATCAATGTCCTCGTTTTCTTTGAACGGAGTAAGCTGTACAATGTGGACCACACCCCTCATAAAATATTCTTTTAGCTTTTCTGGTTTCATACTGTTGGTGTCGACTATTTGATATATAAATATTTCAAATTTTTCGAAGAAATTATTCGATTTTTTAATATTTGGAATAGAATTGTTTATATAGGAGTGTGATAGAAAAAGAGTTTGATAGAATATGGTTGAAGCATGCGTCCTAATTAGGACGGAACGTGGTAAGTTTTTAGAAATTGTTCAAAGCATAAAGCAATTGAAAGGTGTTAAAGACGCCTATCCTGTTCTTGGAAGGTTCGACGTTGTAGTACATGTTTCTGTTTCAAGTGAAAAAGAGTTGGGAAATGTTGTGATGAAAATTGGTAACCTGTCCGGTGTGGTTTTTACAGAAACATTGGTGGAGGTTGAAGTCTAATGGTGAAAGCGTGCATTCTTATAAAGGCTGTACCTGTCAAAGGAAAAAGAATTGTGGACGAACTAAATAAGATAGAGGGTATAGCGAAGGCATTCATGGTTTACGGTAGAGCAGATATCGTAGTTTTTACAGAAGCAAAAGTATATGAAGATGTTCTAAGGATCGTGGACAAAATTCATACAATTGATGGAGTCAGAAGTACTGAAACACTAGTGGAAGCATGGTAAATAACAAAGCATACCTAGCAATAAGTGAACATAGCATATGATAGGTGGCGTGTAGTAACAACTATTGTAAAAACATGTTTACTGCATGATACATTCTTTCAAGTATGGTTTCAGCAATTTTTTCATTTAATGCTCTTAGGCCACAGTCAGGGTGCACAAAGGCAAAATATTCTATTCCAATCTTTTCTTTTATATGCAAAAGTCTTCTTAAAACCACTTCAACACTTTCTACGTTTTCCAAACTTGAAACTTGAACAGAGATACATCCAACACCAAGCTTTTTTCCTGCATTACATAAGATTTGCTTATTGAGCAAGTCCATATTTTTTTGCACATTTGGTGCACTAAAAGCCAGACTTAACACTTTTGCATCAACATTTAATAGATCACCAAAAATTCTTGAATTTAGTTGCCCACATACATGCACTATGGTTTTTTCATCTTTAAAGGATGAGGACAAATTTTTTAATAAATTGTTTAAAATATTTACACCTACCTTAGTATCAATAACTCTAGCGGATAATGAAGGTTCATCGATCTGCAAATAATAACCTCGCCTATGCACTTCTTCAATAATCGGACTTAAAGCATTCGCAAAATCAACATAAATATTTGTATCCCTTATACTACTATAATAGTTTAAACCATTAACTGCTGTAGAAAAACCTAACGTAATCGGCCCGGTTATGGCAACCTTTAAACCAGCATCATGTCTACCTTTAATATCCAAATATTGCTTAACAATTTCTGCATCCCTAAATTTAATAAAGTCTCTTACATTGTTTGGAGGCAAAATCTTTGACTTTATATACAAACCCCTCTGATTTCGTTCTAAACCAGGAATATTCTCAAAGTAACCAATCATGTCGGCTCTTTGTTCTCCGTCTGAAAAAACATCAATACCATACTTTAATTGCATTTCAACAACCTCTAGTATAGCCTTTTCAATAGGAACATTCCTTACTGGAAAACTTCCAACTACAGTTCTAAGAACACTCATAGCATTTAAAATTAAAAAATTTTGTTTAATAAGTTTTCAGTTATGACTTCAATTGAGAATAGGGTACAGTTATTTGGGGTTTTGATAGCCAATTTTTAACCCATTCAGCAGCCTCTTCATCACTTTCCGCTTGAACTGGAGGATGTTTAAAGTAGAAGGCACACACCTCTTTAATTGCACCACCTTCACCTCTATCTAATGCGACTTTCGCAAGTCTTATGGCATCAATAGCACTATAAGCGAACATAGACTTATCGTCAACCACAAGTTTAACATCCAACGTTACAGGAAAACCAGCAAAACTTTCTCCCCTTAAATATATGTATGCAACTTTAGTGTTACCCAAAAATGGAATATAGTCACTTGGCCCTATTCTTACACCAATATTATATGGTAAAAGAGAGGTTACTGCTTCAGTCTTACTTATCCTTTTACTAACAAGTCTGTCTTCATCCATAAGGTTTAAGAAGTCAGCATTTCCACCCACATTCAACTGATAAGTTTGTATAACCTTTACATTCCTTAATCTGAAAAGTCTCGTTAAAGTTCTATGCAATATTGTTGCACCAATTTGACCTTTAATATCATCACCTAACAAGGGTAAACTTTTTTCACGGAATTTATCATCCCAATATTTGTTGCTTGCAATAAAAACAGGTATCGTATTAACAAACGCTACACCTGCTTTCAAAGCTGCTTCAGCATAAAATTTTGTAGCATTTTCACTTCCAACAGGAATCAAGTTCACAAGAACATCTGCACCAGAATCTTTTATCTCATCAGCTATTTCCTGAACACTACATTTTCTATCAACAGGCTTAACTATATCAACCATATGTCCTGCAACACCATCTAAAACGGGTCCACCTGAAACCTTAACATCTAACTTTCCAACTTCAGCAAACTTAGGCGTAACATTAGGTTCTGCAAAAATAGCTTCAGAGAGGTCTTTACCTACTTTTCTACTATTAACATCAAACGCTGCAACATATTCTATATCAGAAATTTTGTAACCTCCCAGACTACTATCATCATCCCTACCTTTAAAATAGAAAGGAGCCTGCACTATAGCGGAAGCCGTATTACCTACACCAACAATCGCAACCTTCAACCTTGACATGTTCCCTTTGGGGGCCACGGGGGCCAAGCTCACCGCCCAGC
>JARVJS010000087.1 GCA_029776125.1 Nitrososphaeria archaeon
CCTTAAGGATCGTATTAAGAAAGAAAATTTTGGAAATAATTCTATTACTTGTCGATTTCATGGAAACATTACTTGAAAGAGCTGAAGAGGACAAGAATAAGGTTATGCCAGCATACACACATTTGCAAGTAGCGCAGCCGATCACATTCGCATACTGGCTTCTATCATATCATGATATGATTAAAAGAGATGTTGAAAGACTTTTTGAAAACTATGTTAGAACAAACTTATGTCCAATGGGCGCAGCAGCATGCGCTGGAACAACAGTAAAAATAGACAGAACAGAAGTCGCTAAACATCTTGCATTCTATTCTATTATTGAAAATACTGTAGACGCGGTAAGTTCAAGAGATTTCATATTTGAGCACATGTTTATACTCACCTCAATCATGTTACATTTAAGTAGAATGTGTGAGGACATTATCTTTCTATCTAACAATGATATAGGAATACTTAATATTCCAGACAAGTTTTCTTCTACAAGCAGCGCTATGCCACAAAAAAAGAATTCTGTGGTCACAGAAGTTGCTAGGGCATACGCTGGCATTGTTGCAGGAAACTTTTTTGGAATAATGTGCGTGTACAGGGCATTACCATTATCCTATAATCTAGACCTTCAAGAAATAACACCAAAAGTCTGGGAAACGTATAACATAGTTTATTCTACGATAGATGTTATGAAAGATTTAATTAAGGAAATAGGTTTTAATGAGGAGAGAAGTTATGATATATTAGTCAAGAACTTTTCTAACGCGATGGAACTTGCTGAAAAAATTGTCTTAGAATATAAAATACCTTTCAGAAAAGCACACCATATTGTTGGAGCTTATGTGAGAAAATGTATAGAAAAGAACATTTCACCTCTTTCAAATGAAGCCTATAAGACATTTTGTGAAGAACTTGATAAGGAAAATGTTATGCCACTACCATATGATGAATATATTAGAGTATTAGACCCAAAAATTAGTGTACTCAAAAAAACTATTGAGGGTGGACCAAATCCTGAAAACATCATTGCAACGATTAAAGAAAGAAAATCACAAAATCGTATTTTTAGGAAAATAGCAAAAGATGAGCTTTCTAGAATAGAAGATGTTCGTTTAAAATTAAATTTATGTGAATTTATGGTTAATGGAGGTGGTAAAGAATGAAGACCGTATGTGAAGTATGTGGTGGAGATGTAGAGGTACCAGATGATGCAATAAAGGGGGAAATAGTAAGCTGTCCAGACTGTGGAAGCGAGTACGAGGTTGTTGAAATAAAAAGTGGTGAACCAGTTCTAAAGCCCGCTGAAGAGATTGGAGAAGATTGGGGAGAATAGCTGAAAATGGAGCTATCTATATTATACGATAGACTGCGTTGGGAGGAAAAAGCGATAGCGGAAGAAGCGAAGAAAAATGGACTTAACGTTAGCCTTGTTGATGCAAAATCACATCCACTGACACTTGTTGGAGAAGATGGTTTAACCAATTCTAAATTTGGTGATGTTGTCCTAGAAAGATGTATGAGCCATATACGTGGACTATATTATGCAGCCATACTTGAAAGGGAAAAGATTGTAATAAACCCTTATAAGGTTCTTTCTTTGACAACAAATAAACTCTTAACAACCTTAACACTTGATAAAGCAAATGTTCCCACACCAAAAACAGCAGTAGCCTTCTCTCTAGAATCAGCTCTAGAACTTGCGGATAAAATGGGGTATCCACTGGTGATAAAACCTATAATTGGTAGTTGGGGAAGAATGGTTGCATGTATAAGAGATAGGAGGGAAGCAGAAGCCATTTTTGAGACAAGAGAAATGATACATGAGCCTCTACAGCAGATATACTATCTACAAGAATATGTTAAAAGACCGCCAAGAGACATAAGGTCAATAGTTGTAGGAGATGAGATAATAACATCAATATACAGGTATCAGCCTGAAGATGATTGGAGAACAAATGTTGCAAGAGGCGGAGCCGCAGTGTTAGCAAAACTTGAGCCAGAGCAAGAAGAGATAATAATTAAGGCAGCGAAGGCGGTTGGTGAAGGAATATTGGGTGTAGATGCAATGGAAAGCGAAAGAGGATTACTTGTACATGAAATCAATGGATGTGTAGAATTTAAGGGTGCATCATCAGTTTCAACAGTTAATATACCAAAAAGAATAGTGGATTATGCGGTGAAAAAGGTGAGACGATAATGGTTAAAGTTGGTATAGTTGGAGCTTCAGGATATGTTGGTGGAGAACTTTTAAGAATACTTTTGGGACACCCTCAAGTTGAGATAGTGTCCGTAACTTCAAGACAGCATGTGGGAGAATATGTTTTCAAAGTACATCCCAATCTAAAGGGTATGACAAACCTACAATTTTCAGCTGAGGACCCATTAACAGTAGCCTCAAAAGTTGACGTAATATTTTTGGCAGTACCACATGGAGTATCATGTAAAATAACGCCAAAACTTGCAGAAACTGGGGTAAAGATTGTTGACATGAGCGCAGACTTTAGATTAAAAAATGCTTCAGACTACCAAAAATGGTATGGTTGGACACATCCAGCACCAGACCTTCTACAAAAATTCGTTTATGGATTACCAGAACTGCATCGTGAAGAATTAAAGAACACAAATTATGTTGCAGTACCAGGATGCATGGCAACAGCTTCTATAGTAAGCCTTGCACCATTAGCAAAGGCTGGAATAATAGATGGAGTCATTTTTGTTGACGCAAAAATAGGCTCTTCAGGGGCAGGGGGAAAGCCTTCACTTTCAACACACTTTTCAGAAAGGTTTGGTGTTGTTAGGGTCTACAAGCCCGTAGGACATCGCCATATAGGAGAGATAGAGCAAGAGCTAAAGTATGTTTCTGGAAAAGAGTTTAAAGTGGGCATGACCGCGCACGCAGTTAACATGGTAAGAGGCATACTTACAACGTCACATGCAATTGTTTCATCAAAACCTGAACCTTCAACTGTATGGAAGGCTTATAGGACAATGTACAAAAATGAACCTTTTGTAAGATTTATTATGGACAAGAAAGGATTATACAAGTACCCTGACCCCAAGATTACAATAGGCTCAAACTTTGCTGACGTAGGTTTTGAAATAGACCCATATGTGGACAGAATTGTTGTTTTCGGAGCAATAGATAACCTAATAAAAGGTGCAGCAGGAAATGCAATACAGTCAATGAATATTATGCTAAAATTTGATGAAAGAGAAGGATTAAATTTTCCAGCATTACATCCGGTGTAACGCAGGGGTGTCAGAAACATGTCTGTATGCTATCGGAGGTGTTCTCAAGCACGGACCAGCACTTACCGCCTTCACTAATCCAACCATTAACTCCT
>JARVJS010000134.1 GCA_029776125.1 Nitrososphaeria archaeon
ACAAGGATTTTCGTTTCAACGGCTTCTGGACTCGTTAAAAAGTTATCTTAGAAAACTTGGTGAACTTAATGTTATCCCTGTGGCAGTATATTTTAGTCTTGATAGGGGTCTTGTAAACTGTGGATTAAAATGTACTTTATGTAAGAATATTAAATGTTCTAATTGTACCAGAATTTCAGAGCAGGAGAAGTTGTTTAAAACGTTTTGTGATAAATATTTTCTTTACAATGTTCTAACTAAAAACTATTCTAGGACTCCATATTTTAGGCCGCTTAATTCTGTTGTTGCAGATTCTGTGGAAAAGTTGAATATTGATCTTATAGCATTTTATGTTAGAGTTGATGAGAGCATATTAAGGGTAGAGTTTCCCAGAATATTTTTAGAAGGAAATGAGGAGGTTGTTGACCTAATACATAAGGCTATTGTCGCCGACTCCATTCTTTCTGAAGGGTATCCTTTAACATTATCGAGGGCGCATGAGCTTGCTGTCCTTTCTGGAAGGGATAGGAATGTGGTTCACGAGATTGTGTACGATAAGGCTTTAGAGCTTTGTAAAAAATATGGATACAATCTTGAGTTAAAGTTTTCTAAGAAGAGTGAGTTAAAGGTTAGAGGGGTTGTATAATGTGTGCTCTTAAAGGAAACTACTTTCTAATAGAAAATTCTATAGGAGAGGTCATTTCCTCAACATATCAGAGGCTTGAGTTTGAACTTTATAGAGATTCAATAATGCAGTCTATTGAAAGGGGAACTTTTGTCGTCGTCAGTAATGGTGGAAGCCTGTTGGTTGGAGTTGTTACAGGCACTAAACTTGTGGTTGTTGGAACTGGTTCTACTAGGCCTTCAAGACTTAAGATTGGGCCTGAAGAAATTGATAGGACTTTGCCTGAGTTGAAGGATAGGGTTTATAACTCATATGATGCTGTGATTGTTGGAGAATTTTTTGATGGAAAATTTGTTCACGCCTCAAATTTGCATCATGCTATTGTGCACGCACAGGTTTATAAGATGCATCCTGATGACGTTAGAGATTTTCTTAAAATTCCATGCGATTATTTGCATCTAATTTATAGTGAAGATGGTGTTGAAGCTGTTTTAAGTCATCTTAGGAACGTTAAAATGCTGTTGGATGAAAATGAATTTTTTGATTTCCTTAAGGGTGCAGTGAGGATGCTTCATGTTAGGGGTGAAGATGAACTTATTCGTTTGGTGGTGAGTATTATTGAGTAATGGAAATGATGTTGTTGGATTTATTGTTGGAGGCACTTTTTCTAAGGGCATTCTAGTTCAACTGCAAAATAAGGTGCATGAGGAAATAGAAGTTGGTTACTGTCTTGTTGCAGAAAGTGAAAGAGGTCAATATCTTATGATAGTAAATGATGTTATTGCAGATTCACCTGATACGGCTATAGCAGTAAACATGGCAAGAAAACCTTTGTTTACAAAGCGTCTACTTTCAGACATACTTTTAACATCCAAACTCAACTGCATACCAATAGCATGCGCTTCAAATGGAAAAGTTGACGATTCTCTAACAATTCCAGACTATCTCTCAAAATGTAAGCTTTTGTCCGAAGATACTGCAGAAACATTTTATGGTAAAATAGATTGGCAGAAGAGGTATCCATTAGGAACAGTAAGACCGTCAAAGTATCATGTGCCATTTGATGTTAGTGTTATGGTTCAAAACTCGTTTGGAATATTTGGAAAGTCTGGTACTGGAAAGAGTGTACTGGGAAACCTATTATCAGCATACATACTGTTGTATTCAAAATATTCAACATTAAATGGCACTGATATACCTACAACACAACTAATATTCGATATGCACTCTGAATATGGTTTAAAGTTAAAGACGCCGACTCAAACGATTCTAGCGCCTGGTGTAGCCCAATGTTTTCCAGAAGAATTCAAAGTTTACTGTGTCGACCATGAACTTGTAGAAGAAATTGAGAAAGAGTTTAAGAGGGGTACTTTGGCGAGAGAATTCAAGATAAAGAAAGATCAAATTGAAGTTGATGATATTATAGCGTTAAGTGAGCTGCTAAAAATTTCTGGTGTGGGAGCATTAAACCTCCAGTCACTTAAAGATAAGCTTGAAGACATTGGTGGAAACTGGTTTGATGCCATAATAAACTTTAACGACTATACAAATCAGGAACTTAAAGATAAGGGCTTCGATCCGCAGGCCATAACAAGCTTAAGAGCTCTTTCACGGAGACTTTCGATATTCAAAAACCTACCACAGTTTTCAGAAACAGAGGACACATGCCAAGAGCTTTTGCATGAACTAGAAAATGGAAAGAATGTTGTAATATCGTTTGGAAAATTTGGTGACCTAGAAGCACTTTACATGTTCATTGTAAACTATATTTCAAGAAGATTGAGGGACGCATATGTGGGCAAGAGTATTGGTGAAGGTGTAAAGAATAGGATTGTGATATTCGTTGAAGAAGCACATAAGTTTCTAAATCCAAGTGTAAGAGAAAGTAGTCCACTCGGATTAATAGCTAGGGAACTAAGAAAGAGGGGAATTGTTTTGGGAATAATAGATCAAACACCTTCCCAAATTGATGAAAATGTTTTTGGAATGGTCTGGAACTTTTTTGTTGGAGCTATAAGCATAGAAAGGGACATTGATGTGGCAACATCAAGCCTTAAACTTACGCAACTTTTTAAGCCCATTGTCAACGCTTTAAGAAGGCAAGAATTTCTTGTGTATGGTAGTGCGTTAAAGTATCCTGCTGTTGTAAAGGTGGTAGATTACAATTATATCGTAAAAAGGCTTAGGGAAGAATATGAGAACAAATTTAAATCTAATTTAAGTAGCGAGTACGTGAAAAAGTTTTTGGAGGAAGATTAAGTTGGTTAAAATATTACATACTGCTGACCTTCATATTGGAGAAGACATATTTTCCCAATATAGTGTGAAAGCCGCTTCTGAAAGATTTAATGACATACTCTATTCTCTTGAGCAGATCAAAGATATAGCCTTACAAAATGATGTCGACGCTGTTGTTATTGCGGGTGACGTGTTTAATAGGATAATTCCATCAGGAAACTCGTCATATCACTTTTCTAAGTTCCTGAAACAGCTTCTAGAAAATAGAATACACACTATTATTGTTAGAGGTAATCATGATAGGCCATACACAGAAGACGCTTCAGAGCTACTAAAAACATATAATATACTTTTGTCAACAAAACAAGAAGAATACTTCCATTACTTAAGCAAGATAGAAAATATTGTTATAACTTGTAAAGATGGTAAAAAGATATCTTTTACAGCAGCCCCCTCGATAGATCCAGCCCCCTTCCTTTTCTGC
>JARVJS010000028.1 GCA_029776125.1 Nitrososphaeria archaeon
AAAAAATTTAAATACTAAATTTTAAAATTCGCTACCATGCAAGAAGAAAAATGTCCAATATGTGGAAAAAGATTAGATAAAGAACATGTTGAAAAAAAGGTAGAAGGGGAGACAATAAAATTCTGTTCTAATGATTGTGCAAAAGCCTATGAGGAAATAGGACCTAAACGTGAGGAATTAGAGTCAAAGGAAAAAAGATTTTTCGTAATATCTTAAAGATTTATTTTACAAGTTTCTGTCATTTAATATTTTTTCTAAAGCAAAAATAAGAGTTGTTCCCAAAAGTATTATTGATATAAAAGATCCTAGTGCAATACTTAATAATGAGGTTTCTAACGGAATACCCAGAATCAAGTTAAATAGTATAAAGCCTATAAAAAATATTATAGTTAGAAAAGAGAGAGTTGTTGCAACAAATTTAGCGAATATACTTTTATAGGATTTAAGCAAATATGGTATCAGACTAGCAAAAAAGTTTGCTACAGAACCAATGAGAAGATCGTAGAAGCCATAAAAAGAAAACATGTTAGAAATAAATGCACCTAAAGTTGTACCAAATATTGCAGCCTTGCCTATTCTCTTATTATAGCTTAATGGGATGAGTGAATCGGATAACCTAATTTGAAATAATGCTGAAAAACTTAGTGGACCAAGCAATATTGTTAAAGCCGCATATGATGCTGCAATCAAAATTGATAATGTGAAAGTCTTCCTTTCCAAATATATTATGCTATTTCTATCTTTTCCAATATTTTATACACCTCCCAACCGGGGTTTATTACGCGGAACAGTGGGAGGACCACCACCCGCGAATACCACTCCTTCATGAAGTGGATATTTAAATTTTTACAATTTTTGGATAAAGTTTGTCCGAAACATCCAACAATATGTAGGTTTGCGGGTGCAGGAAACTTGATTTTGCTGAACCAGGATTCATATATAAAATGTCTCCTACTCTAGATAGTTCTGCCTTATGTGTGTGGCCAAAGACAATTGCATCAGTCTTTTCTTTTATAAGAGCTTTGACCCTCTTTTTTATACCAAATGGAGGCCCACCCTCAGAAGGATGTGCTATACCAATTTTGAAGCCTTCTAATTCGATAACAAGTTTTTCAGGTAGCCTGTTTTTAATTTCATAACTGTCCATGTTACCATAAACACCGTAGAAGGTTTTAAGACTAGCTAATTCTTCCACTAAAGAAATATGAGTATAGTCACCTGCATGGATTATAATGTCAACATTTTCTATTTCATAAAGAAGTTTAGGAGAAAGTTGTTTAATAGATTCACAGTGCGTATCAGAGAGAACTAAAACTTTTATAGGCATCACTGTACAATAAACCTCTTTAATATTTAAACTATAATTCAATAAATTAATTCAATTAATTCATTGTCAATAATAAGTTTAAAATAATATCTTCTTAAATACTATTTGTATGAAAAACTATACTCCACCAAAGAGGTTATTGAAGATAGGTGAGTCTGCAACTTTAAAGGCGGCTGAAAAGGCTAGAGAGTTAAGGGCAAGGGGCGTTGATGTTATTAGCCTTGATGTAGGTGAACCAGATTTTCCAACACCAAAACCGATAATTGATACGGCATACAAGGCTTTGAACGAAGGTATGACAAAATATTCCCAAAGCCAAGGATTACTTGAGCTAAGGGAGGCAATATCAGATAATTTAAGAAAAAATTTTGGATTAGAATATCTGCCGAACGAGATTGTTGTTACCCCCGGAGCAAAGATGGGTGTTTTTTATGCTCTAACTGCACTTTTAGACGAAGGTGATGAGGTGATTGTTCCGACACCAGCTTGGCCAAGCTATTTTGATATCACAAAATTTGTAGGAGCAAACCCAGTTGAGGTTAAAAGTGGAGAAAATTTTGAACTTCTTACAGATAACATAGAGAAGGCTATCACAGAAAAGACAAAGGCAATTCTCTTAAATTATCCCAATAATCCTACTGGCATCGTATATGACAAAAAAGTTTTAGAAAATGTTGCAGAAATAGTAAAAAGAAAAGGGTTATGGGTTGTCTCAGACGAAATCTACAGTAGGCTAGTTTACGATGGAGAATTTACCCCATTTGCAAAGATTGAAGAAATGAGAGATAGAACTATTACTGTCAATGGATTCAGCAAAACATATTCTATGACAGGGTGGAGACTCGGATACATATATGGCCCAAAAAATGTGATTAAAGAAATTTTAAAAGTTCAACAGCAGACGGCAACACACCCACCAACATTCGTACAGAAAGCAGCCGTTACAGCATTAAACGAATGTGAAAATTATGTTAAAGATATGGTAAAAGAGTTTAGGATAAGAAGGGACACTTTCTATGATGGGCTGAGAAGAATGGGTTTCAAAATTCATAAACCTCAAGGAGCATTCTACTTTTTCCCAAATGCTGCAGACGTATACCATGAAGCGGAAAGATTCTCAGAACATTTACTAGAAAAAGCTGGAGTGAGCACGACACCTGGTTCTGGTTTTGGAGTGGGCTACGAGAAGCATTTCAGAATCTCTTATGCTACTTCGAGAGAAAAAATTGAGGAAGCTATTTTAAGAATGGAAAAGTTTCTTAAAACCTGAAGGAATATAAAATTATACTTCTATTTCTTCAAAAATTTTCCCAGCCTTATAGACAAAAATAAATGCGGAAGCCACCGAATAGATGATAGAGAGTAGGTCCAAAACAAGATTAAATGGAATTATAAAAAGTTCTTTAATTAAAAGCAGTAAAAGTATGGGTGTTGATAAGAGAATATAGAATATTATTCCAATAAAGAACATTAGTGGAGTGAAAGCCTTTCTTTTTAGAAGCCAGAAAGTGTAAAATATTCCGAAGGCAGCGTTCACAATCAGCGTTAAAGTTGGAAATGTTAAAGATAGTATTAAATTGGACGCATTAATTATGGACTCTATTATGCCTATCACAAAAATTATGGGTAATGCTATAGAAAGCTGCCAAAAGAATAATCCAACAGAATAAGATAAAAATTCTTTAGAATAGGCCTTAATCATCCAAACACATTCACCGAATTCGGTGAACCATAATTGAGTAAATATAAGTGGATAGAATATTATTATGAAGTATGCTGGAGAAAAGGTTAGTCTATAGAAACCATATATATTTGACAGGTACGGTTTGAAAAAAATGTAGGGCAGATAAAGAAAAAATGTTGTTAAAAGTATAGCATAGAGGTCTCCAAACCTAAATGTTCTGGTAATAGACTCTTTAACATAAAAGAGAACACTATTTTTTGGCGCACTATGAAGTCCTATTGGTATAGAAAATGAGCTAACCCTAC
>JARVJS010000099.1 GCA_029776125.1 Nitrososphaeria archaeon
ATGTATATAATTTTATACAGGTTTTTATATTTATATACAGTTTATATTAGTATAGTGACAAAAAATATATACTCAAGTATGGAATCCGATGGATAATAACATAAGAGGCGAAAAGTTTGGCAACTTCGACTAGCTTAGACAAAAGGTTAATTTTAGTGGATAAGGCAATAGCTGCTCATGGAAACAGAAAAGATGCACTACTAGAAATTCTTCATACAGCACAAAACGTATATGGGTTTCTTGATAAGAGGATACTTTTACATATTTCTGAAAAGTTGAAGCTTCCTCCAAGCCAAGTTTATGGGGTTGCAACCTTTTACAACTATTTTAAGTTAAAAAAACCTGGCTCCCATTCCATAACCTTTTGTCTTGGAACTGCATGCTATGTTAAAGGGGCGGAAGAAATACTTTCAGCATTAGAAAAAGAGTTTAATGTTAAAAGAGGAGGAACTTCCTCTGACGGTAAACTTTCTTTATTTGTTACAAGATGTGTTGGGGCATGTGCAATGGCCCCAAATGTTATAGTTGATGACGAAATGATAGGAAAGGCTACAAAAGAAGTAGTCTTAGACAAAGTGAGAAAGCTTTTGGAGGGAGAAAAGGTTGAAGCCTGAAGAAATCCAAAAGATTGCTGAAACAGAACATGATCTTAGAATGGCATATAGGCACCGTATTAATGTATGCTGTTCAAGTGGATGCCTGCCTTTTGGAGCTCAAAAGCTTTTGAAAGCCTTTGAGGATGCTGTAAAAGAATTTGGTCTGGAAAAGGTCTGCAAGGTTGCGAGGACAGGATGTGTTGGAACATGTTCTGTCGCTCCAGTTGTTCTAATAGACCCTGGAAATCACCTTTATCAAAACGTTAAACCTGAAGATGCAAAAAAGATTGTTCAAGAACACATCATTAATGGACGAGTTTTAGAAGAACATGTTTACAAAAATGAGGCATATTTCAGTAAACAGTATAGGCTTATATTAAGGAATGCTGGAAAGATTGACCCTCTAAGGATAGAAGATTATATTGCAGTTGGAGGGTATTCGGCACTTGCAAAAGCCTTAACACAAATGACACCAGAACAAGTAATATATGAAATAACTTTAAGCGGTTTAAGAGGACGTGGTGGTGCAGGATTTCCTACAGGACAAAAATGGAATTTTGTCGCAAAATCTACTGCAAAACCAAAGTATATTGTAGCAAACTTGGATGAAGGAGACCCAGGAGTATTTGCAAACCGTACACTCGCAGAAGCAGACCCACATGCAATAATTGAGGGAATGGCGATTGCAGCATATGCTGTAGGAGCAGAGAAAGGGTTTATTTATATAAGGGCAGAGTATCCTCTCGCAATCCAGACCTTGAAAAAGGCCATTGAGCAAGCCAAATCGTATGGGCTTTTAGGAAACAATATTCTCGGGTCAACACTAAATTTTGATATAGAGTTAAGGCTGGGAGCTGGAGCTTTTGTTGCAGGAGAGGAGACCGCAATACTTTCTTCTATAGAGGGGCTTAGGGCTACACCTAGGCCTAGACCGCCATATCCTGCTGTTTCAGGACTTTGGGGTAAACCAACATTAATAAATAACGTTGAAACTCTAGCTAATGTCCCTCTGATCATACTAAATGGTGGGGCGTGGTTTTCTAAGATAGGTACACCAAAGTGTACTGGAACAAAATGCTTCTCGTTAACGGGTAAGGTAAACAATCCAGGTCTTATAGAAGTGCCGATGGGTATAACGTTAAAAGAAATTGTTTATGACATTGGTGGAGGTATACCCGGTGGTAAAAAGTTTAAGGCAGTTCTTGTAGGAGGCCCATCTGGAGGATGTCTTCCTGAAAATATGCTTTCTCTTCCAATAGACTATGAATCACTTACTCAAGCTGGGGCTATCATGGGTTCAGGAGGAATTGTTGTTATAGATGATGAATCATGTATCGTTGATACAGCACGATTCTTCATCGACTTTTGCATGGACGAGTCTTGTGGCAAATGTGTACCATGTCGTGCGGGATTACCTAAGGTTAGAGAAATTTTGGACAAGATTATGTCAGGTAAGGGAAAAATAGAAGATCTTAATGTTTTGGAGGAACTCTGCTATGTTATTAAAGATGCAAGTTTATGCGGTTTAGGCCAGACAGCACCAAACCCTGTATTAACAACTTTAAACTATTTCAAACAAGAATATCTGGCTCATATTATAGAGAGAATGTGCCCAGCTAAAAAATGTGCTCTTAAGAAAGTGGAGGTTGTAAAGGAATGAGTGAAAGGGTTGTTAGGCTTATAATTGATGGTAAAGAAGTTTTTGCAAAACCTACAGACACAATATTAAAGGCTGCAATAGACCATGGAATATATATTCCAACACTATGCTACCTCGAAGGACTCACACCACATGGAGGGTGCAGACTCTGTGTTGTTGAAGTAAAAGGCAATCCTAAGCTTATGACGTCATGCACGACGCCAGTAAGTAATAATATGGAGGTAACAACAAATTCACAAAAGCTGATAAAATATCGTAAGCAGATAATAGAACTTTTGTTGGCTGAAAGAGTCCACATATGTTCAGTTTGCGTTGCGAATGGAAGTTGTGAACTCCAAGAATTAGCGTCAAAGTTTGGAGTAGACCACACAAGTATTTCAAGAAACTGGGAACGCTTTGAACTTGATATGTCACATGAACGCTTTATCCTCGACCATAATAGATGTATACTATGCACAAGATGCGTTAGAGTATGTGATGAGATAGAGGGTGTTCACACACTTGACATAAAGAGGAGGGGAAAAGATTCAATGATCGTAGTCGACCTAGATGAACCATGGTCAGCATCATATTCATGCACATCATGCGGAAAATGCTCAGCAGTATGCCCCGTAGGGGCAATATACATTAAAGGAAAACCATTATCTGAAACAAAGAGAAAAGAGCTTCCAGAATTTATTGTCGGGAGAAGAAGGAGGTGATACATGTTGAATAAGGTTAGAGTTGCAACCGTATGGCTAAGTGGATGCTCAGGCTGCCACATGTCATTCCTAGACCAAGACGAGAAACTCATAGAATTGTCTAAAAAAATAGAACTAGTTTATAGTCCGATAGTTGATGTAAAAGAGTTTCCAGAAAAAGTTGACCTAACATTTGTTGAAGGTGCAGTGGCAAACGAGGAACAGCTTCACCTACTAAAGCTTATAAGAGAACGTACAAAAATTCTTATCGCGTTAGGAGACTGTGCAGTAACAGGAAATGTTGTCACACTGAGAAATGGTTTCCAAGATAGTGTGAAGGAAGTTCTTGAAAGAGCATACATTGAAACCGCAACATTTAA
>JARVJS010000156.1 GCA_029776125.1 Nitrososphaeria archaeon
TTACCTCCTGGAACAACTGAAGGTGTTCTGAAAAACATTTTAGAAAATAAAAGCGGGCTGTTTGCTGAAAAAGACTTTGCACTAGTATATAGTCCTGAAAGAATTTTTGTAGGGCGAGCCATACAGGATATTGAATCAAATTATCCGAAAATAGTTGCAGGATACGGTGAAAAAAGTCTCAGAGTAGGTGAAGCATTTTATTCACTGGTCGCAAGCAAAGGCGTCATATGTATGTCTTCGATAAGGGCTGCAGAGGCTGAAAAGGTTTTTGAAGGCGTATATAGAGATGTCAACATTGCGCTAGCAAACGAGCTTGAAAGATACTGTGAAAAGGAGGGCTTAAATTTTCACGAAATAGTTTATGCTGCTAATAGTCAACCCTATTGCCATATCCATAAGCCTGGTGTGGGTGTTGGTGGCGCATGTATTCCAGTATATCCATACTTCCTTTTGTCTAAAGACAATTCTCTTAAAATTATAAAGACAGCAAGAAAGGTTAACGAAGAAAGACCTTACGAAATCGTAAAAAGGGCTCTAAAATTATTTTACAAAAAATTTGGTAAGCTTGAAAAGGTTAATGTCACGATATTAGGTTTATCATTTAGGGGTGATATAGCTGATAATAGATTTTCTCCAACAATATCTTTAGCTAAACTTTTCAATGAAAGAGGCTGTAATGTTATTGTGCATGATCCATATGATTATAATTTTACAGGCCTACCTAAACAAGTACACTTTACCAAAAATTTGGAGACTGCTTTGAAGGGCTCTAATATAGTAGTTGTAGCTACAGACCATAATGTTTACAAAAAACTTGATTATAATATTTTGGTAAAATTGTGTGCAGAAAAGCATTTGATAATTGATCCGAAAGGTGTTATCATAGTGAATAAATTTTAATAAAAGAATTTTATTGAGTGTGATGTGATGGATTTCGACATATACGTTGTTAAGGTTGGCACGTCAGTGCTTTCAGATGGAAAGGGAATAAGTGAGGAAGCGATCAAAAACATTTCTTACCAAATATGTGAACTAATGGATGAAAAAAGAAGATTTATTCTTGTATCTTCTGGGGCCATACTTTCTGGTATTACTGTGCTTGGACTTAATACTACTCCTCAAAAGTTAAAGTTGACAGAAAAGCAGGTTTGTGCTTCAATTGGCCAACCTTATCTTATGAGCTTGTATGAAAAATATTTTAGAGAAAAGGGTGTGGTTACTGCACAGATACTTTTAACAGAAGAGGATCTTGCAAATAAGATTACCTACAAAAATGTTTGGCGTACAATTAAAGCGCTACTAGAACGTAATGTTGTTCCAATTGTTAATGAAAATGATGCTGTATCGGTAAGAGAACTTCTTCCAGTAAACCCTTATGTGCCAGACGATGTACGATTTGGTGACAACGATAGGCTTTCTGCAATAATAGCGTCTAAGGTTAGGGGCAGGATGCTCATCTTCTTAAGTGATGTTGATGGATATTATGAAACTGCACCAGACGGGTCCAGGACACTTGTAAAGGAAATAAAAGTTCTAAACAATGCGATGATCAAGTTTGCTAAGGGCCAAAGTACATTTGGAAGAGGTGGAATGAAATCAAAGCTTGAGGCTGCAAAAATCGTTGCAGAAACTGGTATACCTGTTGTTATAGCTAACGGAAGACGCCCAAATATTATCAAAGACATATTAGATGGTGTTGAAGTTGGAACAAAAATTCTTCCAGTAAAGAAGTCATTTGCCCATTAAAGCTATATTTCTGCAAATTTTAAAGAATACTTTTACCTACACGCGAATATTTAAACCACTTCATTCTGAAACTGCTGGCTATGGCTTCACTCATACGTATTATTTAAGGTAGACTATAAGGTTTATAAAGTGGTTTACTCTTAGTATACTCGAGAGTCGTATGAGCGTTGTAAGCGTTAAGGTTGAGAAGGAAATTAAGGATAAGATGATGAAATACAAGGATAGGGTTAACTGGGCACAGGAGTTTAGAAGGTTTATCGAGCACAAGATTAGACAGCTTGAGGCCGAGGAAAACTTCAAGGAGCTTATTGAAGCTCTGAAAGGAGCCTCATGGAGTGTTCCAAAGGGCTTCTCAACAAGGAGCGTGAGAGAGGACCGTGATAGTGGCTGACTCCTCAGCAATCGTAGCCTTCTTTCTCCGCGAAGAAGGGTGGACAGAATTGTCTAAATATATGACTATGACCGTATCCGTGGACCACGTTATTAAAGAGTTCTATAATGCCGTTTGGAAAGCGGTGACCATTAAGAGAATAAGCGTTGAAGAGGTTCCACGTGTTTTAGCATTGTTCAAGGACTATGTTAAAAGGAACATGGAGCTTAGGAGGGAAGAGGAGCACGTGGATAAAGCGTTAGAAATAGCGTTAGAAAACGGGATAACAATCTACGACGCGCTCTTTATAGCTTTGGCATTACACGAGAAGGGTCAGCTGCTTACGCTCGACGATAAGCAACGTCATGCCTCTAAGAGGCTTGGGATAATGACGATACCATAAAGTGTGTGCTAACACCTTTATAGTGTCAAAGACTATACTAACTAGTGTTAAAGTTGAGGTAAGAATTCTTCCAGTAAAGCTATATTTCTGCAAATTTTAAAAAATATTTCTCTAACTCGTTAATTATAATTTCTAAAAGTTTTTCGCCTTTTTCTCTGCTTCCTAAACTTGGGTTAAGGTCGACACCATCAGGACAAATTTCCTCTTGGTCAAGTATCATAAATTTCAAGTAAGACGGTCTTGTCCCCCCTTTAGGTATCAAATCCTTTCTAACGAGTTCTGGATATATAGCTAAAGCTATGGATGTTTCAAATTCGCCAGAATGGCCCGGGCAAGCATCTTCTTCAAGAATCTTTTCCACTAAATCTTTTGGTATAAGGTCCCAATAGGAGAGGACTGCAACTTTTATTTTAAGTTCATCCCTAATTCTAAAACCAATTAACCGTAGCGCTGGAACATTTCCTCCATGGCCATTTAATAGTATTATCTTACATATTCCATGTTTTCTTAAACTTTTACAAACTTCAAATATTGCATTCATGAATGTTTCGTTTGAAACTGTTAATGTGCCAGGCCAGTTCATGTGATGGGGTGAAATGCCAACATTTAATGGTGGAGGTATCAAAATTACTTTTGGATAAACTCTTTCCACAGCTTTTCTAGCAACATACACAACTGATGCAAGGTCGTGTCCCATTGGCAGATGTGGCCCATGTTGTTCTATACTCCCAACCGGTAC
>JARVJS010000040.1 GCA_029776125.1 Nitrososphaeria archaeon
TCTCTCAGCACCTTCATCATGAGCTTTGCTTATTAGGATCTCTGAAGCTTCTCTAGGATCCTCCATGAAGCTGAGAACAGAATCTTTGACCAAACCGTACAATCTCCTGCCGCGAAAACACCTGGTATAGATGTCATCATGTTTCCATCTACAACTATGAAGCCTTCATCATTTTTTACTCCTCCAAATATTTCTGTGGACGGCGTAAAACCAATGTAAACGAAAACACCGTCAACCTGGAGAGAATATTCTCTATCGTCTTTGACATTTTTTAGGGTTATACTTTTAACAAAATTGTCACCATTAATAGAAGTTAAAACCGTAGACCATAAAATTTCAATGTTTTCAGTCGCAAAAGCTTTTTTCTGAATTTCCTTTTCAGCCCTAAACATGTCCCTTCTATGAATGATGTAAACTTTTTTAGCCAAATTTGAGAGATAAACAGCCTCTTTAACTGCAGAATCACCTCCACCAATAACAGCAACAACCTTATTCTTGAAAAAGTAGCCATCACAAAGTGCACAATATGATACACCTTTACCATAAAATTCCTTTTCCCCTGGAACATTTAGCTGCTTTGGTTTAGTTCCAGTAGCTATTATAACAGCCTTACCCACATAATCACCGTTAGAGGTACTGACAATCTTCCTCTCACCCTTATCCACAATTCTTAGAACTTCCTCAATCTTTATTGGAACACCATATTCTCTAACCTGTTCTTCTAGTCTTTGTGCAAGTTCGGAACCACTAATCCTTTTGAACCCTGGATAATTTTCTATTACATCTATAAGTGGAAGTTGGCCTCCTACAGAAAACTTTTCGAAAACTATACACTTTCGCCCACTTCTTCCAGCATATAAGGCTGAAGTTAGCCCAGCTGGACCCGCTCCAACAACAATTATATCATATTCTTCATCCTGCAAAAAACCCACCATGCCAACACATACACTAAATTTCATTTAATCTTTTCTATAACAAAGTAAACGATTATAGAAAGAATTATTCCACCAAGAAGCCAGGAAGGCTCAGAAGCAAGTAGAGCCCTAATACCTGCAAACAAAACTATTGAGAAAGATACAATTAATGATACCCGATGCTTTTTCCAAAAACTTTCCTTTTCCTCTTCTCTTAAAGTTCCTGTTACGATTTCAATATTTGCTTTAAGCCACTTTTCTCCAAACTCTGTAAGAGCCCAGTAAACAAGCCCATCTTTTTCAAACGATTCAACTAGACCTACCTGCTTTAAATCATTAAATATTCTGTAGAGGTTAGATATTGGTGCATCAAGCTTCTGACTTAACTGTGCAGGCCTTAAGGGACCATCCCTAAGTGCTAGAACAAAATTTGTTCTCAATCGTCCTCCTACAACTTCAAATATCTTTGATATACTCTTATCCTCCAAACAAACAATTCCATAAAAAATAGAAATTTATATTTTTCCACCATCAATCTTTTGAAGAATAGTATTCTCTAAGACTATTTAAAATTAGACAATCTTCTTCCGATATTCTTACTTTATCACTCATATCCTCTTCTGTTAAATTAATGGGTGCATTCCTTATTAATACAAATGGAATGGATTCAGTTGTTTCACCCATAAGGAGATGGGCCATTGCAGCAAGGTCGTCGACAACATTCATGAAAGTTATCTTTAGAGAATTACCAAATAAATCTTTTTCACCCCTGCAATCAAGTACAGGAACCAGACCTGAGAAGCCTATAGCTATTCCCACAGTACCGCGTCTAAGGGGATTAACTTTACTATCCACAATAATTACAGCCAATTTTTTTCCAAACCTTTTTTCAAGCTCAACTCTTATCTTTGTAGCCAAAAGTTCAGGATTTTTTGGCCATAATGCGGCCTTACCTGGTGGAGCATTCTTATGATCAACTCCAGCATTCGCCATCAAAATACCTCTAGTAAGTGTAAGTATGGCTCTCTCAACGCCGCCAAATACCTTTTCAGACTCGTCAAGAACGAGTTGAACAAAACCAGGTTCAAGGTTATATTTCTTAGCCAACAACAAAGCTTTCTCAGAAGCATGAACATTCTGATAGTTAACTATCCTTTTTTCATAAAATGCAAGAACCTTGTCAGCAATAGCAATAACATCACCATCATACAACTTAAGTCTCTTTCTTTTTATTGCTTCAACTAAAACTTCTATAACATTTTCTCCTTCAACTATCCTACGAACTTTTAAGGGTATAGCTTCAACCCTTCTATAGCCTAAGACCATTACCTTGCCACATTAGAGCAGTATTATAAAAAATTTGTTTCCAGAAGAAGTTAAAAGTGAAAAAATTAAAGCAATTTAAATATATGTACATATCTTAGGCCATAAGTGTTAAGCTTGAATCCAGAAAACTATCAGGCAATATTAAAACGTGCATTCGAGAAAGCTCGCGAAAATATAATTAAAGGCAGAGAAAATATTTCCAGCCTAAAAGAAAATAGATTCGGGGACACAACCTATAACATAGACATTGAAGCAGAAAATGCGATAATTGAAGAGTTTAGAAAAACTGGTATAGGATTTACATTGATAAGTGAAGAATCTGGAACAATAAATGTTAATGGCGGAGGAACAGTAGCAATCATAGACCCTCTAGATGGAAGCAACAATGCAGTTAGGGGGATACCATGTTATAGTACATCTATATGTATTTCAAAGAGTTTAAAATTTTCTGATATAATTGTATCAGGAGTAGCGAACATTGTTACGGGAGAAATAATATTTTGTGATGGAAAAAATGTTTACCTAAATGGGCAAATTAGAAGACCGTCATCGAGAACAGAATTACCTCTCACTCTAGCTACAGTTATACCTAGACTATATGGGACTGACGATAGCAAATATAGTGAAAAACTTTTAAAAATACTCAAATATGTTAAGTATCCAAGATTCTATGGCACAGCTGCAATAGAGACCGCCTATGTTTCAACAGGAAGTCTGGATGCTTTCATTGAATTATATCCAAGACTACGTGTTGTAGATATTGCATCCTCCCTTTTTATGGCAAAAGTTTCTGGAGCTTTCTATAAAATACTAAACATAGAAAATGAATTGGACCTTTCTTACGAGGGAAGATTAAGCTGTATACTTGCAGCAAACAATCAGTTGGGGGAAAAAATATTAAATTTAATATCATAGTTAAAGAAGAAAAGATTAAAAAATTGCTTAATAATCAAAAAGGGCCCTGAAGTCCCAGGGCCTCCTGCAGGCCAGCTCGCTCCTGCAAGCTCCC
>JARVJS010000032.1 GCA_029776125.1 Nitrososphaeria archaeon
TTGACGACGTGGCCAAGCTCCTCTCCGTCCTCCACCGCCTGGTGGACGCGGGGAACACCGTGGTGGTCATCGAGCACAACCTGGACGTGGTCAAGACCGCCGACTGGGCTTTATTTATCTCATTTTTTGGATCCAAGTATGTACTGTTTTCTTGTAATTTTCTAAAAAGATCATAAAGCACTTTTTTACTGGTGACAGTGGAAAGACCGAATTTTTCAAAGATCTTGGTGTTAGTGTCATCATTTCCCGTTAAAATAACCTTAATATTTTCATAAACTTCAGGACTGAGGTTTTTAAAACAATCTTTTAAGAAGGAGTCTTCAACAACAGACTCTTTTGAATTGAAGCTTACGCCATACTTTGAAACAAGGTAAAGTATTCCTTCATATATGACTTCGCTTAAAAATGTTGAATCGGCTGGAAGACCTAGCTTTATTTTAACCATGCCCTATCACCTTTTCCTCATTCCACTTATAGCAAACGAAACCTTCATTTAAACTAACGTAATATTTGGGACTGCTTAGAAGACTTACTTTTATTGGAATCATATAATTAACAAAATTTTCGCCAAAACCATAATCTTTCGCTGGGATGTAGGATTTTATTCTGAAAGGATCTATATAATTTTCAACATCCCACCTTTTATCAATCTCTTTTATTAAGTTAACACCTACCGCTGGGAAACTATAATTTGTATCAATTTTTCCTTCACTAAATGCTAATTCTTGCTCTAGTAATTCCTTGACATAAGAGACTGAAACAATACTTTCTTTTGATCCTATTCTATGAAGCTTCCAGAATATATCTTCATTAAGCTTAACTGGTTCACTATTTAAATAAATTTCTTTCTTTTTAAAAACTAAAAAGAATCGGAGAGTGGGAGGATTATCATCAAAAACTGAAAATATTGTTTTACCTGTAGCTGGAGAATCAAAAGAAGCTCGAAGATTTTTTGGATCAGGATATAACTTACCACTGGTTATCTTTAAAGAAATGATCCTGTTCAAGTCTTCGTATTTTATTGGCACACAATTAACCGGTCTTATTCCTATTGCGAGCAAATTTTCTGAAAGCTTTGGTATAATTTCCTTTCCTTTAAATTCACTAACGTTATGTTCTTTTGCAATCGATTCGGCAATTGCGCCTAGTATTGTTGTTGGTGGTGGATAATAAAAAGAGGGGGATGTCTTGGATAAGCCTACGATTTTCGCCTGGAATCCCCATGTAAATTCTACGTCAAGGATATATCCTGTTGGCATGGCGGTTCATTGAACACTAATCCTTTTTTTCCCATGCTCTATGGCGTTTATTATAGCCTCTTCTACATTATTTTCTTCTACTTTTCCAACAAATATTTCAGTGTTATAGCTGATTTTATCCTTTTTCTTTAAAGTACTTTCTATATATTTGCTTGTGAATGGACTGCTTGCAGTCCAAGTCTTGTCTGAAACACTTATTACGATAGAATTCCATTCCCCTTGTGGTAAAAATCTTGTTTTTTTAGCACCAAAAGGTTGTTCTAGAAGGAATACTTTTAAAGCGTCTAAAACTGTATCAAGTCTTTTTCTCCTTTCATCTTTTTCAAAAAGATCTTTTCCCGCATTTTCATATTGAAAGGTGAGTCGCCCTATATATTTTGTGTCAAGGTCCATGCTAAAGGTGTAGAGTGCTGAGGAAAGTTCTACATAATATATCATTTGACCCTGTTCAGCAACAAATGAAGTTCCAAGTGCATATCTTGAATGAAGCTGAGGATCCACAACGACATGTTCTAACGCCTCTTTTGCAGGAATCATGTAGCCCACATAAAAGTTTGAAGTCCTTTTCACGTTTTCTGCCTCAGCATACATGAAGCCTCCGACATCTTCTACAAAACAATTCTTTACAATAAACTCTTCGATATCATTCTTTGGAGGATTACTGAATGCTTCATTTATAACCTTGCTATTTGTACTTTTTAAGAATACACCTTTGCTACATAATTTACATACTGGAATCGACCTTTTCTCAGCTTCCTCCGCTAATGTTTTTTGGAATCCATGTGCTATGCTTTCTCCTGATATTGCTGGCACAAAATATGTTACGAATCCGTTTTCTTCTGGCACTAAGACGGGAACTTTCCTGTGTTTAACGTAGTTTCCAACGGATTCTGTCATGTTTAATGCTTCAACGTTTAAGAGAAGTCTCCCTCTTATTGAGATGAATATGTCTTTCATGGTTTCACCTCCTCACTTTTTGCTGATAATTTTAATCTTGCTGCCATAGTTAGGGCTTTAGCCCCTATAAGTGACACAACTTCCTTTAATTCTCTTCGATCGCTTATTTTAGATATAAATGTTATTTGCTCTTCTAACCCTTTAAAATATACGTTATTAATTTCTTCTTTGGCTTTTGGATTTTCAAATTTTTCTTTAGCCATTAGTGAATTGAAGTCCCTTAGTGCTTCACGTATATGGAAGATTGCAAGTTCTTTTGAGGGCGCGTTTCCTAGTTTATCTACGTATGTATAATTATTTTGTTCGGCTATGAGTATGGCAAGTACACGTGCCAACTCATTTACCTCTAGCATGCTTTAAGATTCTTCGATAATATATTTAAATGTTTCTTTTTGTTGAAAATTGTTTAATTTTTTTGTTACTGTTTCTTTTTTTAGAAACATTTAAATATGTTGTTTATGGACTATAGCTTATGATACTTGTTATAACTTTGGGTTTTGATGAAAAGTTTGCTCTAAGATCTGTTGCGAGAAGAGGTTTAAGAGGTGATGATGAAATTTTTGTTATTTTGCCTAAGCCTGTTGACGAGAGAGCTGAAAGGGCTTATATGCACTTTAGTGAAATTTTGTCTAGGATGTTTCAGAATCTTAAAATTACTCGTTTTGAGGTTGATTGTAGGAATTTTTTGGGTAGCTTAGTTGATTTGATTAATGCTTTTAAGGAGAGGAAGATGGATAGATTTGTTTTTTGTTTGAGTGGTGGGTTTAGGGCTCTTATTTTGGAGGTTTTGTTGGCTGCTAATTTTTTGGGCTTGGATGGTGATGTTGAGGTTGAGTTTGAGGACTCATCGTCTGTGGTTTCTTTTCCTTTAAGATGGTGTAGGCGTTTGATTTTGGATGATGTTGAAAAGAAGGTTTTGGTCCTCCTAAAATATAAACAAAATTTTTCCATTTTAAATTAGAAAAAAATATTATAAAAGAAAAAGTAAAAAAAATCAA
>JARVJS010000051.1 GCA_029776125.1 Nitrososphaeria archaeon
TCCGATCTAGTCTTTTGGTTGTCTACAGGGGTCATGAGGGTTTAAACGCAATTTGTATTCCTCCCAACTTTTTCTATCCTTTACAGGAAATTCTAGAAACATAGGCATACTATACCACACATGCTCTGCTTCCTTGAATCTTCTTGCAACAGCACCAGTCTGTGTTAAAACATCAACATACCTTTCATTTTCTCTTAAAATTCTCTGCCTATATCTTGGAAGAGGACCAAGATCTAACGGAACAGTGAGGCTCAAGAAATTATAGCATCCAAAAAATTTGTATGGATTAAAACCTTTTATAATTGGCCAGTTTAAGAGTGAAACTCCCCCGACTCTAACCTCCCAATCTATGACCAATACTTTGTCAGCTGGAAGTCCCTCATTTAACCATTTGACTAGTGTCTCGTCATAAAATCTTTCGCACCATGGTAACACATCCGGCTTCTTAAAATCCATTACAGCCTTTATCCTTTCTCTCGGAGTCATCATAAGAAAACATGTTAAATTTGTATTATTTAAATGATTCTATATTTATAAAATAGACCCCAAAATAAGTAAAATTTATATAAGGTCTAGAAATTTTTTTGACATGTGATAAAATATGAGCTTAAAGGGGAAGAGGGTTGCAATTCTAGCTGGCTCAGATTATGAAGATCTTGAACTACATTATCCACATCTTAGATTGATTGAAGAAGGTGCTGAAGTAAAGGTCATTGCAATGGAAAAGCAGACCGTTGTAGGAAAGCATGGTCTTTCAATAGTGCCTGACTTGACTTTTGCTGAAGCAAAACCTGAAAATTTTGACTGTGTAATAGTTCCCGGAGGCTGGGCTCCAGATAGACTTAGAAGGTATCCTGAAGTACTAAACTTTGTAAGGAGAATGTTTGAATTAAAGAAAGTTGTAGCAGCAATATGCCACGGCCCACATGTGCTTATTTCAGCTAATATACTAAAAGGTAAAACTGTGACCTGTGTTTCAGCAATAAAGGACGATGTAATAAATGCTGGAGCAAATTACGTGGACCAACCGGTTGTTAGACACGAGAATATTATAACATCAAGAGTTCCAGCTGACCTACCATACTTTTGCCAAGAAATAATAAAAGCACTTAAATCGTAATTAAACTTTATAAGCCTACCTCATAACTCTTTTTTAGGAGACAAGTTTGAAATACTATATTGGGTCACTCGTAGCACTTATTCTATCATTTCCTCTTCTAGCTCCTACTTTTTTTGTCAAATCAAATCTTCTAAATTCAATCGCTGTTTTTGTAATTATGTGCCTAATTTTTATAATAGCCGGTATAATATATGATTTTTCACTATCATTTTTTAAGAAACAATTAACTGTCTTCAAAAAATTTGCATTATTTTCGGGCATTTTCTGGCTAATAGCATTAGTACCAATAAAGTACGTTCACAATAATATATTATCAATTTTCCTAGTATACCCGTATACTAATATCACATCAACCTATGTTATAGTTTATGCTTTTTCAGGATTCATTTTTGGGATAATGTACTCAATAGTTTATAGATATATTTCAGCATTTGTATACTCTTAAATTGTTTTATGGATTCACTATCGCTTTTAGTGCTAACCCATCTATTGCAACCTTTAAGGCATCATGTATTTCTTCTAACCTAAAAGTATGTGTTATTATCTTAGAGGTTGGAATTAGCTTTTTAGAAAGAATTCTAATTGCCGCATCAAAAGTGTTTGCATACCTCATTAAACCCTTAACATCTATTTCCTTTATCACAATGTTCAAAAGTCTCGAAGGTATATCCTCGTTTGGAAGATTTCCAATCAACACAACACACCCACCTTTACGTACACATTTTAAGGCAACTTCTACAGCCCTAGGTGAACCTGAAGCCTCAAACACTATGTCTACACCCTCGCCACTTGTAACCTTATTTATTTCCTCTAACACATCCTGTTTACTGAAATTTATTGGATAACCTCCAAATTCTTTAGCCCAATCCAGTCTTCTTTCAACATTATCCACTATCAAAGGCTCTATTGATCCACTAAGTTGTGCTACAAGCAATATAAAAAGTCCAATAGGTCCTGCTCCCAAAATTAATGTACGACTGCCAGGTGAAATAATTGCTCTCCTGCACGCATGAATTGCTACAGAAAGGGGTTCAGCCAACGCAGCCTCATTAAATTCAAGCTCTTCAGGTATTCTGTGTAATGATTCGACCGGAACTTTACAGTATTCTGCAAAGCCTCCATTAATATGTGGAAAAGTGGCAGCGGTACCAATAAACTTTAGATTACTACACAAATTATATCTTCCACGCCTACAATAATAGCACTTAAAGCAAGGAATTTGTGGTTCAATAACAACTCTATCTCCTGGCACATAAGTTCTAACAGAGGACTCTACAATAATGCCTGAAAATTCATGTCCTAAAATAAAAGGATGTTTTGGTACAAAGACTGCTGTCTTACCTTCAAGATAATAGTGTATGTCAGTGCCACATATGCCTGCGGCCTTAACTTTTACAAGTACTTCACCATCTTCAATTTCAGGTTTTTTCACTTCCTCAATTCTTAAATCTTTTGGTCCATATAAGAATGCACCTTTCAACCTTTTTCTACCATGCTAAATTTAAATAACTTATGCTTTAAACTTTTTTACTGTCTAAAACTTTATGCAATATGCAGTAAGTATTTAGTTTAAGCAAAATGCCTTTTTATTTCCATTCTCTAATTCTTGAGTTGTTTTGTAAAGATATTTTTATATACCTATGTTGTTATATTATTATATGGTGATATAATGAAAAAATATGTTACTATTTCTATTCCAGCTGAAGTTAAAAAAGTTTTAGAGAGTGTCAAAGGTGATGAGGAATGGGGTGTATTTCTCCTTAGACTGTATAAGGAATTTAAAAGGTTAAAAAGTCAGGAAGCATTTAAAAATTTGAAAGAAGTGCTATCTGAAGAAGATTTAACATCAATTGCAATGTCCAGTAAAGAATTTAGAAACGAATTTAGTTTTAGGTCAACTATTTCTTAGTGAAAACCTAGAGTGGTTATAATGAAGTTATTTGACACAGAAGTCACTATTAATATGATAAGAACCAATAAGTATGAGGAAGGTAGTATATCGATTATAACATTAATTGAATTTTTAAGAGGTATAAGTGGTGAGAAAAGAGGTACAGTAAAGGGCCTGCTAGAAGAAAGCTTTGATATCAT
>JARVJS010000039.1 GCA_029776125.1 Nitrososphaeria archaeon
GAAGAACTAAAGAATGAACCATATAGGATACTTCTCTCATACCCAAACATTGTAGAGGAAAGAATAGAAAGACTAGCAAGAGAGCTTAAGGAGGCAGGCGTATCAGAAGTCCTTTTTCTAGGAAAAACAAAATTGGATGGCTTGAACATTCTAGGAAAAGGGTGCACAGCAATAGTCTTTGCAGCGGAAACAGTTTACGGCAAAGCAGCAGTAAAGATACTAAGAACAGATGCAAACAGACAAACTTTAGAGAATGAGGCAAAATTCCTTAAAATAGTTAATGCACATAATATTGGGCCAAAAATATACAATACTTCAAAAGATTTCCTCATAATGGAATATGTTGAAGGGAAAAGGATAAGCGATTATATAGGGGAGTTAAAGGGAAAAGGAACAAGCAGAAGGTTAAAGAATGTTGTTAAAGCAATGCTAGAGCAAGCATACATTCTCGACCAAAACAGGATAGCACACTGTGAACTAAGCAACCCCCTAAAACATATAATAATAGACAAAAACGAGAAACCAGTAATAATAGACTTCGAGTCGGCAACATTAAACAAAAAATACTCTAACCTAACAGCACTAGCACAAAGCCTATTTATCGGAGGAAAAATGTCTCCAAAAATAAGAAAAATCATGAGCATAAAGGATACACAAAAAATAGTTATGGCACTAAAAGAGTATAAGACAAAAATGGACCACGAATCCTTCAAAAAAGTCTTAGAAAGTGTAAAGATAAATTTTTAAAGAAAATAGCAAAAGTAAATGTGTGTGGGACTGTCGTCTAGTTTGGACAAGGATGCCAGCCTGGGGAACACTCTAGTCCAGAACGCTGGCGATCGTGGGTTCAAATCCCACCAGTCCCACCATTGTCGGACTCAAATCCATTTTTACACCTTTCTTAGTTAACTTTTATTTTTTCTTATATTCGCTCTTCCCCTTTTTGTCTTGAACAGTGGATGGGGGTAAAATATCAACACTTATCTGTGGACCTAGAAAAACAAGTGCTTGAGGATCAAATTGTGGCCTCTGGCTACTACGATAAGATATATTGATGATTGGCATTAAAACACCTTAATTGAACTATTGCTATGTGACAACAGAAAGTAGTCCGTAAGTGTAAGAGGGCATCTGCTCTATTTGTTCCTCAGGGGTTACACGTTTTATAAAAACTGGTTTAGGACCATACTTCTTTACAAAATCCTCAAAAGCTTCTACTTCATTATCGTAAACACCAATAACTTTATCATCTTTGATTACAACTACCTTGTTTACATATTCTTTAAGTAGTCTATGTTTAATTTTCTCATATACTTTAAGTTCATTTTCTAAACCAACACCATTCATAGATTCCCACCATAATTAAGTAAAATGTTATACTATTATAAAACTTTTTAGAAACAAAAAGAGGGTAGCAATACACTATTCCTTTAAAGAACTTATCATACTCTATTGACTTAATTTATTAAAGCATCTTTCTCATATTTCCCGCCTTAATTATAAAAATAAGGCAACCAAATTTTTTCAAATTGTAGTAGTTGAATTGAATATTAGTTGGGATATGTTTCCAGTGTTTAGAATATTGTTAGTGCATGAATAATTTTATAAGCATTGTTCTATTAAAGTGTAGGCCTATGATAGTAGTTTATGTTGATGGCTTATGTGAGCCTACCAATCCTAATGGTATTGCCACTTATGGGTTTACAGTTTACAAAAATGGAGAGCATGTTTTGGATGGGTATGGTGTTGTGGGGGAGGGTGAAGGGATGTCAAATAATGTTGGTGAGTATGCAGCATTATGTGAGGCATTAAAGGCGCTTATTAAATTGGATTTAACTGGAGAAGAGGTATTGGTTAAATCGGATTCTAAACTTTTAGTGAATCAGATGAATGGAGTTTGGAGATGCCATGGCGGATATTATATTCAAAAATATGAGGAGGCAAGAGGTTTGGTTAGATTGTTTAAAAGTATTCGTTTTGTGTGGGTTCCAAGGGAAGAGAATAGGGAAGCAGATGCCTTAAGTAGAAGAGCGTATGAAGAATACTTGTTGTCCCATAAAGTGTAAATTAAAAGGGTTTTGCATAGGAGGTTATGCAAAACTGTTTCTCTCTCATATGGTTTATGACATGTTTTCTGGAAATCAAGATTCAAAACATAATCTTTTAGGGATATAGATTTAAAAGAAAATACTGTATGAAGAAAGATCTACGATTATATATGAGTTGTCTTATAGCAGAAAATTTAATAAACTGAAAATATTATATGTTTGATTATGAAAAAATCTGATTTTATATTGGTCAGAAAAAGGGGTGTGATTGTATTACCTAAGAAGGTTAGGGATGCCTTAAAGATTGAGGAGGGTGATATTCTTAAGGTTAAAGTTGATGGTGCTAATGTGATTTTGTCTAAGGAGGATTTGTGGAATAGGCTTTTTGGTTGCGCCAAGGGACTTTATAATCCAGATGATGCGGAAATTGAACTTGATAAGGGTGAAGTGATTGAGGAAAGTGATCGTTGACACGTATGCAATTTTGTCCGCTGCTACAGATACTTTGACTCCTGTTGCTAAGAATTGTATGCTTGAAATAAAAGTTGGGAAGATGAGGGGATTCATACACTATTTAATATTTTATGAGATTATGTACCATTGGCGTAGAGGTAGATTGCCCGCTTTTGCTTGTGAAGAAGATGTTATAGCATATCTTACTCAAAGTTTTCGAGAGATAAGGTTGGATGATATAGTTGCTGCTGAAGCGGCCAAGGTTAAAGTTTTGGGAGACAAGATGCTTATGGAAAATGTTTTGTTACGTGATAGAAAGCTTTCTGGATGCGATGCTACTACAATTGCAGTAGGTAAAATGCTTCAGATGCCGATTGTTTCAGGCGATAAAGATTTAATGTATGTTGGAGAACAATTTGGTGTTAAAGTTGTTTGGTGATGACTGCTAGGATTATTACGAATGATTAAAGTGATGATGGTTAAATTAGTTATTTGATTCAAAATAGAATATAGAATTAAATTAATATTGTTTTACATATATATAGTATGATATGGGGAAAGTTATAGAGATATCGGTTGAGGGGAAACCTTTTCACGTTGGTAAGGTATATGGTGAAATAGCTAAAGA
>JARVJS010000122.1 GCA_029776125.1 Nitrososphaeria archaeon
ATAGCAAGACTGGGACATTAAGCAATTTAAGAGCATTAACATACAAACTTGTAGAGTCAGAAACAATTATGGGCGCAACACCAGCAGGAGGGGGGCCAGTATGGTACATTTTTGACTCAAGTGAATTTTCAAACATAGACTTAACGAGGTTCACATTAAGCTTTAACTTCAAATATTTCGACTACAACTTCAATTATGCAAGAGACAATAGACTTTCACTTTTCGTATTCGAGTGGATAGACTTAAACGGAAACCAGCAGATAGAATATAGTGAACTCATAGTAGTAAATGCAGCATACAACCATGGCACAACAGAAGAAGCTACAGTCGGAAATCTAGTTAATAGACTTCATTCACAAAACTCTAAAATTGTGGTAAGAGTATATCATACAAGGTATTCTGGACCATCCTTTTCAATACCATTTGAACTGAAAGTCCTAAAATATACTAGAACAAAAGATACATCAATAACATTTACGTCCACAACATATTCTATAAACGCAGGGTCCTCAGCAACCATTTCAGGAACACTTAAAGTACCAAGTGAACCAGTTTCAGGAGTTGTAGAAGGACTTATAGGATTCGAGTTTAAGACTGCTGATGGAACAATAACAAAATACATTCCATACTCTTACATGGTAGTTGGCAAAATAGGTGAACTTACAACAAAACCATCAGCTGAAAACAAGTTATATGACTTGGGTGTAGTAAGAGGAGCTCTAGACTGGACTTGGAGAGCTGAATCAGGAGACTGGAGAGTTTACGCTTTCAAGGTTCAAGACCTAAAAGACTACCTTTTCAAGATAGACCTAACATGGAGCCAACAAAACTCGACACTCGATGTATATGTTATTGGACCTGACGGAGAATTTGCAAGCTATACCATTGGAGGAGGAGTAGGCTATAACCCATACTTTTACAATACAGCAGGAATATACATTTGGCACTGCACGTCAGAAGATGGGACACCAACAAAGAGGTTAACGGTTTACTCTACATTAGTTTATGAATCCTTATTCCTAGCTAAGCCTAAAGTTAAGCCTCCAGCAGTCTTCACAATACTTGTACACCAAGTTCTTCATGGAGGACAAGGAATGTCTGAAGACTTAAACGTTACAGTATCAAGTGTTTCTGGAAATGTTAGACTTCCTGAAAAATTATACCTTCCACTAAACACGTGGTCTCGGGTTTCATCAAAATATGTTTACCCATTCACTTCAACCCATAGATGGTATCAGATTGAAGTAGATAATGGATACTTAAGAACAATTAGAGGCGGAGGAATAGGCAATAGTTTCTTAAGCGTAAACCTTGATGGCACATTGTCACCGTCTACAATAGACTTTGGAGCATATGGTGAGAAACTTGAAGTATATCCAGTCGGTTCACCCGGAACAATCATTATTTCTGGTACAATGAGAACAGCAAACTTATACTATAGGATTGGAGCAGCATACTATGGCCCACTCGAGTCAGACTATTACTTTGTAGACTTCACAATCTTCTATAGAAGAATATAAAAATTCCCCCTAATTTTTTTCTATTTCATCAATTTTTATTCTCTTCTGTTCCCAACTGTCCCTATCCCTCAATGTTACAGTATTGTCTTCTAATGTCTGATAGTCAACCGTTATAGCCTTACACACACCTATCTCATCTGCTCTAGCATACCTTCTTCCAATAGAACCGTCATCATCATATATTACGGTAAAACCTTTAAGCTTTAACATTGAATATATCTCTTTTGCCTTCACATCTAAACCATCCCTTTTAACTAGAGGAAATACCGCAAACTTATACGGTGCAATTTCTTCATTTAAAGAAAGTATTACACGATCGTCTTTTTCACGATACGAATGTTCTAAAATTGCATGTATTATTCTTTCGATTCCAAAACTTGGTTCAATAACATGGGGAATATACTTCCTTGTTGAAATTGTCTCTTCAACATCCTTAAATATAAAATATTCCTTCCCAATAACAGTATCATTAACGACTATCCTTCCATCCTTTCCAAGCAATTCAGCAAGTTCAAAAGGTTTTAGACCCGATATAAGTTTGAATAGTTCAGAAGATTTTTCACCAAAGTCTTTTTTAACTTTAATGGGATCCAAATAAGCTAACCTTTTCCTGAACTTAATTGGCTTAGATAGTTCCTCAACAACCTCCAAATTACTTTTACTCTTTATTGAATGAGATTTTAGATCATAATCTTGTCTGTACGCGTGACCAGCCACCTCTACCCAACCAAACTTTCCAGTCAAAACCTCATGATCGAATGTTTGTGCCGAATAGTGAGCTCTTTCACCCTCCAACTTTGCCTTAAACCTTTGAAATTCAGGCTTGATTCCTAGCGTGCAAAGGAACTTTTGAGATAGGGCCATCATAAACGCAAGCCACTCTTCTTTAACAAAACCTTTTTCTACAGCCTCCTTAGCGTTAACATTATGTGGTACATTATCACCAACCCTAACCTTCTCTTCATCAAGAATATTCATTCTAATGTCCTTAACATCATCTAGATATGGGCATTTGTTGTTTAATGGATCAAAAAAGAGTTCAAGTTCCATTTGAGAAAATTCCCTTAGCCTTATTAGCCCCTGTCTGGGAGAAATTTCGTTCCTGTAAGCCTTACCAATCTGTGCTACACCAAAAGGCATTCGAGCCCTATTTATTTCATAAAGTTGCTTAAATTCCACAAACATACCTTGAGCTGTTTCAGGCCTCAAAAAGCCAACATTCTCTTTATATGGCCCAATATTTGTCTGGAACATTGTTAAAAAGGAGCTTACCTTCCAACCTACACTACTACAATCAGGACAAATTACACCCTTTTCATTCAACAATTTTTCTAGCACCTCTAAACTTGTTGCTTCAGAAACCTTAACACCCCTTTCCTCCAGCAAATGGTCAGCCCTATACTTGTTTCCACATTTTAAACATTCAGCCATCGCATCCTTAAACGAGCCAACATGACCCGAAGCCTCAAAGACGATATAAGGAGCAATCGTAGGAGATTCAATTTCAATAAACTCGTACGGTTCCAAAAAAATTTTTCTCCAAACTCTTATTATATTATCTTTAAGCCTTGTACCAAGATGGC
>JARVJS010000021.1 GCA_029776125.1 Nitrososphaeria archaeon
AAAAATAAAAACTGAGACTGTAAAAGTAAAACATTTTTACCTTTAAACTCTTTTAATATATCCATCCTTTATCTGCTCCCTTAAAAACAAAATGTTCTTTTTTAAAAAGTCTGTTACTCTTTCTTTAAGAGGAATTTTAATTTTTAAAATGTTTTGGTTCTGTTTTATTCGGGCAATCTCTGCTATTGCCTCCAATGCGTTAATCCTTTGCCCTGTTATAAGGCTTACATACATGGGATAGACAAAATAAGTTGCATAAACAAGTTGCTCAAGAGTAAGATCATTTGTTCTTCTTTCAATTGCGTATATATCCTCTGTAAGCCCCCAACCTGCATAAAAAGGTTGTCCATAACATACAACCTTTTTGTACTGTAGCAATGCTTCAAATCCAAAGAGAGAGGTCATTGTGTGTATTTCATCGGCATGCTTAATGAGGCTAAAGGTGGAAAAATTTTCCACCACCTCATCGGCATATTCATAATACTGTTTTTTGTTGGTATTGTTAACTCTACAGTGTCTGTAAATATCAGGATGAACCTTAAATACAACATAAGCATCGGGATTTCTCTTCCTTACTTCTTTAAGTAAGGTGAGGTTATCTTTAACTACAGGACTACCATACTGAACAGATTTATCGTGCTCTACCTGACCAGGAACTACTATTATTTTTTTATTTACTTTTACATTCCACTCATTTTCATTGAGATTGTATTTGTTTATCTGATGAAGCCTTATCAGGTTAATTATTTTTCTTGCAGTTTGTTCAATTGTCTCTGAATTTTCTAATCCATTTAGTATATACTCAAGTCTGCTTTCAGAGGTTGAGTCAAAGTAAATCCCTAAATCATCAAAAACCAAAGATATAGGTATTGTATGCTCTGCACCAAGCCCTACTGAACGAACAAAGCCATCCTCCACGCTTATTACATTAAGCCCTTTCATTTTTGGTAAATTGTATTGTTGTCTTACAGACCAAACAAGCAAGTTAATTTCACCATGTTTGTCAATCATTCTTTTGACCTGTTTTAAAGAATTTAAATTACTCTTTAGGTTTACAAATCTGCTAACTATGTACTGTTTCCAAGAATTAAACTGATAAGAGTAGGTATTAATGTTGTCCTGATAAAACAAAGCCTCTATTTACCTCCTTTGGAAAAATCTGGCTTGATGGCTCAATTAACCTATGTTTTTGCAGGATTTCTCTTAATTTATAAAAGTGATAATTCCAACTGTATTTTGCAAGGTATTGTAGATTTCTTTTCTTTTTCTGTATTTGTTCTGCAATAAAAGTATCTTTACCTTTCAATGATACCTGTAAAACTGTATCAACCCAATCAGTAGCATCATTCCAACTACAGTAAAAAGGTATATCTTTAAAAAGTTCTACAAAGGTAGCAATATTACTGCATACTACAGGTATATCAAGCATAATTGCTTCAAGAACAGGAAGACCAAAACCCTCATCTACAGAAGGCATAAGTAATGCCTGAGAATTTTTTAGTATGGTTTTAAGTTCAGGATCACTACAATTATTAATTTCTTTTACAAAAGGTGAAATGTTACTTCTTTCAATAAAATCTACTACTTGCTCATTTTCCCACCCTCTACGACCAATGAGAACTAACTGAGGCGTTCTTTCTCTTAATAAGGCATAAAGAGTTTTCCAAGCGTAAAATAAAATAAGATGATTTTTTCTTGGTTCAATTGTGGAAAGAACTACAAAATACTGTTCTTTAAAACCATATTTTTCTTTTAGTAAAGAAAAATCTGTTTCAGGTATGTTTATTAGTTCTGATGATAATCCAAGATAATTAACTACTATTTTTTCTGTGTCTACAGGTATTTTTAAATTTGTATTTGCATAGTCTATAAGTTTTTGTCTTGTTTGTTCTGAATTAGTGAGTATTAAATCGTGCAACAGTAATATATTTTCTATCCTCTGTTTATGCTTTTGTCTTTCCTCTGGTCTTGCTAATTCAGGATGCTCAATAGGAATCAGGTCATGAACCATAAAAATGTTTTTTAAGTCGTATTTTCTTAATGTTTTCGCATATTTTGAACGATTAAGCCCCCCTGAATGGGAAAGATTAAAGAACAGTTCCTCCTTATTCGGTTTAACCAAATTAAAGGGAAGTAAAATTAGGATTTTTTTCAAACCTTCAACGTCTGAGGTTACAATTTTATCAATCAAGAGAGTAGAAAATTTTTCGTTTACTACCCATAATTTATTAAATAAATATATGGATACCTTTGTTTTTTCTCTAAAATAAGATAGATACTCTATACATACTCTATCAATGCCTGTTGGTTGATACCCCTTGAGCGTTCTTCCTATTAGTCTTGTAATGTCAATTATCATTCTATCCACCTTATTTGTTTGTAAGTCTATCAATCATGAATATTGGTGAAATTGTATTAGTTATAAGATTAAGAAAGTGTTGGTATTGAACAGATGGAGCAGTTGCTACGTATACAATGTCACCGTCTTTAACCATGAAGTTTTTTGCAGTAAAGAAACTTTCAGGTTTACTTAAATCTAAGTTGTATACAACAGGAATGCCTTTTTGTGTTTCAACTACTTTGTCTATGTTTAACCTGTTTACTGTATTTTTATCCTCAAACCTAAATATAAACACACCCTTTGCATCGGCTAAATTGGAATTCAATCCACCTGCTCTTGCAAGTAACTGATTTAGGCTAATTCCCTTTGCTTCAAACTCTATTTCTTCGTTTTTGCCTGTAGCACCAAGCACAGTGGCAGACTGATTTTTAAATACAACAGTGATTGTATCTTTAGGTGCAATGTTTAGATTTAGCTCAGGATTTCTTATTATCTCATCTAAAGGTAAGGAAATCTTTTTGTCTGCTCTGTTTATTTGAATTAGTGTTTTTTCTACAGGAGAAACTACACCACCTGCCTGAGCAAGTATATCAAGTATGGTAGTAGTGTTATAACCAAGTTGCACCTTTTTGCTTTCTTTAACTGCTCCAAACACTGTCACATAGGAAGAATCTGCATTAATTTGCCTTACAATCACAGTAGGATTATTGGCTTTCCCTTTAAGAGCACTTTTTATCTCCTCTGAAAGTTGACTTACTGTTTTGCCTTTTGCAACAACTTGACCTACATAGGGAATGGTTATCGCTCCATCTTCTGTTATTGTCTGCATAGGTATGCTGTAAGCAGTAGATTTTTCTAAAACAGGTAATAATACAGGAGGATACTGCTCCTGTATTATTACTTCAACGGCATCACCTATGCCAAGACAAGGAGAATATTTGTCCCTTTTAAACTCTGAAACAGAGAGGATAAAATTGTTCTCTAATAGAGAAGTAATTTTAGGGTTTAATTCTACTATAGTTATAAATGGTTCGATTTTTTCAGATTTTACCTCTACTGAAGAGGAATAAACCTGATGAGACATAGGACCTGATTGAGGTAAAAAACCTGAACAACCTGAAAGAAAACAAACTGTTGAAAGTGTAGCAATTATTTTTTTCACTTATGCCTCCTTAAAAGTATCTCTATATATAGGGTACATAAATGTATCAAAACAGAAGGAAAGGCTTGATTTTGCTTATTTTTTAATTATGAAAAGATTTTTAAAATGTTCTAAAATAAGATTTTTTGACTGTTCTAAATCTAAAGAAAATCCTTCAAGGTAGGTTTTTTTGATTAAATCTATTACTTCTTTATCAAAGTTTTTTAGCGTAGATGAGGTTTGTAGTGCATAATAAACAAATACTGCTTTGTTTCTTTCTAAAAATTCTTTATCAACCAAGGGGGAGAGATTTCCAAATAACCACATATATTCTGTTTTAAGAAGTTTTCTAATACAATGTAAATAGGCATATTTATAAAATTCCTCAAGGGTTACAACAACTGAAAAATCGTGTTTTTTAGCTATAAAAGTTGTATTTCTTTTAACAGAGTTTAAATCCCTAAAGGAATAGTAATAAAGTCCTATAGGAGATTCTTTAAGTAAAGAGTTTTTTCTTGGTTGATATTTGTTTATGTATCCATCAGTAGTAGGATAACTTTTAAGAATAAACTTTTGGTCTGTATTAAGCAATTCAAACTCAAAGTTTTCTATGTAATCGTAAGTCATGCCCTTTTCATCTCTTTCATAAAGAGCAATCATAACTGCAAAGGGAGAGGTTCTTGAGGTATATTTAAACATAGTGCTTGGAAATAAAACACCTTTGACAAGCTTATAGTTAGAAGTAAAGTCTTTAATCCTTACAAAGTTCCATCTTTTCCCTATGTAAGAAAAAGGATGAACAACACATACTATGTCTGCTTTTAATTTATTAAAGGCTTTTAAGAAGCATATCCCTATGTCATTATCATAAAGATCAGGATCACAAACAAACTCTCCTTTGCCATTTTTTTTGTAAACAGAAGTAATATCATTGTAAGGTGGATTACCTGTTATTATTAAAAAATTATCCTTTGGTATTTTAAATTTACTTCTTTTCACTTTAAGCAAAGAGTTAGTATGTATAACCTTGTCTTCATCTAATTGATTTCTTAAGTAGTTAATAACAGAATAATCGTAATCAACTGCTCTGTAGTCGTAATCTCTAAAAGGCAAAATAAATGCTCCTGCACCTGCGGAAAGATCTACTACAGTAAAATTTTTATTTTTCAAATAAGGAGTAATATACTCTACTGTTTTTTTTACAATTTCCGGTGGAGTATAAAAAGCACCTATTGAGATTTTTTCCTCTTTTGATAGGTGCTTTGCCTGATAAGGAGATACTATTCTGTTATAAAGCAAATAAAACTGTTTAACTGTTTTATTTGGCATTTTCACCTTTTGAAAGTTTTTCTAACGCTTCCTTAGCAAGTTGAGGTTTTACTTTTGCGTATCTCATTGTAGTGTTCAAAGACTTGTGCCCACAAATTTCTGCAATTACTCTTATATCTACACCCTGAGAAAGCAGTTCTGTAGCACAGGAATGCCTAAGCCAATGAGGAGTAATTTCCTCTAACCCTACCCTTTGAGCTATTCTTTTCAATTGATTGTAAAGAGTATTATAGGTAAAGGGAAATAATTTGTCTGTGTTTTTATACTTTAATTCGTGATATTTAAAATACTGAATAAGAACGATTCTTAATTGTTCTACCACAGGTATATTTCTGTATGTGCCACCTTTTCCTTTTACTTTTATATACAAACTACCATCTATTTCTACAATATCTCTTTTACTTAAAGAAAGCAGTTCTCCTGCTCTCATACCTGTGTAGTAAAGCATTTTTATTATTATTTCTTCTTCAATATCTTTACAGACATTAAATATGTTTTCAATTTGAGCCTTATTTAAATAGGAAGGAATTTTTTGAGATACCTTTGGTCTTAATATTTTTAAGTCATCTATATCTATGGTCTTTATTTTATATATTTGTCTTAAAAACTCTATAAAACCATGAATAGCAGAGAGAGCAACTGCTACAGAGGAACTCAAAGACTGTTTGCTATATAAATAAGATTTATAGTGCATTATATCCTCAAAGGTTAACTCCTCTACAGACTTGTCTCCTGTAAACCTAATAAGTCCCTCTATAGCACGACTGTAGGTTTTTATAGTAGCCTGAGATTTTAAACCTGAAAGATACTGCCTGTATTTCTCTAATGCCTCTGTAAGTTTCATATCTCTATATATAGGGTACATGAATGTATCAGAATTTTCCATTTTTTACTAAAAAACGCTTTAAATTCAAAAGGTTATCAAAAACCACAAATGGTTTTTGATACATTGTGGTACCCTATATATAGAAAAAGGGTTCTTGACAGAACAAATTAATAGGAGTAAGCTAAAAAAAGGAGGAGTAAGATGAAAAAAATAGCAAAAATTTTAAATACTTTTTTATTATTTATATTTATGACTGTTTTTTTTACAGTTATGATATTTGGCTTTACAGGTAAAATGGGATTTTCAATTCCAGTTGTTATTTTTATTGAGTTTTTTATTGGATTAATTGGATGGCAAATATTTAAAAAATTAAAAAAAGAAAATAAAAGTAACATTATAATTACACCTATAAGTTTAGAATCAATCATGGATAAAAAAACAGATTACCACGAAGATGAGGAAGACGATCCTTTAGAAATTGGGTCTCTTACATATTGGGTTCAAAATTCTTTTGAACATGATGACAGTTAAACTAGCAATTTTAAAATTTCATCTTTTTCTTCTTCCTTAATAGCAGATAAACCATCTATAAAAATTTCTTCTCTTCCTAAATGTTCTGCTATTTTTTCTACATTACTTTTTATCTGAAATAAAAGTGCATCAAAATCGTTTCTTAACAAAGTTAATTTATCTCCCTCTAAAAAAACCTTTTTATCACATATTATTATATGTGAATACTTTCTGCCTTCATAATTGCCATTTTTTATTAAAATTTCCTTTTCAATATCTTTATGAATAAATTTTATAATTACATCATGCCCTAAAATTTTAATTTTTATCATGTTAATCTCCTTTAAATTAATTAAAAACTAATTATCTAAATGGAGCTACTTGTCCATGAGCATCCCCCGCAGTTGTAGGATCATACCCTTTTGGCTCAGGAATCCTTTGACCTTTATATGGATTATTTGCTCCCATTTCTAATTGTTGAAGGGTAGAAGCTCCACCATAAAACTCAAGTTCTTTATACAAAGCATGCAATTCTTGTGCAAAAAGTTTGTTCTTTTGTTCAATTGTCAAATTTCTATCTGCCTGAATTTGCTCATATCTTTTAGTTATTCCTAAAGCTAAAGTATTTGCGTTTACCTGTTCTATAGCAGATCTTTCACCTTTTAAATAAGCCTGATAATCTAAACCACCAGCACTTAAAAATTTTAACAATGTATTTTTGGTCCTTAACTGATGCCCTATTGCGGCAGAATCTTTCGTTAACTGTTCAAACTTTCCAAATATACCTACCGAATCAGCAGCTTTTATAGCTACTTGCTTACCCATCATTGGGTTATACCACATATCACTATATTTTTCTTGTAAAGGTCTCCAGTCTCCTGTAGTTACTATATAAGGCAATTCACTTCCAATATTTACTCTCGTTCCATAATGATGATCTTCTGACCCATGATAGTATGTATTATGTGAACCAAACTCGCCCTTGCTTACAGCTTTTGTTATGTTTTCCCACCCTTTTTGATTAGTCCTAAAGTCTTCTTGTTTGAACGTTCCACCTGTGCCTGCATGTATAGTAGCTATCTGTCCTGTTGTTGGATCTCTTTCTATTAAAAAAGCAACTGCCCTGCCTTCTTTCATCGCTTTTTCTATTCCATCAGCTGTATTCTTAAATTGTGGACCTGCTGCTCTTAACTGCTCAACAATAGGTTTTAACTGTTCCCCTGATAAGGTAAGCATCTGAGAATGCCTCATGCTATCTTGCATATTAATTCCGCTCTTAGAATCAAAAAATACTAAATTTCCATTTGTATCTAAATATGCATTACCATATCTTGTAACTCCATTGCTATCTGTAAAAGTTCCTTGTAAAGAAGTAAACTCTTTACCATCCCAACTTCTTATTGTGTTCATTGAACCTGTAAACCTATTCCCACTAACCATTAAATCGTTAACTGTTTTTTCTATTCTTATTCCACTTCCTGAAATATCAATATTTTCTTTAACAAATGGATCACTTTTTGTTGCCTTTATAAAGAAATTCCCTTGTCCATCTGTACCATAATCAAGCCTCATACCCGTTTTAAAAACATCAGTATTATACCTTTGATTTAATCTATCAGCCATCTTTTGATCTAAAATTCTACCTTTAGCTTCAAATTCTGCATATTCTTTTAAAGATTGTCCTAAAGAATCTGCAATAATTTGTTTTCCCTGCACTGTGCCTATTTCTGATTGAGCTCCTGCACTACCTACCTTGAATGCTGTTCCCATATCTTCATAACCAGAACCATGACCTATCAAACGTGCATGATGATTTTGAGAACTTAAAACTGCTGTTTCATACCCGAACTGATTAATTGCATTTAAAGCACCCTCTCCACCGTGAGCTCCGCTAAGTAATTGTCCTTCTGTTGCTCTTGCAATTCTTGATACTCCTAATCTATTTCCAAAACTTGCACCACCTGCCATTTCTCCTGCCTGCTTTTGAACAAGACCGCTTACTAGATTACTTACTCCTCCTGCAGCAACTAATGCGCTTGCCCAAGTTTGAGTAGGCATAACTTCGTTTTGTAAAACACCATGTGCATTTCTGAGCACGCTACCACCATACGCTGCACCACTGCTTTGAGGCATGCCTGCAATTGAGCCTGCAAGCATAGCAAGTGCAGTACCACCAAACTTTATAAGCATGCCTGATATTACAGAGGCAAGCATAAGCCCTGACCACCTTAAAGCACCAAAAGTTGCAGCAATTTTACCTGTGTAACCCGGAAATCCAAGCATGGAAACAAAACCCATGTCATCTCCCATTGTTTTAAGTGACTCAGAGTACTGTTGAGCAAGGTCTACGCCAAAACTATGAATAATTGCATCTATTACTCCCCACAGGGCAAGCCATACAAACATGCCTAAAGTTAATGACAAGGCTCTTCCAACAAAAGGAGTTGCTACAAAAAGAAGTATTACTGGTGCTATGCTTATAGCAACAGCAGTAAGAGATTCCTTCAAAACAGGTATCCATGAATTTGCATGTATCCCAAGTCCTATAAACTGAGATTGAGTTTGAGCAGTTGCCATAGATGCAATTGCCATATTTGGAGAACCATTTATAATAACATTTTGAAATATGTCTGCCATTGTTTTTTGTGCTATAAACAAATTTGTTGTACCTGAAGACCATACAGAAGTTATTACAGAACTTAACAAATTTTTACAGTTTGTTATAGCTGTAGGTGTTGTATAGCCATTGCTTTTACATAGAGAATTTACATAATTACTTGTAGAACTTGCAGCAGTATTCATTATTGTTAATACCGTTGACGACGCCTCTGAACATGTTTTTGTCTCTCCTTCTGCTCCAGAATTTTCAGGATAAACTATAGTATAAATATTTGGATTTGCACTTTGACTTATAACGTAATCATATTTTTGCTCTCCACTTGCTATTTTATCTATAGATAAAGGGGTTCCATTTCTTAAAAGCTCTACAAAAACACAATCTTTAATGAAGTTTTTTAATGTTGCCGATTGTGAAGGTGTTAATACTTCCTCTCCTTTTACTCCTTCAAGTAACTTCCAACCTGTTGCACCTGAATTAAGTCTATAATCTGATACAGGATCAGAACTTGTAGATATTATCTCAATAAAACCTTTTTCAATCTTGTTTAATAATCCTGCACTCATAGCTATTATCTTAGGAATATTACTTACTTGATAAGGACCTCTGTTTAGCTTTTCGTCATATATAGTAATAGTGTCTTTCGGTGATATGAAGGTTACATACATTACCATACCAATTAAAACCGGCACAGACCAACTAACAGCTGAAGTCCTTGCACCGAATAAAATTCTTACATAAGTAGATATAAATATCGCAATCGCTCCTAAAACAATAACTGATAAAAACAAGCCATTGTAGGAAGCACTGCTAAATATTAAGCCTATTCTTTTCCAGGCGTTTACTGCAGCATCATACCCACCATAAGTAACATACTCCCACGTATCTGCTAAAGCTGTAGCAGGTAAAAACAAAATTAGAAAGATAACTATTTTAAAATATTTTAATCTTGCCATAGCCTTTTCTTTGAACTATTACTTAAATGCCCTTGCAGCAATGCCTGCTCCAAACTTTTCAGATAGTTTTTTGTCAACAATCTCTTCAAATTTTTGATAAATAGCTACAATCTCAACAACAGACTTAGCTTCGTTTAAACTTTGTAAATATACTGAATTCAAAGCTGAAAAACCTTCCTGCATTCTTGCTAAAAGTTCAGTCATTTTTGCTTTAATTGTATCTACATTACACGTGTCATTTGGGTTACTTGGATTGTTTGTTTTTTCTGCAGTTGCCTGTATTGTCTCTAATACTTGTTTTAGATACATGTAAATATCAAGATACGCCTGATAAAGCATTCCCTTTGCTATCGGGTCTGCCATTACGGGTATAACTGTAGAGTCTCCTGTTACTGCTGCGTATCTTAATAGTTTATAAACAGGTAAAGGAGATGCCTGCATCAGTTTTTCTTCCTCTTGTGAATAACTGTCTGACTTACTTTTTATTCTATTAAAAGCATCAACCATAACGCTTGCTACTTTATTCGTTAAAGAATTTGCATTATCTTCAGTACACGAATCGTTATATCCTGTTTTTTTAAAAATTCTTCCTTCTTTAAAGGACTGAAAAACATTCTGAGTACAAGAGGGGGTGATACTTGGGTAATAAGAACTTGAACCAACCTTTATATAAAGGTCTCCAATCATTCCTCTTATAATCGGTGCTAATTCAGCTGGTTTGCCTGTTTTGTTTATTGCGTATAAAATTGCTCCACTACTTGAAGCCCCTGTGATAAAAGCTTGTAAATCTGATGAACATCCTTTTATTTGGTCATTAACACTTGGTTGAGATCCATCTATTGTTTCTACTTTGTCTCCTTTAGGTTTTATCGCATTCCACAAATCCGTAATTCCTGTTGATTTTAACGCTGTTTCTGCAGCGTTAACAAACTGTGCCCCTGCAGTGTCATCTTTTATTGCTATTGTCGTAAAGGGTTTAAGAACTGAACATTCATTAAGCTGTAATTGGTTTAACAAATTGACAATTTTTTCTATGTCTTTAGTTTCAATACCTAACTGTGCACTTAGCGTATTTAACGCTATTTGAAAAGCTACTGCAGGTGCTGCCTGTATAAGCCTCTGAAATTTTTGAACAAGATAATCAAAATTGGTAAAACCAAAACCGCCAAAAAACATATCTATACCACCACATCCTCCTTTAAGCCTTGGCAACTCTATGCTTAGCAAATAATCAGTAGAAGTTGGTATTCTTGCACTAAAAGAACCTGCTGTAAAGTATCCACGCTTCTGTCCTTCAAAATAGTTAGGAGATGTTGAAACTTTTTGGTCAAACCAATTATCAAGCCAACCACTGTAAACAAAGGGAGGAAAAACTAAAAACATAGTAAGAACAATTACAAGCAAACCCCTAATTAATGCCATGGCATCACCTCAAAAAAATATATATAGAGAGATATGCATATCTCTCTATATATAGGGTACCTCAGAGTATCCTTATTGGATAAGGACTTTTGAAAATCAATCTTGAGGCATGCTTGTTAGATTCTGCAGTATCCATTGTGGTTCTTCTACTAAAACATAAACATACCTTGCAGAATAAAATTCTTTACCATTTTCTCCTTGGTAAGGGAGTATCATAACCCTTACAATTTTGGGTGGTGCTAAAATAGGAGATTTTGGATCTTTAAGTAACTGTGATAACTTATTAAACAAAGCATCCTTGTATACGTCCTCTACAGGAGCAAAATCCTGTTTCAAAAGATCATTTCTTTCTGTTCTTTCGTTTAGTGTAATTTTGTAATTTTGTACCGACTCTTGATATGCTTGCTGAATTGGAACGCACTTGCCCTGCTCAGAAATAGGACAAGTAAAATTTTCGCTGTAAGGATTCATAGTTGAAGCACAACCAAAAGCTGTTAATGATGCCAATCCTAATAAAAACTTAGATATTTTTTTAACCATTTTTCCTCCTCTTTTTTAGTCTTTGAAATGATATTCTCTGATTTCTAACTCTACTCCTTCACTAACAACTAAAGTTACAGTCCTTGTTGCCTGTATTTCTACAATAGGTATTGTCTGCTGTGCAAGTTCAAGATAAAATTTCTGTATGTTCTGTGCTGCCTGCTGTATTCCTGCACCAACTGCTGCTTGAGCAAGTTTTCCAGTATCTATTGTAGACACAGTCCCTGAACCCGTTATATTGTATGTATATGCTTGAGTTCCTGCTACTTGACCAAGCCCACCAAAAAATCCTGCAATTAATGACCTTACAATATGAGATCCCATTTTAGATACTACTCTTCCACGAAGTCCAATCTTACCATCATTGTCTACCACAAATCCTTTTATTTTTTGGTCAATTACTGCATTACCTTTTTTATCAATACAACTTATTGACACCAGTCTTAGATGAGCCCTCTCGTCCGCCAAGTTGCCCAGTCCCTCTGCTATCACGAAGCACCCCTTGAGGTTTGCCTTCACTTGATTTGGAAGCACTGCTGGTGCTTTTATCCTGAACAATGCCGGCATCGGGTTGTGATCCCCCTTTGACACTGCTGGTGCATCTAAGCCTGAAAGTAGGGTCGCCTCCATAAAAGAAGTTGGCAAATAATACTTTTTTTTTACTTCCTTCTTGTCTTGCTCCTGTTGTTTCTGTTGTATCTGTTGAGAAACCATTCCTATTCCTCCTATTACCTCTACTTTCTCCTGCGGCGGAGCAGGTGGATAACCAGGTTGTCCTGCAGGCACAGGCGTTTGTCCTGCAGGCACAGGAGGAGGTGGAGTTGCAGGCATTTGTGCTTTTAATGCTTTTTCTTTCTCTTCTTTTTCTTTCTTAGCTTTTTCTTCTTCTGCCTTACGTTTTGCTTCTTCTTCAGCCCTTCGTTTTTCCTCTTGCATCTGTTTTATCTGTTCTTGTAATTCTCTTATTTGTTTCTGGCTCTCTGCATATTGAGTTTTTTGTAAAACTCCTGCATCAATTTTTATCTCTTCCTGTTTAGCTACTTCTTGCTTCTGAGAATCTACTTTTTTACCTGACCTTGAAAAATAATATCCAAACACAGATATAACAATTATCAAAATAGCAACAATTGCAATTACTACTTTCCTTTTTTGTTGAGGTTCTAATTTATCAAACCATGCTTTACCTTTTTCCATTAAAACGTTCTTCTTTTTTTCCACTATACTACCCCCTTGCTCTTTCTACAATTAAAAGTACGGCTCTTTCATTAAGATTTAATTTCAGTTTGTCCAAGCTAATTGCTAGAGGATTTTGGGTAATTTCTTTCCTTAAAAAGTCCTTTTCTCTTATTTCAATCTCTGACTTTTTCCCGGTAACGTAAAAAAATCTTATAACTATTCCTTCCCCTTCAATAACATATATGCCCTTCTCTGTAATGTCTATGTCCCGATACAAAGAATAAGACAAATTTTTATTAATAAAAGTTGTCTCAGGTGGAATTTGCCCTGACATAAAAGCTTTTACATAATTAACAATTTTCTTTTCATAGGGCATTGAATTGTTTTTTTCTAAAATTTCTTTTATTTTTGATTCCTTATCCTCTAAGTAAACTGTTACCGAAGGAATTCTTTCAGGTATTCCTATTAAGTTGTAAACTTTATTGCCACAAACAATATACATGTCTACAGGAATTTTGGAATATATTTCTTTTTCTCCCATTCTTTTAATCACAAACTTTACAAAAGCATTTGTCCCGCTTATTTTAACCTGAACTCCCTTTTCCTCAGAGAAAACTACATCTTTTATGTCTGTTGAACAAACTATCCTATTTATGTCTGATGAAGACATTTTTACTGCTGTCATCTTCTCTGGTGCTACTATATAACTGTTACTTGCTAATCCAAATGGTTGTTTATCTTCCACAACAACATTCTCTTGAAAAGTTTTATTTTCATAATCAGTGCTTACTTCAACTCCCTTTAACAACTGATCAATTGTAATTTCTTTCTTTGTTGTCTGTGCTTTATTCGTATCTTGCGACACGTTTTTAGTTTCTTTAATACTAGAAACACTAGGCACAAATCCAACTCCTGACATACCAAACACTTTGCTTTTCTGCTGAGCCTCTAGAGAGTTTACCTTTTTCTGAACGCTCTGTGGATTTATTGTCTCAGACATGTTTTTTACTTTCGGCTCATTTTTAACCTCTGCTTGTTTACCACTACTAGAAACAACTCCAGAAGGACTTAATGGGCAAGCACCGCTTTGAACAACAGCAGGAGCACATGATCCAATAGAAGCACTGTTTGTTATTTTTTCTGATACAGGAATAACACTGTTGTTTTTATCTACTTTTGCCTGATTGTCAACAGCAACAAACATTGACATATGTACCCATCCTATAATTCCTGAAGAACTTTTTATTTTCATCCATCTCCCTGATTGCTCTATTTCCTCTACAATAATGTCTTTTTTTAGATAAGAAACGACTTGAGATGAAGCATCTGGTTCTTTTCTTATTGTTACATTGCCTGTGGTTTTCCACAAATCGCCCGTCTTTGCGTAAACAAAACTCGTTGTAATACAAAAAATAAACAAACAAATTAAGATTAATCTTATTTTTCCCATTTTATTCTCCTTGTTTATATTCGTTGAATTCAACAACATAAAACATCCCGTTGTCTATTTTATATTTCAATATGTATCTTTTATTCTCGTTTGTAATAAACTGCTTGTCCTGAGTCCACTGATTTAGTAAACCAGTTGTTATAATCGTATTGTTTTTCTTATCTACTTTTATGCTTGTTATGTAATACGCTGATGACACATTTCCTGTTTCTATTTTATCTGCTAAGGAATAAAAAACATCTTTGTAAGAAATAAACGTTGAAGGAGCTACCATCTTTAAAAAATCGTTAAACTGAGCTCTTGCAACAGAAGGATTGTAGTTTAAAACAAGCATAGATACATACCTTACCATAGCTTTTAAATATTCATCCGATGCGTCTGAGCCTCCTACATACATTTGTGTATTCATAGCAGGAGGAACAAGAATAACTTTCTGCTTGCCAATTAAACTGTAAGTAACTAAACCATTAACAACCAATAGCACGACAAGCATTATTACTACAAATTTTAATAATCTTGCTCCATAAATGTAATTTGCCTTTTCCTCAAAATATTTTTTTATTTCCATTTTTCAACTCCCTTTCTTTGAAGTACTTTATTATATGTTCTATTACTTGCCCGTTATTTTTTATGTCTAAATTTAGTTTTATCAATAAATAGGCTTTAATTTTTTTAAGCTCTTTATAAATTTCAGAAGTTACCATTATGCTATGCCTTCTTTGCATTCTTTTTCTCCTTTGAATTCATTAATTACAAAAAAAATTATTCATTAAAAGTTTTCTCAAAAAATAAAGGTGCACCTTTGAACCGAATTATCCCCAACTTATACAGGTAATGCTTTAAGAAGCCTCTTGGGTATTTCTTTTTGCCTTTAAAATACAAAAAAGGAATAAAGAATAGTAAAAACCAAAAAATATACCCAAAAGTTAGTGCGAAAAATAAAAGAACTATTATCATTGCAAATTCATCTGCATCCATAAATAAAACTTGATGAGGTTTGTGTAGATATTGTGGTATTCTATACTTCAACTTTTACTGCCTCCTTGGTTATTTTCTACTCTTCTATACATAGGGTACATGGATGTATCAAAGTGAAACTTCTTAGAGGCGGAATACCCGCCTCTAAGCTTTAAAACAGTAAACCTAATGTTTCTGTAATTGCGTCAGCCTTAAGCAATGCCGCACCACCAATAATTGCAGGAACCGCTGCCATAATTCTGCCGGTTATTGCAGAGACTGCTCCAAGAACTATTGCAGATGCCCCACACACGAAACCAATAGGTCCTTTAAGAATTTTGTTTACTGCAATATCATAAACATCATAAGCAAAAGAACCTGAAGCAGGTGCAGTTACTGCATAAACAGCAGGAGCCAAAATCATAACCGCCCACATAGCAATCATTGCCATGAAAAGAACCTTTGTCCTTTCCATCTTAAACCCTCCTTTTTGTTTGGTTTTTAGTCTTATATACAACTTTTTTCTGCCACTAAGGCATTCTATCAACTATCTATCACCTCCTTTTTATGCTGAAATTTATATCTCTCTATATATAGGGTACTTTCAAGTATCCTTATTAGATAAGGACTTTTGAAAAGGTTATTTTTTTATGTTTGAATTAATGAAATTTCTTAAAGCTTCCAGATATTCTTTTGAACTTACAGGGTTTGGATTTTTGTGTGAAGAACCTACTTCTGTTAATTTAGAAGGTTTGTGAACTGTTATTACAAAAGTTTCAGTGTAAGCGTATTTCACGAACTGGTCGCTATACTGATATGGTAAGAAATGGATATCTAAAAAAGCACCTTCTTGAGCATTAACAACGCATGTAGACGATATTAATAGAAAAACTAAAAATACTAAAAACTGTAAAAAAATTTTTTTCATATTTCCTCCTTATTGCTTTTCAAAAAAACTTTTTTCCTGATTTTTCTTCTATTAACTTTAAGTGATACTCAAGAGGGACGTCTCCATAGGAAACCCAAAAATTGCTAACCTTAACGGAGTCAAGACCTTCAGAACCTAACAATTCATTTTTTAGCCCCTTTACATATACAACCGCAGGAACTGCGTTAATGTTATACTTAGAGAAAAGAAACGGATCTACGATAAACTTCACAGGATACAACTCGCAATCTAAAGAGTTACAATACTCATCCTTTTTTATGTTGTTGTATATCCACCTAACAGTTGGTGTCATCCGAGATATTCCACTTATAAATCCTCTTAAAACAAAGTAAATGTTAGATTCGTTCATTTTAGCAACCCTCTGAACATACTTTTTTAATGTATACTCTGGAATAGACGAAGAAACAAATATATATATTCTCTCATCAGAGTTTAATACGCTTTTCTTAACCTTATACTGAGAGTAGTACTTGTCAAAAACGTTCTCTGACTCATTTAACTTGGAGTTTATTATCTGTTCGAGGTTTTTCCTGTGCTCTTGAACTGCATTTAAAAATTCCTCAGATAAAGTATATTCATAAATGTTTCGTGCTGCCTCTGATGCCCTTTCGTCCTTTTCAAAACTTGGAACTTTCATTTCCTGTGCTCTTTTGGTAACCCCCTCTATATCCTGTTCAAGAGTTTTTTGTTCCGCAGAGCACAGTAATGAACTTGCCAAATAAAATATTATGGAAATGAATATCCTAAACAACATTTCACCCTCTGAAACATCATGTATCCAAAATTATCCGGAGAATTACTTTGCGTACCATAAGGCATGTTTTTACCTGTTTCCCACAAAATTGAAGGTCTACCAATATACATAGGCTCACTTCTTGTTGGTTTTACCATGTGCATTTTATAGTGAGTTTTTATCCAAAAAGGAGTTATTTGAGCACCACAAATATCCACAGCAGTATCCCAGTGAATTAACTCTCTATTCATCTTATATATCATTCTTGAAGCAAGAGAAACGTTGCCTTTTATGTAATTGGACTCCGACACGGTCCCTGTCATGGGGTAAGGATTGTTCCAAGCACCCATACACCAAAACAATTGGTCAAGTGGATAATCTGCGGTAGAGGCAACAGAGTCTGCCATACACGCCATTTGAGCTACAGGATTTGCAACGAGCAGTGCTTCAGGATTCAAAATGAACCCTACTGAATCGTTATTCCAAGTAGGATCTACTTCTGTTATGTAAGCAAGATCAAAGCCCTCTACAGGCAAACAGGGAACGTCTAAAAATAAATCCATCATATGCCATATAGGCATAACATACCAGTGAGCACTCTGTTTTGTAGCAGGGGTATCAGTTTCCTCTCCCCCTACCTTTGTTCCTTGGTTTGGATTATTAAGTTTTAACCCACCAAGAATAGGAAAACAAAAAGGAATTTTTGTCGTCTCTACAAATCTTGTTGGGGCCCAATAAGACACTGTTATTCCCAGTACTACTTTGTTTGACTTTTTACAAACACATACCACTTGTCCTATTTTGTCGGGGTTTTTTAATTCACTTGGACTTTTTATCTCTATTCCCGCTATTTCCACTGGAAACATAGCGTCCCAACGAATGTCTTTTATTACGTTTATAAAAGACCCTCTACAGCCTTCCTCTGCAAAGACAACCTGTACTTGAACAATAAGAAGTAAAAATAAAACAAATAAAAACTGCTTGCTATTTTTTGTTTTCTTTGTTTTGTTTTCCATATATACCCACCTCTTTTGCCACAAAATATCTTTTCTCTGCCTCTACTATAGTAGGCGTGCTTTGTATTTTGAATCTCTCTATAATTCTGTCGTTTGCTCTGTAGGCTACCTTGTTCAACAAGCTGCTAACTTTAAAAACATCCCCCGAGGTTACTATCACAAGAGTGTTGTAGTCATACAACAAAGGCTGCTTTTTTAACCAATTAATTTCATCAACTGAATTTCCATTTATAAAAACCAGTTTTTCCCTAAAAACTACATAATCAAGGGGATTAAAAGTAAAACCTTTAGGATAAATAATTCTTCCTTCAGCATCGACCATATCTACAGGCAAAGTATATGTAGGATCTACGTAAAAAATTCTATCGTCCTTAGCTTTCCTTAAATTGTAATTCACGACTAAATTATCCTTAACGGTTTCCTTAAATTTCCTTTCAATCATTGACCACTTTATTTTTTGAGCTCTTTGTAGTATCTCTTCGTAAGCGTCTTTTTCCTCTATTGGATATACCTTACCAGTTATTCCTACTGTTTCTGAAAAACTATAGCTCACAAAAATTACAATTAAACTCAAAATTAATATAACTCTAACCATTTCTACTGACCCCAAGAATTATTAATGATTTCAATCATTTGTGGTTCTATATTCTGCATTATATTTCTCTGTATATCCTCTAGATATTCAGAAAGGTCTATTTTATTAAAATCTAATGCCTGAAATTCCTCTGGGAAAAAGCCCCTACAATTTGGACTTTTTGGCGTTCCCCATCCACCATCTGGACCAAAAGAAATAAGTTGTGGTCTTCCCTGTTCGTGAATAATCCTTGCCAGTTTAGAATTAAAACAACAATATCTTCTCGCCCTCTGCACGCACGCCCCTGCAATTTTCTTAATACAATAGGAATCTCCTACCTGATGACAAAAACCAGATTCATTTAGCGTGGAAGTTGAAATGTCCTGAACATCACAGTTCGACAGCAGTATGTTTAAAGCAAAAGAAAATACTGCTACAGCAAATCCATAAATACTCACAAAACCCGTTTTCCAAAGAATTGCCTGAGCCACCAAGTTTACAGCAGACGATAAAATTGGGTCTTTTATTGCCAGACTCGTTGCAAGTGAAACAACTGTTCCCAACAGTTCACTTTGTTTAATATACTCGTAAATTATGTCTCCACTTAGGGCGTCTAAATTAAAATCACGAATAGTTATGAAAAGCGTGTCACCACTTTGCTCTATCTGAGAGATTGTTCCGTTATTTATAAAAGCATTGTACAGAGAAGCAGCATCTTTACCCGTATAAACACCCACCCCTTGTATGACAAGTCTTCCCGATTGTGCTCCCGTAAAAGTGTAAGCAAAATTAATTGTTTCACCAAACTTTGAAGTTAACTGCGCAAGGCTAATAGCTTTATATACAGCATATACCATCTCTGCCATGTTTTTTAAACCTAATAAACTGCCTAATCCTCCCCCTGTTGAATCATAAATCTTGCCTTGAGATTCATCGCAACAGTTGTGAAAACCAGTATACAGTCCGGATAGTCTACACCTCATTTCTTTACCGTTAAATATGTAAACTGTTCCTAAACACCCGCTATCATTCACCTCTGCGTCGTTAGTCAATCCTTCTGCTTCAGTATCTTCAGCATTTTCTGTAGTACTTACACAATCAATTGGCGAACACTTATATTGGTTATCAGTTAAATCTTTAAGACAAGGTCTATTTGGATAAGGACATGAATATTTTTCCGATATAACACATAAGTCTAAGTTAGGATCTAAGGTAGAACCATCACCGCCTGCAGGACATATTGGCTTACATGTTCCTACTGTTTTAGTTCCCTCTGCTATACATATATTTGTATTGTAATTGTACCACATACCTTGAGGACATTGAGGCACACAATTACCCATTTGTCCTTGCGGTGTTGCTTCACATTTCCCTGTTTGAGAATTATACTGAGTGCCTGCAGGACATGTTGGTTGCCCTACACAAGTTCCTGATCTGCTACAAGAAGGAGGACTGCCCGTACAAGGATACTGACTACCAAAAGGGCAAATATAAGTATATGTTGGTCTAAATTTAATCCAACTACCACAACTCAAAACGTTATAGCCACTACAACTACTATTTGTAGCCTGAATAATACAAGGTCTAATATAACCGCTGCTCGTCTCTATTCTGTATCCTACAGGATAAGAAGTATAATGACAGGTACAAGGGAAAGTTCCACATCCAGATGGTATAAAACCTTGTGTTGCTCCTGAGCCATTAACGTAGGCTACACTTCCGTGATTAAAACACGAACCTGAACCAGCTAGGGAGTTTGCAAACTGAATCGTTGGGTTCGTTCCGCTTCCACATACTATTCCTGCAACATTGCCTGCTACGCCAGTTCTTTGTCCATAAAAATAACTTCCACCAATGTACTGTGCAGGACAAGTACTATAATTTACCTCTGGTCCAGAGTTATAAGCCGAACAATTTTCAGGAGGTGAATAATTGTTATCCTGTATAACTGTGTTTATGTTTATTGTATTGTCTCCGGTAGTAACATTAAAGAAAAATGTCGTATTACCTACTGTTGCACTGGTAAAAGAAAAAGTCAAATCTGAAGTACTTTTATTACAGTTTGCTGCCTGAACACACGCTGTCTGACAAGCCTGTTGAGTAGGATAACTCTGCCCATTAAGACTGCACTGATAGGAAAAAGTAGGGTCTGCTTCGCATTTTCCCGTTTGCTGATTGTATTGAGTTCCTGAAGGACAGGTTAAAGATCCGCATACACTTGTACAGGCACTCATTTCTGTATAGGTTTGTCCATCTAAATCGCATTTGTAGGTAGCACTGGCTTCGCACTGCCTTGTTTGTTCGTTAAAATTACCTGAACTACAGTAGAAACTGTAACAGGAAGGATTGCACTCTGCAAGTGTTTCGTATATTTTATTGTCTAGTGTACACTGGTACTGAGTTCCACCGGGACAATCGGCTGGACAAAAAGGTGATGCCTCACAAAGACCACTCGTTGGATTATACGCAGTTCCAGTAGGACAGTGTTCATAACAGGCTCCCACTGTGGTTTCACATCTGTTCGTTTGATAATTATATCTCATACCAGAAGGACATAGCGGTTGACAATCACCCGTAGTTGCTTGAGGTGACGTTTCGCAGTAACCCGTAACAGCACTACACGAAGTTCCCGATACACACTGAGGTGGTAGATTTACTCCAGGTTGGTTTAACAGTATTCTTGCTATTACTACTGCTGTTTCTGCCCTCGTAATGGCCCTTCCCGCACCAAAAGTTCCGTTGTCATAACCCATCATTAACCCGAGTTCCCTTGCTTTTTGTACGTATTTAAAATAAGGATGACTACTGGGAACGTCCGAGTAATAAGGAGTCGTGTTGTATGTAAAATTATCTCCTACTTTTGCAATTACAAACTCTTTAGCTACTTCCTCTCTCAACATATCGTGTCCTTCGTCCTGACAGCTTGAAGTTCCATAACCAAGCCTGCTAAATATTATGTTTAGCTCATAACAATTAAGAAGCCCACTAGGTTCCCAGTACTCATACTCTACACGACCTATCATTATTCCTCTTTGAGCAACAAGTTTTATGTAAGAGTACGCCCAGTGAAAACAAAATACGTCTTTATAAAATATTGGTTGACCATTGAGCATCAAGTGCGGCTCAACGCATTTGTCTATGTCCTCTTTGTAAACAGTTCCTTGAGGGCATCCAACCTGTCCACAAAAGCTTGTACAACTTTGTAAATCATTGTATTTTTGTCCATTTCTCAAGCAAATAAACTCAGGATTTATCCAGCAGATTGAATTTGAGGGCTCATAAACTGCTCCTGACGGGCAACTAAGAGAAGCACAGTTTTGAAAACAAGTATTAAAATCCTGATAAGTATTTTGATCTAGTCCGCACTTAAAAGCAGGTGGTGCAACACATTTATCCAAATCTGAATTGTAATAAGTTCCTGCAGGACAAACAGGTGGAAAAGTACATTTACCATCTTGGGGAACAAATCCTGAAGGACATTCCGCATTGCAAGGAGCTAAATCTATAGTGCAAAGTTGTTGTCCCTCTGCCGTATTAATACACTCGCCAAATTCATCGTCCTGAAGCTGCCCATCGTTATTGAAATCCTTTGCGCATGCTACCGGAGGAAGTTCCGGTGGTGAAGTCGCTGAAGGAGGCTCAATATTTATTGGCTCGCACTTTTTTGTTTCTACGTTCCATGCATACTGTAAGTTCGGACCTCCTAAACAGAAAGGAATTCTGATACACTTCTTTTCAACAGGTGAAAACATATAAGGTAAAGGACACGTTTCTGTAGTGCGCTCAACAACACATAAACCTAGCTCGTGATTAAAAGTTCCCTGAATCCCTCCTTCTGCAGGGGGACAAACGGGAACTCCTTCCTGTCCCTGCAAAGTAGCATAGGCGTTCCCATAATTGCGTAAATCCTGCAAAAATAGAAAAGGTATCCCGTCAAAAACTTTGCTGTTTCCGATCTGTAAGTTTATGGTTAAAAAATATGATACGTCAAATAGGAGCGGTTCTAAAAATATCAGCACAGAAAGAAGTGTACAAGTTATTATTTCAAACGCCTTTTTCACCGAAAACTCCTTATGGCAACGAAGGAGGAGGCAGAAAAACTGCCTTCCCAGTTTCATCCATCTTTTTCTTTTGACCCGTTGAACATATCAAATCTTGCCCAGCAAGTCTGATAGTTTGCATTATAGTTGACGCTGCAGGAAAATCGTCCTGACACCTACAGTCTGCTACTATCTCTTCTCCCTGCAAGGTAGGACATATAAATGTACCGCTGTCGTTTCTTTCGCACTTTCTGTTTAGGTATACGTAATCACCCTGTATATTTGTATGCATCGAACTTATCACGCCTGAAAAACTTACCTGCGTATTTTCTCTATTAACTCTAACCTTGCATGTATACTCGCAATCGCTACCTTCCGGCATTGGCGTAAGTTTTATCTTTCTGTCTGGATATTCCTGCCAAGAACCCTGCTGTTTAAGTGTATCGGTGTAGATAAGTTCTCCTTTTTGTTTGTCAAAGTTCACGCTTGGAACTACTGTTGATACCTTATGTCCTGCATCCGAAAGATCAAAACTTCCTTGACTGTCACACTTATAAGTTCTCTCAATGCTCCAGTATTCTGGACAAACATACTGATTGCAGATAAGTTGACAGGATTTAAGAGGTTGTAAGCCTGTTTTTACCCCGCTTCTTACGGTATAAGTTCCGTTGACTTTTTCATTCCACAATTTACAGTCGCTTCTGTTTTCAACTTGCTGACAGGTATTATTATCGGAAAAAATAACCTCACAGGCATCTTTGACTCTTATCGTTATGATTGCGTATCCTTCACCACAACCAGCCACTGCAACTTTTACGAAAGACTGTAAAAGAGTATTTGGAGGATAGCTTCTAAACAGATTTGTCAAATCCAAATTCGGATATCTTTTCCATGAAGTTCTAAGCTCGCAATCCCCTGGTGGGCTTGTAGACCCTCTGTCAGTCCACGGATAAGGTCCGGAATAAATCAGTCTCTCGTTAAGCCACACCTGAATCCAGTCGTCCCACGCAACGTATTCAAGCACTGCTGATTCAATTAGGTCTGGTCGTTTTAACCTGAATGTATGAGATAGTTCGTGAATCTCGCAATCCCCACACCAGTAGTTATCACCTTCCCAACCTAATATTACCTGGATACATCCCGGTTCTCCATTTAAACAATTACGATAAGACCCGCCATTGCCTTCAACAGATTCTATTATGTCTTCGGGACGAATTATTTGTCCTTCGTAAGAAGTCTTAGTAATCTGGCAGGTTACAAAATCACTCTGAGAAGCACCCGATAAGATAAGATTATATTTACTTTCAGGATCCCTGCTTTGATTAAAAACCTCACTTTCTACCTGCATTTTAAATATAGCATCAGAGGTTTTGCTAAAATATCTCTCTGGAAAATTCTCTCCTCCTGAAATAGCAGGTAAATTGCAGTTTGAATAATCCTGCCCATAAAAATAAATAGAAGTGTCTACAATTCTGCTGTTTGATATGGCTACCCTTGAGTCTCCCCTGAAGGCACTTGCTACTGCTCCACCAATTGTTTTTACTACAACAGGCAGGTTGCTCATAACAATGTTGTTACCACAAGATTTATTAATACAATAACACCCCGATAAATCTGACAGTTCTGCTTCTGCTATATATAAATTCCCGTCTCTGTAAGCGAACTTTTTAGGTAAACAGTTGTCCCAAGTTCCTGGAGTGCACGTTATAAAACCATTTGTACATATTCCGCTCACATTATCTATTGTAAGTTGTCTGTCTATTTGTCCGTTCATGTCAGAATCCCAGTACACAAAAACTTTTATATCTCCAGTACTTTTTGGTTGAATGTTAACCGTAAGATACTCTTTACTGCTGGGACAGGCCACTTGTGGATTGAAAGTTGTTTGTCTGTCTATAGTGGTCATATCGCCACCGCCAAGCAGTGGTCCGATAAGATTTCTTTGTAGCGTTTCCTGAGTGCCACCAAAATTTTTAAAATTATCGTACATTTCCTTTGCCTTTTGTTCAGGACTAACCTGTTCGTCAGCAAAAACATTAAATGTTAAGCACAAACTAACTGCTAAACCTGCACCTAACCATTTCCTCAATAGCCTCTTCATAACTCATCCCCTGGTTTACCATTTTTTGAATTTCTGCTATCTCTGTTGGATTAGAGGTATAAATATAATATGAATATGGATCAACCATTAGTCTTACAACGCCTACGCCAAAATTATCAGTATGTATAAATATTTCCGAATACTTAGGAGCGTTATATTTAATTGAGTTAAGAATACTTAGCGTAAACTCATCGTAATCTATAAGTTTTTTATCCTTCGCTAAAACAAAATCTCCACTTTCAAGAAAAAATTTAAAGGCAGAGTTTGAGTTTATAACTCTACCTACCCTACCAAACTGTTCAAGGTCAAGTATTGACTGAGTTATTATTCCAAAACTGCCTTTGTATTTTCTTGCTCTACGATAACCTTCTTCAATAACATTCTGAAAGACTTCTGTATCCTGCAAAAACTGCCACGCTTCATCAACGATAACCATTCTTGGATTTGCTCTGTCACTTAAATATAAGTCCATTGTTACTGCATTTAAAACTTGCAAAACAATTACCTTAAATAAATCAGGCAACGCCTTAAGGTGTTCAAGTTCCAAAACTACAAAATCGTCATTGGCTATATCAAAAGTAGACTCACCATTAAACCACTTACCATAAATACCTGTTGAGGTAAATTTGTTAAGATTGAACGCCAAATGGGTAGCTATTAGTTTAAAATCTTCTAAACACACTTCTTTACCTTCGCAAAGTATATCTCTACCATCGTAGTATTTAGGAAATTCAGCTAAATACAGTTGAATGTGATCAATGCTTGTTTCTTTGCCCATTTTTTCTATTGCCCACCTTACAGCAGAATTTAGTAAATTAACAATACTTTCGTGGTTTACTCCCTGTGGTAATTGCCCTGTAGAAGATATAGCCATTTGCAAAATTATGTTCGATATAACAGGTATATCATATTGAGGGTCTTTTATATGTGAAAAAGGATTAATACATATATCACTATCAGAGGAAAACTCTAAATACTTCCCATTGAACATTTTAGCTAATTTTTTATAGCTTCCACCTATATCAACAATTCTAATCTTAACTCCTGCACCGTAATAATTCGTTACTATATAGTTTGTCGTAAAGGATTTTCCTTTACCTGTTGGTGCAGCTATGTAAAAATTATAGGAAGAACTCTTAGGGCTTAGTAAGTTTAATCCTACTACCTGCCCTTTTCTGCCCATAAATAAAAGCATCGGTTCTCCTGTACCTACATAATCTGCCTGAACAGGAGCCAAAACAGGCAAAGTATCAATAGGAACAATAAAATCTCTATCTAAAAGAGTAAGAGTATTTGAATCAGCAAAACATCCAAAAGGCAAACTATAGGTAAAAAGAGGAGTCAATATGGTAGAGTCCTCTTGCATTACTGCACCAGTTGACTCCCATATTTTAATTATTCTATATATAGCAGTTCTTGTTTGCTCTTCATCTTCAGAATACGCCCATATTATTGGAACAATTCTAAAAAACTTTTCACCTCTTTCTACTTTGTCTACTGCCCAGAAAAACTCTTCCTGCTTCCTCTTTAAACTCGCAATAAACGAACCAAAAGACTGCTGACCCAGCACTAAATTTGCCTTCCCATGTATTTTCATCTTTAAATCTTCTACAAAAATGTTCAAAGTTATCCAAAAAGGCGTGTTTATCTGAGATATGTCTCCACTTATTCCATCGTAACTACCTGAAATTTTGTTTGCCCAAAAGAAATCTACCTCTTGAGGCATTGATTTTACAGTTGCACACCTAAAATACTTAACCAAGTCAACTTCCTCTAGTAAATCTCCTCCATTTTGTTTTACTGTTCGAGTTTTTGCTTTAATAAATCTTTTCTCTACTTCTATTTCTGTTTCTGCCAATATAGCCTGAGTGTTTATAGGAGCAGTTTTACACCATAAGTGAGTATTAGTGTCTATCCTTCCATTTAATAACTGCCTAATAAACTTTAAATAGGTCTCAGGTCCGCACAAAACAGGAGCAAGATATGAAGATTGTAGTATTTCTTTAGTTGAAGCAATAATTTCCTTAATTAAATTTTCATCTACTTTTTTCACAGGCATCTTAACTGTAAAAAACAATCTAAAACTTCTTGCCGGTGGATTGCCAACCTTTTGATCTTCATAAAATTTTCTTAAACTCCTGTAAGATTTCTTTATGTAATCAGGTGCATATTGTTTGTAGTTTTGATAATAATCCATAAAATCTCTTACATCAGGGTCTGCATACAAAATAAATTGCAAAATAGAGCCTTCAGGATAATTTATTTGAAATAAACCTTTAAAAGTTTGTATTGTTTGCTCACTAAAAAATAACACAGGCACGCATTCGTATAATATTCCAACTGTATCATCCTGGTTATAAAAAATACCCATTTCCTCATCATAAGCAACCGGCAACAAATATTTACTAAACTTGTTTCTTTGTAATTCATTATGTATTTCTTTAACCTGCATTACATTTTTTTCATAACTTTCCTTTTTTAACCCTAGTGCTTCTAAAATATTCACTGCTATATCCTCCCACTAATTATTATTCTTTTTTTTCCACATTGGAGAAGGTTCCAATGGATCAACGCTGGTTCCCTTTTGAAATTCGTAAATACCATACCTATCAGGACTTCCTCCAGACATAATCCTAATTGCCCTCGCAGTTCTCCGATATATCTCATCAAGAGAAATAACCCCTGCACTTATCGGCATATACTTGCCTGTTTTTTGATCTACAACTATTATCGTAGGAGTTACTTCTACAGCAAACTGCTGTTGAGCAGATGGATTTCTCTCTACATCAACAACCTTTATAGGAATGCCATCCATCTCTGCGTATTTGAGTATTTTTAATTGCGTATCACAATACCCGCAGTCCTGTTTAACAAAGACTACATAACCAAATTCAGAAGCATTCTTCTGCTTGTAATCCTGCAATTCTTTGCGTATAAGATCGTTTCGTTGAGTTATACCAGGACCAACAATTGGTATATCACGCTCTGTTGAAAGCTCGGGATATTTTTGCCAAACATAACCTGCATAATGAGAAAAAAGTAGTGCCTTTTTTCTCGCTACATCCTGCAAATTGTAAAACTCATAAACATTTTCTTCTGTAGGTTTTTGAACCGCTTTTTTTAAATAATAATCGTAGAGCTTGCTAAACTCATCAGGATGCATATAAAGCAGTTCTTCGTAAGAGTATTCTTTTAAAGGCTTAGGAGTAAATACCTGCTTTTGCTGTTCCTGAAAAGGCTCTTTTTTTGTCTCCTCTTCCTGTTTTTCCTCTTTCTTGTAAATATCCTCATACCACCACCAACCTTCTTTAGTTTTTCCTCTATAATAAGAATCTACTTTCTTTTGCTCTTTGTCCTGCACTCCATTACTATGCACAGGAAAAACAAGAAAAATAATAATTAGAAAAACTACTACCATATTGGTAATAACCTCGCAAGTATTTTTTCTTTAGGAACCACTCCAAAATATTTACTGTCATAACTGTCTTTGTGAGTACCTACAACAAAATAAAATCCTTCGGGAATTCTATATTCGCACTTTTCTGTAGCACCACAAGGGTTATATGCTTTAACAGGTATTCCTGTTTTGCTATATTTTTTAGCCTTTCCTAAGTATTCACCCTTACAGTAGTAATCGTCATTATGAATTATTAAAGTTTCCCCACTTGAACAACCTATTTTTTTACTAATATTCATTCCTTTTGCAAAACAATCGTTTTTATCTGTTGTTACCATTACATAATGCCCATTCTCCAAACCCTCTGGAACTATTTTCCAAAATATTTTATGATCAACAGAATTTCCATAACTTATTACAATTTTGCTTGATATAAAAAAACCTATTAACGCCATCATCGAAATTCCTGTAATCAAATTAATAAGTTTTTCAGGGTTTCTTAATGTCCTCTTTGATTTGCGTATCAGTATTTTCTGTTTTAGGTTTAACCCTCTCTGGAAGTTTCGGAGTAAGATTTTCAACTCTATCACCTCCTAAAATTACGTCTGACGTAATTATTACTTTGTTTTTAGGTGTGTTGAGAACTATCTCTTCAATTTTATCTATTCTTTTTCTTAACTCTACATCATCAATTTGCTTTGCTAAATACAAATCCCTCAATGTTGCTACGTATCCCTGCAAGTCAAAAGTTACTATTTTTTGGGTAAAAAATTTGTCGTAAACCAAAATTGCACATACTGAAACAACCATAGAAACAATTACATTTAATATAATAGCCTTGTATTTCACGATTTATTCTCCTTGTTTTAACATATTTTCAATGAGTGGAATATTAGCACCAAATACCATTCTGCCATTTATAAAATATGTAGGTGTTCCTCTTATGCCAAACTTTTCAGCGGTTTCAAAATATTTTTTTATCGTTTCTTCAGATTTCTTCAAACACTCTGCAGAAACGTCCTGCCCATTTTTTAATCCAGACATAATTTCCATATATGCCTTTTCTTTATCTTTACTGCATAAAATGTAAGAAACTTTTTTCTTTGAAGTTTCCCCCTTAAAGGGCAAGAAAAATATGTGTTCTGTTACATCATTTCTCTTTGAAAAATATTCGTATCCCCTTTTACAGAAAGGACATTCAGGATCAGTAAAGGTTACGACCTTATTTTTACCCTTACCCACCTTTACTGCTATAGATGTATCCATGTTTTTAAGTTTTTCAATTATTATTTCTTGCCTTCTTTCCGCAGTAAGCGATTTACCTGTTGATGTCCATATTTCACCAAATACCATGTAACCTCTTGGTGACCAATACATTATGTTCCCATCTGTAGTTATAATTTCGTATAAACCTGGGATTGGCGACTCTGTTACTTTTGATAGAGAAAAATTAGGGAAAATTGCCTTAATTTGTTTTTCTACGTCTTCCTTAGATTGCTGAGCAAACACAACTGATACGAAAAGCAATACAAAAAATACTGAAAATAAAAGTTTCTTCATCTTATTCTCCCTTTTTTAGAAATTGAGCTTTCTAATGAAAGCTCATCCCTCCTATATATAGGGTACACTGATGTATCAAAACTGGATAAGGACTTTTGAAAGGTTATATATTTTTAGTTAGCAGAAAACCAGATTTGAACGTATCCATCACCTGAATTTGCCCCTGACTGTGAACTCGTACAGTTAAATCCTGAACGACAATAACCAGAACCACCACCGCCTCCACCACCATTTCCATTTCCACCTGCACCACCGCCACCGCCATATCCGGCTCCACCGCCTCCGCCACCCCATTCATTTCCACCTGCACCGCCACAACCATAACCGCCACTACCACCATATTTAGTGTATGAGTAGTGAACATATAAAATACCGCCTGAAAAATCAGATGACGCAGGTCCATATAAAACATTACTTCCATTATAATAACGACCCCTACCACCATAACCTAAAGAGCCATTGTCTCCATAATAAGTACTACCACTATATGTAAGCCCACCACCTGCACCACCATATCCACAAGCACCACCTCCACCTGAAGCATAACCACTTGAAGCATTACTACCACCACCTCCGCCACCTGCTACACCCCAACCTGTGGTTCCTACCGAACCTCCACCATTTGTAGTACCACCACTTCCTTGACCACCGCCTCCACCACCTAATCCTGCTTTATTTCCACCAGCACCTGCTGCAGTTCCGCCATAACCACCACTACCTCCACCTGCACTACCATTACTACTACCACCGCCACCAGAGCCACCTGCACCGTTATATCCGGCTCCACCGCCTCCGCCTGCTACAAGCAATATATTGCTGTAACCAACACTATCTATCCATACAGCAGATGCACCACCACCGCCAGCACCACCATACGCACTGGAATTATCACTTGTTCCATCAAAACCTTTCCCACCTACTAAAATTCTTAATGCTAAAGTTGTCCTATTTGGAAACATAGTGTTCAGGTCAGATATTTTAATTTTCCCTACAGTAACACCACCGTTACCACCTAAATATTGTATAGTTCCCACATTATTTACAGCATGACCACCTCTACCGCCTGCAACTATTATGTTTAAGTAATAATTACCACATCTAGACACATAATCTTGCCAATTATAAACAAAAAAATTCTTTAATCCATATTCAAAATAATTCACATTATATAAATTCAAATTATTACAAAATACATCATCAGAAGTAGCACCGCCACCAGAGCCACCGCTACCACCTACGTCTCCATGAAATCCTTCTACCACTATGTCGTTTCCCTGAACTTCTGTGTCTGTACAAGCAGTCTGAAAGGTTTTATCACGACCTGCAGAGATTACTCTGATTATCAATCCACTTTTTGGTGGTGTTGTATTGTTTTGTGAATAAGTAGGATTAGCAGTGTTTGGACTTCCTAAATCCCATGTGCAGTATCTATACTGAGTTCCCCATTCGTCTACCTTGCTCATAGGTAAATCTGCCGGAAGTGTATTGCCTGATGCTTCTTTAAGAGGTTCTTTAAAGGTATCATTGTCAGGATCTGCTGTATTCATGAGCAACCAATTGACAATATTTGTCATTCTTTGCTTTGTAAGCAAAGTTTTTTGTGTATCCGTCATCAGGTTCCATCCCGAAACAACTTCAACTAAAGTATATGCCAGAATCATTAAAAAAGCTACTGCAAGTAAAACTTCTATTAATATAAACCCGCTATCTTTTCTCATTTTCCTGCCTTTTTAATAACAAAAACACTTAAACCATCTGCTTTTTCTGCGGTAAAAATTGGAGTCTTTTTCTCAAACCTTAGTTTGTTTTCAACATGCTCATGCTGATTTTCTCCTGTAACTATGTAAATTAACTTGTCGTTTGAACAATAAAACACTTTCCCTATTCCTTCTACATTAACAACAGAACAGTGATTCTTTAGGTTTTCATTTACCGCCTGCACTCTGTCTTTGTAAACTATTAGTTCAGTATTTTTCTTTTTTATTTCTTCTCTTAATTTTTCGTTCTCCATTGTTAGGCTTTCAACTTGAACTGCCATACTTTTGTACTTCTGTAATTCCTCACGAAGCCTCTTTATGGTTTCGTCCTTTTCTGTAAAAATACTATAATTTTCCCTGCGTTCTTCTTCTATTTGTTGTAATGTTTTATTGTGGCTGCTATCCAACTGTTGAATTGCTTTTTCTTTTTCCTTTAATTGCCGTTGTAAATTTTTAATCGTGTTTTCAAAATCCTTAATTTTTGCTTCTAATTCTTTCTTTTCCTGTTCTATCTTTATGTTTTTTTGTTCAAGCTCCTTTTGCTGTTTTTTTTGTTTTTCTTTTAAAACTTTTTTATGTGCATCACAAATTAATTCAGGATACTCTACAATACATCCGTCCACCTCATCACCGTTATTAACAGATAGCCTTTTACCTAAAGAATTAATAACTATAATTTTCCCATTTACAACCCCTTTGATTTGAGGAAAATTTTCTTTGCCTGCAGACACAGGTTCAGGCATTTTAGTTAAAGGCATTGGAGGAGGTATAGCTTCAGGCTTTTTGTCTACCGTTTCTGATTGTTGAAATTTTGCTTTCTTACTACTTCCACTTTTATCTTGACCTGTCTTATTTTGACCTGAGTTATAAAAAGGTGTTTCAACTGCCAAAGCTATATGCCACATAAAAAACAAAAACATTAATACTAAAATATTTAGCCTTTTTCTCATTTTACATACACCTCTTTTTCTTTTTTAGGAATTACTGTAAAACTTACTACTCTTTCTCCACAGTTTATACCTAAACACAAATTAGAGTATTCAATCTTATAAGGAAAACTACTGATAAAATCTAAAAAGGATAAAAACTTTTCATATTCTTCTTTGTTTATTAATATTTCCTTTTTGTTTGAAAACAAAATAAAACCTTCATTACCTTGTTGTACTTCAATGGGCAAATTGTTGCTTCTTATATAATTTTCAAGTACTTGTTTTATAAAAATAGACTCTCCAGAGGAAAGACTCACAAAATCTTTTTTTAGATTTATTTTTATATCCTGATTTAAAACTCTCTGAACATCATTTTTATAAAAAATAATGCTATATATAAGCAAAAAAACACCGCTACATACTAAAATCAAGGGAAAAAACAACCTTATTATTTTCATAAGTTCCTCCATGCATTTCTAAAAACTTTTGTGCTGACATTTCTTTGTCAAAATATACTTCTACAACAAATTTTTTATCACTCTGATATATCTTTAAAATTTTTCCATCCTCTATACTCTTTTCAACTTTATTGAGTAAATCTGCCAAACTGATTTTTGCAGAAGTGGAAACATTAACTTGCGACATTAACTGATTCTGTCGATTTTTTAAAATTAAATCTTTTTTGTTGTACGCTTCGTTCAATACAAAAAAATAAGTTAACAATCCCACAAAAAAAACCACTAAACCAATACTTAAATAAGACTTGTTGTCAAGAGACCAACGCAATCTAAGTTGTTTAGGTATTTTACCTACTGATAAAAGCAAATCTTCATTAATTTCTACGCCACTTTCAGGCTTTTTATAGGTTATTACATGTTGAATTTCATTGCCTTTGCTAATAAAATAGTGGTAGAACTCTTTATTTTTATCCTTTAGATAATAATCTCCTTCCCCCATAAAAACAACGCTTAATACAGGAAACTTTCCCTTAACAAAATTTTTTGACTTGCCTGCTATAAATAACAAAACTCCATTTTTGTATGTGTAGGTATAGTAAAAATTATCGCCTAAAATGGGGATACATCTTCCCTTAATGTAGTTCTCTATTTCCCGCTTGGGAATAACTACGCTTTCAGCAACATACTCTTCAAGATGAACAAAATCTTTAAGCTTTTTTTTCTCTGAGACTTGAACCCGATCGTCAATCTTTGTTTCACTTTTTTTCCTCTTAAACATTGTCCTTCCTTTTGTATGTTTTGTCTAATACCCTCTCTCTATATATAGGGTACATGAATGTATCAAAAGCATTAATTCCCCATTCCCATCATCAACTTCAAATAAGGAACAAATACTGAGAAAAAGGTTAACAGGAAAATACCCATAACCATAACTAAAGAAATTGTATAAATTAATGGAGATAGCAACCGAATAGCAGATATGTATTTATCATAAAAACGTCTCGCTACTATTTCAAAGTTCTTTGAGAGTTTGTCTACATTTAAAGACCAACCAACAATTTGTTTATCAAATTCAGGTATTGTTTTGAATCCATTAACAAAAGGTTCCCCCTTCTTTAATTTCTTTAATGCGCTTTCAAACTCATCACGAACTACTTTTATTGAAATTGTTTTACTAACTATCTCAAAAGCACTAGACAGCCTAATGCCAACTGACAATAATTTGGACATGGAAAAAAAACCAATAAAATATGCACGATAAAATAATAGTTCCCTAATTAAAGGAAGTCTTAAAAATTTACTCTCAATAAATTTTTGATTTATTCTATAAATTATCAAAGCTACAAAAATTAGCCCTACAAAAAAAATTAACGCTAGAGGAATACCAATAGAAGCAATTTTGAGAAAGTTTATTGCCCACACATTTGGTGAACTAGATATTAATACACTTTTAAACAACTCAGAAGACAATAGTTTAGGAATTATAACCCTTGTATTTATTATTAACAAAAGTAAACTTATCATAAACACTGTGACTGGATAAGACAACTTCTTTAATATCTCTTTCTTAGTTGTGTGTAAATCAATTAAATACTGCGAAACTACGTTTAAAGTTTTCGACAAATCTCCCGTATTATACCCCGCTTTTAACATTTGTACCGCTGTTTCGCCAAAATAAACACTGTAGCCCTGTATTGCTTCAGGAAAACTTTTACCCGACTCTATCATTTTCTTAATGTTTAAAAATACCTGTTTATAAGGACTTTTATAACTTATTGACTTTACTAAAGAATCTATGGCATTTGAAAGAGACATGCCTGACGTTAAAATGTCAGATAATGCTTGAAAAATATACGCTAATTCTAACTGCTTATACTTAATTATATTTACTGAATGAATCTTTTTTATTTTTAAAACTACCTTACCTTCTTTCGAAAAAGTTTTATAAATTTCATCTCTGTTTCCAACAAATATTTCCACGAATTTAGCGTTATTTTTAAAATACTCTACCCTATACAAAGCAACCCTCTCTTAATTTGCGTGGCCTATTGACTCTGCAAAATTAAGTAACTCTATTCCTAAAACTCTTTTAATCTCTTCTTTATTGGTTATGCCTTGACTAACCTTGTATACTGCGTCTTCATACATAGTGTAATAAGGCAACTTTCCTTCCATTAAAGCAATAACTTCTTTATAGCTATTAAATCTAACTATTTCAGAAATCATAGTTCTCCCCATATATCCAATCCCTGAGCAAAAAGAACAACCTACTCCAAAACAATTTTTACAAATTTTTCTTACGAGTCTTTGAACTAGTATTCCTTTTAGCAGAAACGACAGCGCTGTCATGTCTACGCCTAAACCTTGAAGCCTTATTAACGTTGAAGGAATGTCGTTTGTATGTAATGTAGAAAAAACTAGATGCCCTGTGTCTGAAAGTGTTAAAGCATTCACTGCCGTCTCTCTGTCTCTTATTTCACCAACTATAATTACATCTGGGTCGTGCCTTACTATTGTCTTTAAATACATAGCAAAATCAAAACCCGCTTTTCTGTTTATCTGTACCTGATTTATAAAAGGAAGATGATACTCAATAGGGTCTTCTATGGAGTAAACTGTTTTGTGGATTCTGTCAAGCCACTGCACCGTTGCATACAAGGTGGTTGTTTTCCCTGACCCTGTAGGACCACAAACCAAAACTAAACCTGTCTGCTGAGAGGAAATTTCCAACCAATCGTTTATCTTGGTAAGCCCTAATTCATTTATATCTAAAAGCATTTTTTCTCTATCAAGTAATCTTATGGATACTTTCTCTCCATTTGCCGAAGGTAATGTAGCCACTCTTAAATTTATTAACCTGCCACAATAAGAATAAGAAAACGAACCATCCTGCGGTAGCCTCGTTTCTGAAACGTCCATCCCTGCACGATTTTTAATTGCAGTTACAAGTAAAGAATGTATTTCTATAGGTAAATACATTTTTATATACAAAACACCATCTATTCTATATCTAATTATTACCACTTTTTCCTGCGGTTCTATGTGTATGTCAGATGCTCTGCTGTTTAACGCGTCTAAAAACAATTCATTTGTTGCAAGTATAGTTTCCTCTCTTTCTAGTAAAGATTTAACCCTGTAATCAATGTCATAAACCTTTACATTTTTCATCTCCAAATATTTTTGATAAAGTAAATTAGCAGGATAAGAAACCAACTGCACAATCTTGCCTCTTGCATACTGCTCTACAATTTGCTTTGCTTCCATAGGAGAATCATGCAGAGTTGCTACATATAAAGTTTGTCCTGTATCTCCTAAAACTACAGTTTTTGTATCTAGCAATATGTCAAGAGGTATATCAAAGGACGAAAAATTCTCTCCAATTAACGCTTCAGGACAAATTACGCAAAGTGCGTTTAATATGTGCTGCCTTTTGACAAAATTTAACCTTATAAGTATTTCTCCAAGCTTTTCACCCGTTATTTCCTGCTGCTTAAGCGCTATTTCAAGCTGTTCTTCGTTTATTATCCCTTGCTGTAGTAAATACTCTCCAAGTCTCATAGTGTATTAAAACCTTACCATCCAATAGGTAACTATAACCTGTGTAGCTGTGTCTGGATCTGTCATGTTAGAAGAACTTGGACAAGTAGTGTTGTAATAAATTTTATTTGGATAATTAAGCGCCAAATCTTTTATTGTTTTAAACACTTCTGATGAACTTGTTACAGCAGGAGTTTTTACGCAAACATAATATCCACTATCGTTTTTAAACATTAAATAACCATTTACCCCATAAGAAGTATCAAGCTCAGAAGACACCTTCGGTGGCATCAGAAAGGAAGGCACAAAATTAGTGTCAGACAATAAATTACTTGCGTGCGTAGGGTAATCATTTTTCGTGGTAACAAAAAAACCAAGTGCACTTTCCATTGCAGTAAAATCTGAAATCAATCTTGACTGTAATGTTTTCTTCTTGTTTTCTGCCATGTTTACATTAACAAGTGGTACTACAATAGCAATTATTAACGCCAATAAAGTTACCACCACTACTAATTCAATCATTGTAAATCCAGTATTACTCATTAACCTTTTTTTCATTTTTCCTCTCCTCTTACAAGAAGCGAGGGGGTTTCCCTCGCTTCTTGCTATTTTGCTACTACCTGTTTTAATGCAATGTTGTTAGTGCCATCATTGTAACATTGTATGCTTTTGCCAGTTGTAACAGCATTGGGAATAGCATCGTTTTCTCCCGCTCCTGCATAAAGATGGTTAATCTTTTTGCACACATCATCCGTAATCCCCTCAAGCAATATCACCGTGTCTTTAGTTGTTGATCCACCTAAATTATAATTAGTAGTATCAACTGTGTAGGCAAATGTTCCTGAATAGCCTGATTTTTTAGCAGCTGATGGTGGTTCTGGTTTTGCCTTTAGTATTCCCTCCGTCACTATTGCATCAATACTTGCAGGCTCAGTAGTCTTAGAAACGTAATACTGATTCCACGCTTCATCAAGAACTCTCAAGTTGTCTGCAATCTGTACAGCAGAAGACTGAACTGAAGTTTTCTGCAATGGATTACCAAGAAAACTGAAAAGCAAAACCGCAATTAGAGCAAGAACAATGATGACAATCAGTAACTCCAGCAGTGTAAACCCCTTCTCATTTCTTAATGCTTTCATTTCAAATACCTCCTTCTTTTTTTTATTAAACCTCTCATGAGGTTTTACTCTTTTTTAAAGGAACAAACTCAATTATGGTTGGTTTGACCAGTATTACAAGCTCCTCCTTTGTCTTAGTCCTGTTCATCTCCTTTGTTAACACAGTGTCAAACCCTGGTAAACCATGAGTAGTCCCTAGTTCTTTCTCATAAATCAATCCTCCTAACAAAACAACCTGCTCTGGAGACATTCTTATGTATGTGTCCACCTTTTTAACCGCAGTTTCAGGTTGCGTTATGTTGCCAATTTGTTGCCCCGCATTTAAAGTTATTAGCCTTACTACTTCAGACACGTTTACCTTTAAATTAATACTTAAAACATCAAAACTTTTGTCATAATAGGGTAATACTTCCATCTCTACACCACTTTTTGCTTTCTCGCTTGTTGCGGTACCTATGGTGGTTCCAGAAGTCCCAGAAGTAGACAGAGAAACCTCTTTTATGTAAGGTATCTCCCTTGCTACTTCAATTTTTCCCTTTACTCCTGAAAGCGTCTGTATGTATACGTCCTGAAGAATTGAATACTTTCCATAACTTTCAAGAAAACTTAAAAGCCCAGATAAGGTAAACTTGTTTCTCTCTAAAAACACCAACGCTCCTACATCGTTTGTTACCACCCCTACCCCTGTTTTGTATAAAGTTTCAGTAGTTGTTCTCAATGTAGTTGTGCTCTCCGAAGTAGAACCATTGTTATTTATATTGTTATCACTACTCTGAATTAATTGACTATCAAATATGGACTTCATCTTTTGAGAACCCCACCCAAAATTTAATCCGCTCCAGTTTATTCCTATGTTTTTGTCAGAACTAAAACTTACTGAAAGCAATACTATCTTCAGATTAATTAAAGAAGCGTTTTTTAAAAAGCCTTCTAAAAATTTTCTTATTCTTTCATAGCTGTTATAGTCTGCTGTAAAGCTTAGCGTAGTAGTTAAATTGTTATAAGCAATGTTAAATCCACCTAACTTCTCTATGCTTTCTTTTAAATGCTTCAATAAATCAGGATAGTTAGGAACAGAAATGTTAAAAATTTTACTCTTTTCAACAACTATTGTTCTGTCGTCGTGACAGTTAAAAAAATAACCCGTTTTTTGAGAAAGTAACTTTAACAAATTATCTACTTTGCCTTTATATTTTAAGGTCAATAAGGGTTCATTTTGACTACTAACAACAGATATAGCCGGAACTCCTTGTTTTTCTGTTGTCCCAGGTTGAGACATTAAAACACCACTACACCCTGCATTACCGCAAGACTCTATGATAACTCCTATGTTCAAAGTTGAATACAAAGAAGATATAATAGTTTTTATATCTGCATCTATAAATTCTATATCCACATCTTCGCTAATTTTGCATTGTGAATCCTCTGCTTTTATTAAAAAACCATCGTCTATAGGAATTTGTAATTTTGCAGGTGTTACCTGCATTTCATTCTCAATTTTTGTCTGTTTTTCTTTTACAATTTCAGATATGTTGTCTGATTGAATTTCTTTCATTGAGGTACAAGAAACTAACATTAAAGATAAACACAATAAAATTAATACAAATTTTCGTTTAATCATTTTTGCCTCTTTTTTAATTTGTTTTTGAACTATTTGCATTTTTTGTATTTTCTATATATAGGGTACTTTCAAGTATCCTTATTGGATAAGGACTTTTGAAAAGGTGAAACAAAAAAGTTTCACAAAATTGACAAAAAAGCCTTTACATTTTCTTCGCCAAATTTTTCCTTATTTGCTTTTATGTAACTTAAGGCTATATCTTGATCTATAGCAGTCCTGTATGGACGATTGTTTATTAAAGCATCATAAACATCTACTATTGCTACTATTTGTGCTTCTACAGGTATTCCATTTTTTGTCAAACCATAGGGATAACCCGTTCCATCACATCTTTCATGATGAAAAACACAAATATTTTTTGACATTTCTTTAATGTTTTTGTCTAAAAACTTCAGTTGTCCAGCTACCAGCCCTCCCCAAATTGTATGAAATTCTACGACTCTTCTCTCTACTATAGTTAGTTTGCCTTTTTTGTTTAAAAGAGAGCTTGGAATAAACATTTTCCCTATATCATGCAGTAAACTTGCCAGACTTATTTGTTCAACAAATTCATTGCCTAAGTTTAAATAAGCCGCCATCCTACGGGAAAGAGTAGAAACCATTTTGGTATGATGAACCCCTTCTAATGCAGAAACTATTGCTAATATTCCCTCTTTTAACAAAGTTTTATCACTATTTAACTTTAATATAGAATAGTAATACCCTAAAAATATGTTTAAATCTGCTATGTTCCAAAAACAGGGAACTTTCTTTAAATATAGTGTCTTAACTATATAACCCAATTTGTCTCTAGTAACTCCATCACATAGGTTACAAGGATAATAAATAACCGCATCTACACCAACCTCAATTAGCCTGTCTATATAGTCAAATACTTTTTTTGTTATGTTTCTTGTCTGTATTATATAAAGACTTTCTCCATTTACACTTACCGGCTCTCCCATTTTCTCAACCTCAACATCTAACCCATAAAACATAAAAACAGGTATATCATTAAATTTTTCTATATCTCTTTCGTCTTCCATTACCCACTTGAACATACCTGCTTTATTACCTTACCCTCTCCTTTTCCCTAATCATTTCGTGGCGGATATACTCTTTTAATATCCAACAACCTACCCTCTTTCATTACCTCTAAAGGTCCTACATCTATTCCAAACGCCTCTTTCGCCCTGAAAGGTACATATAACGCCCTGGAAATTCTCTTACCATCTTTATCCTCTAATATGAAAGGCGCAGAAAAATATCCATCCCTGATTAGCGAAGTCTCTATACCATCTAACTCATCTCTTACTCTACATAAAACTGAATACACATAATCCCTCTTTATAGATTTGTCCGAACTTGCTAAATCTAATATGCCCCGCTCCTCTGCCATTACTTTAAGCTCAGTAAATATTAAATCAGGCAAAACATAAACTACTCCATTGTTCATACTAAATGCTTTCCATGTTTTTTTATCGTCAAGTATGTTTACATGCCTCCTAATCCTACCTAAAAACTCTCTAAGATCTAACCATTCAAGAGGAACTCGCTTGGGCTTGTTTTCTTTCCTTTGGTTTTCCAATACACCTGCATCAGGACTGATAAATATGTTAGAATAATTGCTGGCTTCAATATCTTTCATCCTCTCATATTTGCAATTTCCTTGCCTTTCCTCCTCAAGTCCAAATATTTCAGGCACACCATTAAAAGCACTTTCGTTCTCTTGCTCTGACAATATATACTGGCTTAAACCAAAAACACTTAACTGAGATTGTTTGTTCGTTCCTTCGTTTGATACCGTTTGATTTGTTGTTTTCTCTGTCGTTTGATTTATATCAGGTTTGGTGGGGGTTTGATGGGTTTGATGGGTTTGATCCTGTTTGATAAATTCTGTATTTCTTTCTGTAGTGTCCAATGTAGAGACTACAGAAACTGTACTGCTTACATGAGGGTCTCCTGTCTGCCCCAATACTTCCTCCGTTAGTATTACATTGCTTGTCTGACTTAATTCCCTACGCCTTGCCCTCTGGTCTGCTTCCTTTAAATACTCTGTTAACTTGTCCTTCGGCTTTAGGTGATGATCCCGCACTGCTTTTAGCACATCATCTGCATATACAAGATTTTTAAAATCAGGTAACTGCTCTAATACGCTTACGCTTATAAATGGATGATCCCCAAAAGCATAATACTGTTGCCTGTATTTTGGTATCTTGCCTATGTCATGCCCAAGTGCTGCAATTATTCCCTTCGGTATCATTGGACCATAAGGAATTATCTGTATTATCTCCTCTGCCACATGAATTGTATGCTCAAGTAAAGAAATACTGCTTAGTTTCTTATAAATGTCCTGCCCAATTTTCCCTTCCGTGTCTTGCTGTCCTGATACAACAGAGGATACATTGCCTTCTGTATCAAGCAAAGTCAACAAATTTAATATAACCTTCTTGGTATTGCCAGTAAAAAAAAGTTTTCCTTCTATATGCTCTTTAAAAAATTTGTTTAATGCTTCGCTGTAAAACTTTATCTCCTCTTTCTCTGTATCGCTTTCCGACTTTATAGAACGCCAGAGCAAAGAAAGTTCTTCTATGTTGAGAATGGCTTCCTTTCTTTTGCTCCAGATTACTGCTATGGTATCAAGAACTATTGTTTGTCTCTGCTTTTTTGACGTTTTTTTTGTACTTTTAGGTAATATAAAATCCCTAGCAACCCAAAACAACATAGCACTCCCTGCTATTCCTGCAACAAGAAAAACTTCACTATGCAACATCAGCTGCTGCCTCCGGAAATTTTACATCTATGTATCTGTCTGTTACATCTATGGTTCTACCTTTAAACCTACCCTTGTAAGTCATCAAATAAAACTGTCTTGGCGGTAAACTTAGTACATCGTAAGGTTTTATGATCGGTTCCTCTGATTCTTTTGTTGTTATGCCTGCGTTTGTAGTCAACACAGGTGATATTTTCTTTTTCGTGCCAAAGTGTTCTGCTACATATTCTGCAGTCTCAGGATCAGGAACTCTCATGAATAGCTTTGTATTTGTGTTGTCAAGTATGGAACGACCAAAATCTTTACCTACTCTTGAGTAAATCTGATTAACTGACTGACTAAAACCATGCACCCAAACTCCTGCTCCACCTGCTTTGGCAAATAAATCCTCTATATCATAATAAAGTGTGTTTTGTGCTTCGTCTATATAAAGTGCTAAAGGTGGATTTACTGTTTTACCAGAAGAAAACACCCTACCAACATAACTCTGAATCATACTGATTACTACCTTACCAAGAGTAAACGCTGCTTTTCTTGTAAGGAGACTGCCAAGATGAACTACCATTATGACTCTCTGTCCAGATTCAAGTCTCTTAATAAATCTGTTTTCGTCTGCCTTACCTATTATCTTTCCTATGTTTCCAGAAGAAAGTTCCATCAGAGCAACTCTCAAAGAAGATGACACCTTTGAATAGTAATCCTGCGGTGAATTCACAATTTTAAGAATATCCTGTTCCAGTTGTCTTGCTTCAGGTAAATCTATAGATTGAACTTCATGTAGTAATTTCTCAATTTCTTCTTTACTCATTCTGTCTTTTACTTCATTAAGGTTAAAGGAATGAGGCTTGCCTTCAACTTTAGCTTTAAGCAACAAAGACTGCACAATTATCATGCTAATTTCGTAAGCTACATTGTAAAAAAACGGCTCCTTTACATCTACGCCACTTACTATGTGTCCTACAAGTTCCTCTGGCATATAGTAAAAAGCAAGTGGGTCTATTAACGCAGAATACTCAGGGAAAATTGCAGTTACAAGTATTAATTCTTCGTGCCTGCTTTCCTCAAAGGCAACTTGCACTACCTTTGAAAATAACTCTATATCACCTTTTGGATCTACAATTACTACCGAATATCCTTTCCTTATGTCCTGCTCAACCATACTCTCTATAAGCCTTGTCTTACCCACTCTGGTAGTCCCGAAACACCAAAAATGCCCTTTTCTGTCAGAATCAGGTATGGAAATCGTAATCTTTTGAGAGGGATTATCCATTGAATAACCAACTCCTAAAATAGTTTTTTTCTCCTTCACCGCTTCATCTACCAAATTTTTCTCCTTACTGAAAAATTTAAACATCACTTTCTTTTCCTACCTGCTTAACTAGTACTTCACAATTATTCCCTCTTTTAATAAATCTCCCACTTCTTTAATACACTCTTTGGGCAACCTTTCCTCTGCTTGTATCTCTGTCCAACCTCCTGCGATTCGCCTTACCGCTTTTATAGAAGTAAATATGCCCCTTTGCGCCAGAGACATACGTAGTAGTTCTTCAGGTAAAGAAATGGAATTTCTGCTTACAGTGATAATTATTTTAGGAGTGTTGTTTTCAACCACCCCCCTCACGCTTGTAACAAAAAAAGGCAGGATTTGCCCTTCCCTGTAGTGCCCTCTTTCTTTAGGAGTCTGATGCTCCAGAGGACACTGCCCTATCAAATCCCTTCCTGCCTTTATTGTTGCATGAGGATTTTTAATTTTTACATAAAGTGTGTTTTTGATGATTCTAAAAATAGGAGCAAAAACAACAGTTCTCACTAATTTCTTTGCGTCTTCAAAAATTTTGAATGCTTGATAAATATAAAAACGAAAAGATAACCTCTCTTTAACATACTTAAAAGCTTCTTTTTTTATTTGAGAGGGTTGAATCTCTCTTACCGCAAAATCGGTGTAAATATAAATCCTGCATTCAGGTTTCAGATAAACCTGAATATCATGCCCAATATATTCACTTAACGCCAAACTAATAGCTGATTCTGCAATCTCTACCGATTCTTCTATGGACAGCTCGTATTTTTCTGCCAGTTCCTCTATAGCATCAATAAGAGAACCAAAAATTTCTATGTCCCTTTGATTATAACTTATTGTCCTGTTTTTCTCAGTAGAACTGGACCGCAATGACATATTTTCTTGTGTGAAATCTAACATACCCTCTGTATATAGGGTACTTCAGTGTATCCTTACTGGATAAGGACTTTTGAAGGAGACACAAAACTATCTTGTCATTTTTTTGCTGTTAACTGTTTTTTGTCGTGAACTACTCCTGCCTTACGGAAGGAGTCTTCCCGGCAAGGGAGATAAAAAACAAGGCAAAAACTGACAATTACGAATAGCGGTGAAAAGTTAATCAAGTAGAAAATTTTTTTGTTGAGAGTAACAAAAAATAAAATCCTGCATAAATTCAGACAAATTTTTTTGTGTTAAACCTATATCTTCGTGGTCTATTTTAATGTTTTGTAAATATTCTAGTCCTATTCCTAGGCTGTTACAAATTTGATCT
>JARVJS010000047.1 GCA_029776125.1 Nitrososphaeria archaeon
CTAGTTACTCCCTCCGGCAATTTTTTACATCTGCCAACCGTCCGCCGACAGCGTCTAAAACGGCTGATACTATGGACCTAAAGTTAGAAATTGTTAGTTCTGTAATCATTGCACTAATATTTTAGCATGTGAGTTTATCATTCCTTTTCATAATATGGTGCATATCATATTGTTATAGCTTAAAATTGTCCCATTAAAATATTTCAAGGAACTCAATGGGTTGTGTTTATGATTTAGGTCATGTTTTATACAGATGGAAAACAGTTGCCTAATATGTTTCTCCAAATTTCCATTGCTCTTTCTGGTGATGTATTAGATAGCTCAATTGCCTCTGTTATTTTTGATGCTGTGTTTTTAATGGCTCCTATATCATTAAAGGTAAGAAGTAAATCTATGTTAAATCCGGCTACCATTTGGTCTATTATTACATCTGGTATATAGCCCTTGCCCGCTATTTCAAAGATATATTCTACAATCCTTCTCTTTTTCTTTTTTACCTCTTCAGGGGTTAAACCAAGATGCTCTGGAAATACTTCATCCACCACTCTTCTATATCTTATGCTGTCCTCTACTTTTCTAAAATCTTCTATAAAATTCTTTACATCATAAAGAAATTCCTTTAACTTGGTAGGCTTGGCCTCTGGTAGTTTATTGCCTCGGATATATAAAGGTAACATCTCTAAGGGTAATATCTCTAAGCCGTTTCGTAAAGCTTCTATTAATATCTGACTGGAGAAAAACATTTTCAAAGCCTTTGGAAAATCATCAAAGCGTTTAAACTTAGGATATTGTGATGGCTTTTTACTCTTCAATGGAGATTTATAAAATATGCATAAAGCTACAGCTTCTAAAAATAAAGGGTCCATAATATCTCCAATCCTTCCATTCCAGTGCTTTATAATTTTTATCAACGGTGTAAATCTACCATTGGTTTGGCTGTCAGCTATTAGAACCAATTTCTCAAAGTTTGGACTAATCTCATAATTTTTAAGACATTCCTCAATAAACCTCTCAAAAGCTTCTGAGATTATGTTTGTCATTTCACTTTCCCTCCTTCATGCTTTTTATTATAACTCTCCCTCCACTATCCTTATCTCCTCTTCTGTAAGGCCATAAAGCTTATATTCAAAAGCTTTAAGCTATTGAATTGGCTTCTTTGAATTTGTTTCATATAAAATTCCTGTTACTGGAGATATAAACAAATCATCATTTAAGAACTTGATTAACCTTTCTAAACTCTTTTTATCTTGTGGAAAATTAATCTTTTTATTTTCTTTATCAAACATGTTTTCCAAGCCAATGTTTCTTGAATATTCATAAACTATATCAAAATTTTTCTTTACCTTTTCTAAAACTTCATTTTTCTGTATCAAATATATTTTTTTTCTTATTCTTGTATTAAACATATCCTCTGAAATATCTTCAACCGTGGAAAAAACTTCATTACTATAAAAACTTCTTACTTCTTCATCTGTTGCTTCCCTGAAATAGTTGCTTATATTAAATACTTTTGAAGCATTATGATAGGAGAAGAATAACAATTTTCTTTCTTTAATTACATACAAAGCGTCTATCCTCTGTTCTATTATTAAACCTTTATTCTCTATTTTGGAAAAAGTATCTCGTGTAAATATTATAAACCACTTTTCAGGTTTAATTATTTTTCTTTTATCAAAGCTTTGATAAGCTACATAATTATCGTCCTTAAAAACTATGGTTTTGATAGAATCAATATCTTCAACATTTAGAATTTCTATGGTAGGTGCGCTAAAATCTTCAAAAGGGTTTTCAAAGTCCTTAATACACAATATTTGACCTTCTTCAGGTTTATACTCTCCTGTAAATTGAATTTGTTCTGAGTTTATAAAACTTTGTATTCTTTCATAAATATAATCTTTAAGCCTTGTTTGTAAATCCTGGGAAAGGCTTACTCTTTTTAAATTATTATCTTTCATAATACAATAGATATTCATCTTTCCTCCTCCTTTTCTAATAGAATATAGTCAGTTAGTTGAACTACACTTTTAACTTGTTTTACATTAATAAGTGTCTTTTTTGTAATTAAAATAAAGGTAGTCCCTTCTTTCAATTTTACCTCATATTGATGATATCCCAATAGTCCTAATAATGGATTGAAATGATAAATATTAGTTGTGAAAATGATAATGAAAAACAAAATTAATAAAAAGAAAATCATTTTTGAATCAATTTCCAGCAACGGAATAAGATAAGTAAAGATAAATATAAGGCTTTCTTTATCTGCATTTGATATTTCGGAAATGTAAATAGGAATAATTTCTAATTTTCTTTTTGCCGTTTCAATGATAAACTTAAGAACCACTAACAAAAGTATGGCAATAATTAAACAAGGTAAACCAGAAGTCCACCTCCAGGATGAACTGAATTCTTTAAACCAGAATGTAAGCAAAACTGGCGATATAGAAGTTGTCACTAAAATTAATTGTATAAGTTTACTAAACATAACTTCACTCCCCCAAATACATTTTCTCTACCTTCTCGTCTAATTCCTTTTGTATTTCATTAAGCAATTCCTCGGCTTCCTCTTCTGTTATCTTGCCTTCAAACTTTTGCTTTTGAATGGAGTATGCTCTATTAAAGATATTTTCAAATTCTGCAAGTTGTTCTGGAGTTGGAATAATTATAGGAAGCTGGCGGATATCGTTTATTTGAATGTTTACAGAATAGTTTACAAACGTTCTGTATAAATCAAAAATCAGATTACTATTTAAAATACAGACAAAATAATAATTAGGAACATTGATTACACTACTTAAAGACATAGAACCAACGTCATTAACACTTTTTTCTTTTAATCTACATTTAATTAATCTCGCATTTGGATTTAGAACGTTCGTCCAACAAAATCCTTCACGGAAATAAAATTGATATCCTTGCCATCTTGCTCTTTTGTCTGTTTGCAAACGCCTTACATTCTCCCTACTCCAATCAATATAATAAGGCGTGGGGGCATACCATCTATTACCATCTTTGTCTCCCTTATCGTATGGAACAAAAGTTCTCTCACCTTCTATGCCATTAAGTTTC
>JARVJS010000103.1 GCA_029776125.1 Nitrososphaeria archaeon
GTCCCTTTAGTGGGGCATTGCTGTATATCTCTATTCCAAGGAGATCGAATATCATTAGAGCCTCGCTGGTAAGCCATAAACTTGTAAAAAAGTGTTAAAGGTATTTACTACACAACCTTTTTAAATAGAAAAAAATTTCAATATACCGTCTACAATAAAAAAACTTTAATAGAAGTTTCTAATAAAAATGAAGTTAACATAATATCTATATACTTGAGAAGATAATATCTTAGTATGAAAAAGAATAAACTTAGAGAGTTAATTAGTAAAGATAAGCCAACTTTGGGCACGCATGTTATGAGCACATGGACTGGTGTAATAGAACTTGTTGGCCATACTGGTTTATTCGATTACATCGAGTTTCTTAGTACATATACTCCTTGGGATCTGCATGATTTTGATAATGTAGCAAAGGCTACAGAGTTGGCTGGTATTTCGTCAATGATCAAGGTTGATCAGGAGCCTAGGACTTTTATTGCTGAAAGGGCTTTAGCTGCAGGAATACAGAATTTCCTTTTTGCTGACATTAGAACGGTTGAGGATGCGGAGCAGGCTGTGAAGGCTGTTAGAGCTGAGCCTAAAGGTTTGATGGGAATGGGAATGTTCAGAAGTGTTGAGTATGTATTCGCTAAGTCCTCACCTTCAGACTATAGGAGAGCATGTGATGAGGCTGTTATAGCTTTTATGATTGAGAAAAAGAGTGCTGTTGAACATTTGGAGGAAATACTGTCTGTTGAAGGTGTCGATATGATACAGTTCGGACCTTGGGACTATAGTTTAAGCATAGGATTGTCAGGAAAGCCTAGAACACCATGGGGACTAAATCATCCGAAGGTTAAGGAGGCAGAATTGAAGGCGATAAAGACGGCATTAAAAATGGATAAGAGGCCTAGAGTTGAATTAGATAGTCTTGAGAAGGCGGAAGAATACATGAACATGGGTGTGAAAGATTTCTGCATTGGGACAGATGTTTCAATACTGTTTGAATGGTGGAAAAATAATGGAGAGAAAATGAGAAAACTTTTTTCGAAATTAGATAAATTATGACATAAACCTTTTTCAAAATAAATACGAAAATTAGGGGCAGTTCATAAAAAGTATTACATAGTATAGAAGGTTCTTTAGAGGATTACTTATATATTGGTTTATGATTAAAAAATTTGGAGGCTAGAAGAATTTGAGGCTGGTTGGCAGGGTTGCTGATGGTTCTACAGAATCTTCTGCGAGGCTTATTTTAATGAAGGATTTTGAGAAAAGGGTTGCCGCAGAGGAACTTGTTCTCATAGAAAATTCTGTTGAAGGGAAGGTGAGTAGGATTCTTGGTGTTTTGAGGGAAGGTTTGGGTAAGAACGAGTTCCTTAGTGCATCATCATATAGGCCTGATGTAGCTTACATGAAGCTTGGAGGAGAACCTTCAGGGGCACGTGAAGTATATTCCTTTGCGATTAAACCTATTGGTGTAGTAACCGAGGAAGGACTTGACCAGAATAGGCTAATAATACAGCCAAGGGCGCCAGTCTACATTCTTGAGGATGAGGATAATCCTATGGAATGGATTGTCCGGGGATTGGATGTGATTTGGACCAAAGCATATATTGAAAGGCATGAAAGTTGGAGGGTGCCTGTGGTTAAAAACTTCATACCGTATCATGTTGGAGTTTATGGTACTACGGGTAGTGGAAAATCGTGGTTCACTAGACATATTCTTGTACCATTGTATATTGATGCAGGCTACAAGATTATCATTTTAGACTGGAGTGGGACAGACTATGCACCATACTATCAAAATACTGATGTAACAGAAGTTATTAGGATTACTGATATTGCGATGGACGAGGAATCGATACTAAGTTATTTTGAAGACAAGACTTTCGAGTTTGCTAAGAACAATAATTTAAGGGATGCATTCGATGAATTTATTGAAGGGTGGACAGGTAAGGTTGAGAAAGTAAAAGAAGTAGCAAAAGAGGGAAGTAGGCCAGAGGAAATCCTGTACAAGATGATTAAGAATCATGTAGAAAATGTGGCTAACTCGTTAGATACACGGAGCAAGCAGCCAGCGTTAAGGGCTGCTAGGAGAGTTTTTAGGAGGTTAAAGCCAGAAGACCTGGTTCCATTGATGGGAACAATATCTGTTGAAGAAGTTTATGAAAGGCTCAGTGAGAAAAGGATGATCGTTATTGATATGAGTAGTGCTTTAAGTGAGGGAAAACTTGGATTCTTCTTATCATTATCCAATTACCTATATGGTCTAATGGAGGCAGGTATGAACCTTAACCTTGCACTAATAATTGATGAGGCACCACAGTATGCGCCATGGTCTCCTAAAGGAATACAGGAAGCTTCAACCGAGATGATAAAAAATCTTGCAGCCTTGGGAAGAAAGAGGATGTTCAATCTAACACTAATTTCACAAGGTGTTAAAGGTGAGATTGGTATAAATGCGGCTGTAAGAAGAAACTTGACATCAAACTTTTTTGGAAGAATACATCCACTTGATGCTTCAGGAGAGGGTGGAGCATTAGAATGGTTGGCTCCATATGGTATAACAGCAGACCAACTACTCCAACTTAAGCCTGGAAGATTCTATTTTACTGGCTTAATGAATCCTTCACCAATACCACTACTCATAACATATAAGGTTAGAGAACATGTATGAAGAGTATGTTGATTGGTTAAAGTTTCCACCGGATGTACAGCATCAGTTCTTCCAATGTGCTGAAGAAGAGGCAAATAAACTTGCTAAGACTATAGAAGAGTTTGTTGCCCATGTTAAAGAAGTTAAAAGCATAATAATGCCCCACATACATCCGCTAAAATTACATGATGAAACATATAATGTTGCAGCGGTAGACAGTTCAAGAAGCGCAAACCTAAGTGAACGCCTAGGTGTAAGATATGGAGTGTTTGCTACAGGAATAATATTCTTGAAGGGTATAGAAAAGAGAGGAGAACTTTATAGGGTTGGAACATTTAAAAGAAAACAGGCATTCTCACAGGACAAGAGCAAATATCTTCAATGTCTCTTCAATGAT
>JARVJS010000106.1 GCA_029776125.1 Nitrososphaeria archaeon
AAAAAGCCTCTAGAAAAGTATACTCTATAGATACTGGCATGAGTAACGTTGCAGGTTTTAAAATGTTTGAGAACTACGGGAAAGTTATAGAAAACGTTGTAGCGGTCGAGCTTTTAAGGAGGTTATCAACGTCGCCTACTTCAAGAATCTACTATATTAAGGTCAATGAGAAAGAAGTAGACTTTGCATTAAAAGAGGGATTGGAAATTAAGCAATTAATACAGGTTAGTTACGTTTCTAATATAGATGAGCTAAACAAAAGAGAGATAGAAGCTCTTTTAAAGGCAAGCATAATGTTGAATTGTAACAATCTACTTATTATAACTTGGGATGTTGAAGAGCAAATTGAAGTAAATAGTAGAACTGTAAAACTAGTGCCTTTATGGAAATGGCTACTAAAGCCCCAAAATTCTTAAAAAATTAAAAGGTTCTTGTTAAGGAAAAGTAAGCCTATTCCTTTAAATTCTCAGCTTAACGCCCTCAAGTACGAAAAAATCCTCGAAGCTTTCTGGTTCCTCTTTTATTATCCTATTTTCTGACCTTAGAGTTAACACTTCTTAGTTGAAGAGTCTCTAGCACTTATTCATTGAACCGACTTCTGATTTTCTGAAAATAGTCGTGTTTCAGAATTGTTTCTCGGATCATGCCTTTAAATAACTCTAGAAATTCTTCTCACATGAAAAACATGAGCTTTATGGCCAACACCACAATTAATTCTGGAACAAAGAACTATGGTAGCTGTCGGTATCAAGCCATTTCCTGAAACCAGGTAGAAAATCAGTGATACGCGCCTTAACACGATCCTCTAGTGTAAACATCCCGTTTTTATGAACCTCCTTAAGTATATTAATTTTAACTTGGTGCTAGTATAAGACAAATTAAGGTTTACTAGTACACACAATATGAGAATCTCAACTGGTTATAATACATGATATAGACTATGCAATATATTGTATTGGAAAGACGATGGGACTAGCCCAAATGAATGACAGAAGGAATATTCACAAGTATCTATACTGCTATACAAACTGTTCCCCATTCTAAGAATTGTTGGATTGCGATGAAAGTTTTTTAGCGTCTGTCACTTACGCTTCTAACATGTGTATTTAAAGACAAACTCAATACCATAAAAAACCTTTTTGCTAGCACCATTAGGTTTTTATATAATTAATTAAGCAGCTATTCTAAGGTGAACTGGTTTGAAGAGCAGGATGGTGGTTGATATGACTACACCAATCGGTACTCTTGATAAGAGATGCTACGGTCAATTTATTGAACACTTGGGCGAGTGTATCTACGGAGGCGTTTGGGTTGGTAGGGATTCTAAAATACCTAACATTAATGGTTATCGTCTTGATGTTCTAAAAGCCATTAAAGATTTGAATCCTCCTCTTGTAAGATGGCCTGGTGGAAATTTTGCAAGCGGTTATCATTGGGAGGATGGTATTGGTCCAGTAGACCATAGGCCAAGACGTTTCGACATGGCATGGAGAGCTGAGGAGCCTAATCTTTTTGGAACAGACGAATTCATAGAGTGGTGTAAGTTGATAGGTGCGGAGCCATTCATAGTTGTTAACGCTGGAAATGGTACGCCTGAAGAAGCTGCCCGATGGGTAGAATACTGTAATTTAAACTGGAGTACATATTATGCTTCACTTAGACGCAAGTATGGTCACGAGGAGCCTTTCAATGTCAGGCTTTGGGGCATAGGCAATGAGTTGTATGGAGAGTGGCAGGTAGGATTCTGCAAGGATGGTGCTGAGTGCGCCCGAAGGACCAGTGAGTTCGCGAATGAAATGCGTAAGGTTGACCCAAACATAGAGCTAGTAGCTGTTGGCCACGAAACAGACCCTGAGTGGAACATCGAAGTAGTTAAGGGAGCTGGAAAATACTTTAACTACCTTTCCGTTCATTACTACGTTTATCCTAAGGATAAACCGTATAAGGAGTTAGTAGCTATTCCGATATACATTGGGCAAATGCTGAGGAATGTTTATGGTTTAGTTGAGGATACTAGAAGAAAATACGGAATAAAGCATGAGATAAAAATAGCCTTTGATGAATGGAATGTCTGGTACCCTGAGGCTAGGGAACCCATGCTCACACAAATTACAAGTGTTAAAGATGCTGTTCTCACGGCAGGGATTCTTAACATGCTTCAAAGGCTGTGTAACATCGTTCCAATAAGCAATTTCGCGCAGACTGTGAACGTCCTTCCACTTATAATCGCCGCTTCAGATGGAAGCATGGTTTTAACACCTCAATACTTTGTTTTTAAGATGTACGGCAACAATAAGGGTGATATTGTTCTTAGAACGCTTGTTGATACAGATTACTATATGTCCACTGATGCCGGTGGATACGTGCCATACTTAGATGCTTCTGCAACAGTCTCGAAAGACGGGGAGACAGTATACCTTTATGTTTTAAACAGGAGTGAGGATGACGAAGTTGAACTTCAGGTAGATTTTAAAGGGTTTACCCCAAAAAGTGGCATACAACAGTTTTTCGCAGGAGAATCTGTTGAGGACAGAAATGCGCTTGAAGAGCCTGAGAGAATTAAAATAGAACAGACTCAAGTTAAAGCAATCGATGGAAAGGTAAACATAATATTGAAACCTCATTCTGTAAATGTCATGAAGTTCCACTGCTGATCGTCAGGAGACTACAACAGTATGCACAAATTAAACGAGACCTAAGTTACTAAACCATCTTTAGGTTTCTGGAATGATCTATTATCTCTTTTATCAGCATATCATGAACCAATATTTAGATATGTTGATCTTCATAATAAGCTTACCATATCAGGAAAAGGACAATAGACAAAGGAGCGAGCCACTGTGAAAACCTCATTTAACAAGCTGGCCGACAGACTTAAAGGGAATAATCAAGATTAGTGCTCTTCATAGGTTCGGAATCTTCCACGAGTGGCATTTTAAAAATCTCTAGAGACCCAAATAATAGACAGAGGAAGAAAATCATAGTTGAGGGCGTTGTAATCAGCGTTTGAA
>JARVJS010000111.1 GCA_029776125.1 Nitrososphaeria archaeon
CTTGCGGTACAAAAGTTCGCAGAAGCAGTAGAAGCGATACCATTAGCCTTAGCGGAAAACGCTGGCATGGACCCAATAGATACCCTAGTAGAGTTAAGAGCTAGACATAGTAAGGGTGAGAAAACAGTTGGAGTGAACGCACTTGAAGGAAAGATAGAGGATGCAACAAAGTTTGAAGTATATGAGCCTCTGATTGTTAAAGAACAGGTGCTTTCAGCTGCAACAGAGGCTGCAACAATGATATTAAGAATAGACGATATTATAGCTGCAAGTAGAATGAAGGAACCGCCTAGAGGAAGAGGCGGAGAAGGCGGGGAAATGCCGCCAATGGAGTAAACTCTCTTTTCCCTTTTTTTTAAAAAAAGTTTAGAAATAATAAAATTTTTTAAGAAGTGGTTTATACTCGCATAAGCATGGATTTGGAAAAGTATGATGCCATAGTTGTGGGTGCAGGTACTGCTGGGACAATGGCGTCAATAGCCTTAGCTGGAAGAGGAGCAAAAGTACTTTTAATCGATTCCAAAGCTAAAGATTTGATTGGAAAAAAGGTTTGTGGAGACGCCTTAGGTACACATCACATAATTAATGTTGGATTACCGTTCCCACCAAAGGAAACTTATAGAGGTAAATTTAATGCAGTTAGAGTATATTCTCCTTCAAAAAAGTATTCAGTAAAGGTTGAAGGTGAAGGACTAGCATTAAATAGGCATGCCTTTGGACAATGGCTTCTAAAACTGGCATTAGATAAAGGTGTAGAGTTGAGAGATAACACAAGAGCAGAAGCCCTAATGTTTGAGAATGGTAGAGCAAAAGAATTGAAGGTAGTAGACAAGAATGGAAGCGCCTATTATGTTAGTGGAAGATATTTTGTTGACGCTTCAGGATTCTATGGTATTTTAAGGAGACAGGTTCCAGAAACATTCGGTTTAGAAAAGGAAATACCATTAGAAGATTTCAGCATAACATATAGGGAGATTAGAAAGGTGAAGAATGTTGAAGATTTAGGAGTAGCAAAAATATTTTTAGATGAACAGATTGCTCCAGGAGGCTATTGGTGGTATTTTCCACAAGGTGAGACAACAGTTAATGTGGGTGTAGGAGTTCAGGGTGGAAAAAATGTGAATCCAAAAAAGAACTTTTATAATATAATAGAGGAAAATGAGGCACTAAAAAATTCTGAAATCCTAGAGCAGGGTGGAGGAATAGTTCCAACAAGAAGAAGTCTGTACACACTCGTTTCAGGCAATGTGCTTTTTGCTGGAGATGCAGCATGTACAGCAAACCCAATACATGGAGGAGGGATAGGGCCTTCCATGCTTTCTGGAAAATTGTGTGGAGAAGCGGTAGCCGATGCACTAGAAGATCCTGAAAAAGAAAGAGAGAAACTTTGGCAGGCGAATAAAAGATATGTTGAAACTTATGGAGCAAAAGCAGCCGGACTAGACATTTTCAGAATTTTCTTGCAAAGTCTCACAAATGATGAGATAGAGTTCGGTATGAGTAAAGGACTTGTTACAGACGAGGACATAACAGACATAGGTTATGGTAAGGCAGATTTCACTGTGAGAGAGAAAGCATTAATAATAATTAGAGGAATAACAAGGCCTACAATGCTAAAGCATTTAGCTGAAACAGCAAAGTACATGAAGATTGTTAAGCAAGAGTATCTAAAATATCCAGACCCCAACATGTTCCCTTCTTGGGTTGAAAAAATAGAAAACATATTCCAAGAATATAAGCGGAAATTCATCGAAAAAAGTTGAGAGCGGAGAAAAGGCGATTAAACCTATTCTCCTGGCAAGATAATATCGTGAGGTTTAAGCTCCTCCATTCCAGAGAATGTTACAAGACCAAATCTAGCCTTCTCCCAAAGGTCCCTAATGTTTCTTGCACCAGCATAGCCAAATGAAGCCTTTAATCCTAAAGAAAATTCTTCAATAACAATTTGCGCGTCACCACGATATGGCACATAACCTTCAACACCCTCAGCAATACCCTTAGCCATAGTAGCATACCTGTCAATAACAAAACGCTTCTGTCTCGCGGAAAGACTGCCCATACCACGTAATGGCTTATAATACTTTCCACCAATCTTTATAAGCTCACCAGGAGACTCACTACATCCAGCAAAGACCATACCCATCATCACAGTTGACGCACCTGCAGCAAGAGCCAACATTGCGTCACCAGGGCTCCTCACACCCCCATCAGCAATAATAGGAACACTCAAACCAAGTTCTTCAAGTGCGTCAGCAACTTCAGATACAGCGAAAAGTGTTGGAGCAGCAGCTTTAGTGACTAATGAGGTTATACATGTTGAGCCGGAGCCAATACCTACACGGACACCCTCAAACCTTTCAACAACTTCAACAGAATCCTTTAGAGCTTCACCGGTACCAATGTTTCCAATAACAAAGTCAGCTGAAACTTCTTTAACAAGCCTTCTAGCAGCATTCAAAATATTAGCATTATGGAAGTGGGCTACATCACATACGAGCGCGTCCACATATCTATCCAAAGCCTTAGCCCTATCAAAATCGAACGGTGAAATGGCAGCAGCAACCCTCAACCTTCCCTCAGAATCACGAGTAGCGTTAACGTACCTTTCCCTCGAGTATATGTCCTTAATAGTTATTAAACCCATCAAACGCCCACCCTCATCAACGACCGGAAGCTTTTCAATCCTATGATCGTGCATAATCTTTTTCGCCTCCTCAACAGTTACATCAGGAGATGCGGTCACAACATCCTTTGTCATAACATCCCTAACACTACAATTTTGGTCAGCGAATGCGACATCCCTTTTAGTAAGTATACCAACAAGCTTATCACCTTCAACAACAGGCAAGCCAGAAATGTTATACCTTTTCATAATAGAAATTGCTTCACCCACAGAAGAGTCAGGCCCTATTGTGTAAACATCTTTGATTATAAAAGATTCAGCCCTCTTAACCCTTTTAACCTCCTCAACCTGTTCTTCAACAGTCATATTACGGTGTATGTTCTAT
>JARVJS010000121.1 GCA_029776125.1 Nitrososphaeria archaeon
ACAATCCTCGAATATACTATAATATTATGTACACTTCCATCCTTCCAAATGCCCCTAGTCTCGTACTTTATAGGAGCAGGCCCTCCAGCCAACCTCATCTTCTTATATTCAGCCATCCTTTCAACGTCCTCCTCATGAACCAGTTTCTGCCACTTAATTTTCCCAACAACTTCATCTTGAGTGTAGCCTGTCTGCTCTTCAAAGGCTTTGTTCACTTTAGATATGATATCATTTTCTTCTACAAGTATCTTAGGTAAGGGTGAATGGTCGAATAATATTTCATAATATGCTTTTGATGTTAGAAGCTTTTCTTCAAACCAATAATGTTCTAACGCCAAGGCAAAATATTCTCCTATATCCCTTACCTTTTCAAGATCATCTTCGGTATAGTCTTTTTCAGAGTTTGCTAGGGCAATTAGTCCAAGAAGCTTATCATTTACTAATATAGGTACTGCAAGAAAACGATCTATTGGAATATGGCCTTCTGGTGTTCCTTTTGATGCTGGATGTTTTCTAGGATCATTTGTGTAGAAAGCAACATTCCTATTTAAAGCGTAACCGAATAATGAAGGATATAACCCATTTTCGTCAGGATAAAAGATTGAAGTCTTTTCTTTCACTAGACACCCTTCTAGTCTTCCGAAAGTTTTTATTGAAAGTGCCTTGGTATTAGGATCTATTATGCCAACAAAACCGTGTCTGCTTCCAGTAACATGCTTGGCAACTTCTAAAACAATTTCTGAGACCTTCTCCAAATAAGTTATATATGAAACAGGATAAGGTTGCATTCCATGTTCATTGGGATGCTCCATGCTATCTGCAAATGTGATATTTATATCATTATTTAAATTTTTCTATGATTTTGGGTTAACTTCGATACCATCCTTTACATGTGAAAAATACTTTGTCAAACTTATATTCTAGTATGGTAACTTTCTAGCATAAGAACATATGCCCTTCACAGACTTAAAATCACCAAGTTTATGTAAAAGGGGATGTATTATCATAAACTAAGGAACGCCGGGAGTGGGATTTGAACCCACGCCACCCGCGATGGAGTGACAGGCTCTCAAGGCCTGCGCATTGGTCCACTCTGCCATCCCGGCTTTTCTATTCATAGCCTTATCTTTAAGTATAAATATGGTTTTCTTTTTTGTTATTTTGTATGAGCTCATTTTATAAGATTTTGGAGCATGTGTCTGATGCGTATATTGAGGTTACTGGTAAGAGTTTGGAGGAGTGCTTTTCTAGGGCAGGGTTAGCTGTTGTTGATATTATGGTTGATTTGGATAGTATTTCGCCTACGTTAAGTTTGGATGTTAGTGTTGAAGGCTTTGACCTTTATTCTCTCTTATACAATTTTCTTGAGGATGTGCTTGTTAGGGTTAGTGGTGGGGAGTTTTTGCCTTGTAAGATTGATGTTAGAATTGATCGTGTTGGTGAAGGGTTTATTTTGTTTGCAAAGTATTTTGGTGAACCATTTGTTTTGGGTAAGCATAGGGCTAAATTGGAGGTTAAGGCTGTGACATACCATCTTATGGAGATTATTGAAAAGGGAAGAGAATATATTGTTAGATTTTTGCTAGACTTATGAGTTCTCGTAAAAGGAATTCTTCTATATGCTGAATTCTTCTTCCTCTTCCCTAAGGAAGCCTTTGATCATGCTATCCAATCTTCTTTCACTAACAGCGCCGACTAGAACTTCTAGTATTTCACCTTCCCTAAATAGTATGAATGTTGGTACAGCTGCAACAAAATATTTTGAAGCAATTTCGGGACAGGAGTTCACATTAACCTTTCCTATTGTAATCCTATCTTCGTATTTTTTTGAAATCTTTTCAACTATCGGTGTCATATGCTTGCATGGATTACACCATGGAGCCCAAAAGTATACAAGCAAATGCGCTTTCCTGTTTACAAAGTCTGTGAAATTTGATTCATCCAGTTCTATTATATCTGTCATCTTGTTCAACCTACTTTTGTCTTTAGAATATATAATTTTTGCTGGACTATAATGAAGTACACAAATAAATTTTGGGAACAGATGAAACCTTTTATGAAAAAGGCTTTCCAATTATAGGAATTTTTAGTCCACAATTTGGACATTCGTTTTTACTTGTAAGGTTCACATTTGAAACATTAAAATTGTATCTTGATATCAATTGCATATGACAACGTGGGCAGTGGGTGTCCTCTAGGCCTTCGAAGTAGACGTTTTTCACGTAAACATATTCTAGTCCATGCTCGTAAGCAAGGTTAGCTGCTGCCATAAGAGTGTCAGCAGGAGTAGGCGGCCTATCTTGGAATTTATAGGCTGGAAAGAATCTTGCAAAATGTACTGGTACACTTGTATCCAGTTGGTCTCTAACCCAGTCAACAAAGCATCCTATTTCATCAAGTGAGTCGTTAATTAATGGGATAACAAGATATGTTAGTTCTAGGTGAATTTTATTTTCTACAAAATATTTTGCCACATCCAGTACCGGCGTAAGTGTACCATTACAATATTTATTATACAACTCGTCAGAAAAACCTTTTATGTCCAAGTTGACTGCATCAACATATTTTATTAGGTCCTTCAATGCGTCAATTAAAATGTATCCGTTTGTGAAAAGCACATTTTTCATACCATTTTCTTTACTTATTTTTGAAACATCCTTAACAAATTCGTACCAGACTAGAGGTTCATTGTTTACAAAAGAAATTATGTTTACACCATACTTTTTCGCAGACTCTACAACGTCTTGTGGCATCATTTCAAATTTTAATGCAGAACCTTGCCCTGTCTGGGATATACCAAAATTTTGGCACCAAGGACAGTTGAATGTGCATCCAACAGAAGATATGGAGAAGGTTTTCGCTCCAGGATAGAAGTGATAGAGTATCTTTTCTACTGGCTGAATGGATTGTGCAGTAAGTAGACCATACGACATCGTATATAGTGTGCCATTATAGTTTACTCTAACCTTACATGCCCCCTCTTCACCATCTTTTAGTA
>JARVJS010000102.1 GCA_029776125.1 Nitrososphaeria archaeon
CCTGTGATGTGTATGTTGCCCTTATCTTATAGAGGTCTTCAGCTAGTTCACCGCATATTTTTGTTAAATCTAAATCAAGACATTTTCTACTATTTGGGGATAATGTGAATGTTTTTGTTTTAGATGGATGTAATACAATGCCTTCGCGTGAAAGCCAGTTAAGTTGTGTAAACGTTTTCTTAAAGCCTGATTTTCCTAGAATTCTAAAGTATAGAGAGTCTGATGATGGTGACAGTTCGTCGAGCAAAAAGGTTTTTGAGCCAACATTTTCTAAGCAGACTTTTATTGGAATTGATTCTCCTCTAACAAACTTTCTCCTACTTAAACTCAGGTGAAGCTTAAAATTTTTTTCTAAACTCAAGGCATGATTACCTCAGATTACCTCCAAAACTAATGGTGCACTTTCATCAAATTCATTTTGGTTACGGCGAAGTCTAAACTTTATTTCTGTTCTACCTTTACCTACAATTTTAATTCTCGCATGCCAAAAGTTTCCTCTTTTCACAACATTAACTCTGCCCACTCTTCTATTTGTTGAAACCCAACTTCCTCTATCATGTTTTGTCAAATCCTTATGGTAGTCCATGCCTTGATTATCTAGAACGCCTTCAGGAGGGTATAATGCAATCAACCTTAACTCTTCTCCAACCATTAATTGTTGTGGAGGATTTTGATGCAATGTACGCCAACTAACAAATACGCCTGGACTCGTTTCTCTGTCTGTCGATTCAACCCAGTAAACTGTTGGCATTCTTTGATATAATATTCTTCTTAAGGTATCATCTTCTCCTTCTACCATATGTTTTCTATCATAGAGTCTTAGTGTTAGAATGCATAGTCCACAGAAGTGCCATTCATTTGTATCCGTGTAAGACATTGTACATGTTATCATGTCTTCACTATCGTGCTCGTCCCAGTATGGTCCCTCTGAGCCGCCTCCCTCGTACCTTGTTGTATATGGTATGTCAGAGTTCCTTACAAAAAATGTTGGAGCATGTCTTAGGAATAGTGCGTGTCCAAACTCGTGGGCAAATGTCATTTCCATACCCGTGCCTGACACAATATAAAACATTTTGTTAAAGAAGCTAAGTCCTCCTACACCTGAACCATTAAATGGTGGCTTACATATAAGTGCGCAGACACCAATATTATATCCTCTGCGTGGATTCCTTAGACGATTGTAATTTCGTCGACCTAACTTTTCTCTAAATATTCTTCTAGCCATACTCTCTAAAAATGTCCACGTGTCTTTATTTGGACTGTTTGGATTATCGTCTGGTGGTGTTAAATTTTGTGATCCTGGTATGTTTGGATGCTGTTGTGGAAAAGAGTATTGGCTAAAGTCTTGTATGTGTTCATTAACATAAACAGGTTTTGAATACTCTCTCCATTCTCTCCTACGCCATCTCCTATAAACTTCTTCCCCTAAATATTTCATCCACTCGTCTCTTGTTATTGCATATCTTTTTCCTGATGGCGGCTCCTCGATATCTATAAAAGCGTCTGCAAAAGCTGACTTTACAATCCACCATTTCATGTCACTGTAATATACTTCCTCTTGTAAGGCAACCATTTCTATCTTAATCTTTTTCCATATGGTTATTGTTGGAGTTTGAACATAGAGTAGGTAGAGGTCTGGATTGTTCTTGTCTCTTATTTTAACGTCTTGGCGGTTTCTGTTGATAAGCTTTATTTTTAGTCTGTAATTGTTTCCCGCTATCGGTGGAAAATGTAATAGGATTCTTGCATACCCTATTTTTCTAACCTTGTTCGAATTTTCGTCAACTCTTTCCTCTAAAGACTTTATAGGTACTTCTACTGCGTTAGGGTTTTCGCTATAAACTTGAAATTGGCGTTTTCTTTCATCCAATATTATTTTTTGAACTTTATCAACACTATCCTGTAGGCTTCGGCATCTTTCACGAAATTCTCTTGGAGCATATGTGCTTGGACAGTTGTCTCCTCCATTCTCCTTATGCACTAGATTTTTTACAAAATTCGCTCCATTTCTGCCTGTTCCCTGTGGTCCTCTTATTATGTCAATATTTTCTGGTGGGTCCAAAAGTTCTACTATTGCTGAAACTTCTTCTGCAACATAATCTTCTGGCTCGTCAACCGCTAACTTTGAAATTTCAATCTTAACTGGAATGTAAACATCTATTTTTTCCATAAGGTTCCATTGTGAATAAAATTGGCATTTATCTACAATGTATGAGCCATTATCTCCTATATTCTCTAAAATGCATATTCTAAACCCGTTTGAAGATTCTATGATGTCCTTTTCCTCTTGGATCGGGGAATAAGTTGGTCTTCCAGAATATTCTAGGAAATCTGATTCTTCTTCGATTGTATAGTTTGTGTCCTGTGCCGGAGGCTGAACCTTTAAAGCAATAGTGTAAGAGAGTTCACGTTGTAGTGTACCCTGCAGTATGGTTGTAGCTTCGTCCACTGAACCGTATGCTGTTACCTCACTCATGATTGTTCTTCCTTTAAATTGTATCCTTTAACTTTGAGCTTAAACTTGCCTTTTGGTGCTCCCTTAAATTTTGCACATCCTTGCTTGAAGGCTCCCTTTTCTTTGCTACCGTCAGAAAATTCTATCTCAAACTCTACACCATCTAATGGTGCACCATTTTCGTCTTTAACATGTATTTCTAGGGGGTATAAGAATGTCCATGGGTCTGATTGTACTTCTAGATCTCCAACTCTTGCCTTAAAATAGTATTCTTCCTCTTCACTTTCTTCTTCCGTTGGCTCTGTCCTTTTTAAAGTGTCTCTTTTTTCGCTTGCTCTTGGTGTCCATATTGCTTCTCCTTTTCCACTTCTTACTGTTCCGTTTACCTGGTCCACTATCCTTTCTTCGCCACCTTTTTTCATACAGATCTCGAACTGTACTAGTCTTCCATCTTCGAATCCTCTTGTGTCTACGCACAGTTTTACTGGGCCTAGTGGTACCTTGTTTTTTTGGCTCAAACTTTTCTTTGCTCCCTTAT
>JARVJS010000123.1 GCA_029776125.1 Nitrososphaeria archaeon
AGGTTGTTAACGCAATCATTATATTTGTTATTATAATGTTCAGCGTGATCTTGGACTTTTATCAGGAGTCTAAGGCTGAAAATGCTGCTGAGTTGCTGAAGCAGAGGGTTGCGACAACAGCCACCGTTTTAAGGGATGGAGTTAAAAGAGAAGTTAGGATCGCGGAAGTTGTTCCAGGAGACATAATATTTCTTTCTGCAGGCGATATTGTGCCGGCAGACGCTCGAGTTATAAGTGCAAAGGACTTGTTCGTGAACCAGTCTGCGTTGACTGGTGAATCTTTCCCAGTTGAGAAGAGTGATTTGCTTCTGAAATCTTATGATCCGTCGATAACAGAGTGGCGCAACTATCTTTTTATGGGCACTTCTGTTGTGAGCGGGACGGCAACCGCCATTGTCGTCAAAACTGGAAGCAATACAGAGTATGGAAAGATTGCTATGAAGCTTGTGGGGGAGGTTGAAACGGAGTTCCAGAGGGGTATTCGAAGCTTTGGTTATATGATAACACAGGTAACTTTCCTGCTAGTCATATTTGTATTTTTCATTAACGCCCTCTATATGCGGAGTGTGCTTGACTCGCTCCTTTTCGCTGTAGCTTTGGCTGTAGGCTTGACTCCAGAGCTCCTGCCAATGATAATATCAATAAACCTCTCAAAAGGGGCGGTGCTTATGGCTAAGAAGGGTGTTATCGTAAAACGCTTAGCAGCCATACAAAATTTTGGAAGCATGGACATTCTATGCACAGACAAAACTGGAACTTTGACAGAAAACCGGATAAAGCTTGTCCTACACATAGACATCTGGGGCAACGAAAATGATAAGGTTCTGCTTTATTCATACCTTAACAGCTACTACCAGACTGGTCTTAAAAGCCCATTAGACGAGGCAGTATTAAGATTTAGAGATTTGGATGTCAAGGATTACAGGAAGGTTGATGAAGTTCCTTTTGATTTTGTCCGCAAACGCCTATCCATAGTTATTGAACATCAGAATCAACGATTTATGATCACTAAGGGAGCACCTGAAGAAATTGCTAAGGTCTGCTCCTTCTACGATGCTGGAGAGGTTATAGCTGACATAACAGACCAAGTGCGCCGAAATATCGAGCAAAAATATGTGGAGCTTAGTGCTGAAGGCTATAGGGTTTTAGCTGTATCTTATAAGCGTTTAAAGGAAGACAGGCTCGTTTACACAGCTGGCGATGAAACAGAAATGGTGTTTTTAGGCTTCATAGCCTTCCTTGACCCACCGAAAGAAACAGCGAGAGAAGCCTTACAGCTTTTGAAAAACGCCAGCGTAAAGTTGAAAATTCTCACAGGCGACAATGAACTTGTGACAAGGAAGGTTTGTGAACACTTAGGCTTCGAAATAAAAGGAGTTGTCACAGGAAGTGAAATTGCTCAAATGCACGATGATGCCCTTGCAAGGGTCGTCGAGGAAGCCAACGTGTTCTGCAGAGTTACACCAGCTCAGAAAGACAGAATAATAAACGCTTTAAAAAATAATGGGCATGTTGTTGGATTCTTAGGGGATGGAATAAACGACGCGCCTTCACTGAGAACAGCGGATGTTGGCATATCTGTGGACAATGCTGTCGATGTTGCAAAAGAAGCCGCAGATATTATTCTTTTACAGAATGATTTAAAGGTGCTTCACGACGGTGTTTTAGAGGGTAGAAAGACTTTCGGCAACACCATGAAGTATATTATGATGGGTGTGAGTTCAAACTTTGGGAACATGTTCAGCGTGGCTGGAGCATCGTTGTTTTTGCCTTTTCTGCCTATGCAACCCATACAAATACTACTTAACAATCTTCTATACGACTTTTCCCAGTCAACAATACCCACAGATGGAGTTGACAAAGAATATATTGAGAAGCCTAAAAGGTGGGACATACAGTTTATTAAGAGGTTTATGATTTGCCTTGGACCCGTCAGCTCCCTCTTCGACTTCCTAACATTCTTTATAATGCTTTTCATCTTTAACGCATCTGAACCGCTGTTTCAAACCGCTTGGTTCATTGAATCCCTAACTTCTCAGACCCTTGTAATTTTTGCCATTAGAACAGTAAGGTCGCCTTTCTGGAAGAGTAAGCCGAGTCGACTTTTGCTCCTCAGCAGCATAGCAATAATAGCTTTCACACTGATAATCCCCTACACTCCATTGGGAGAGATTTTCAGATTTGTAAAACCTCCAGTAGCCTTCTATATGGTCCTTGCCGCGATTCTTGGCGCCTATTTGGCGCTAGTCGAAATTGTCAAAAGATGGTTTTACAGAAGATATGGCTATCGCCTGGAACAAACTCTTATCCCACCCACGACAATTGGAATATATCATGTTAAGACTATGAAGCTAATTCAAAATATTATAGCCTTCATATGTCTGCGTCCAGAAGACGAAATAACAGTTGACTCACTCCTAGAAGACTTAGAAAGAAGCATAGAATACCCAATTGACCACCAACAAGTAGGCCACATAATCCAATACTTGAAGCGTGCAGGCCTCATAAGCTTCGAGTGGCGACAAAGGTTGGTCAAACGGGAAAAAGCATTAAAAGAGTATGTAACAAAACAGATGATGGTTAGTAATATATGGCCAAAGATAGCTCAAGAATGGCATAAAATTGGTAGAATTATCAAAGAAAAATATGGAAAAGTAAACCCGGAATACCAAGAACTACTTCATAAAAGACCAGAATAATTCTATAATATGCGAAACCATTTCCATTAGTCCTTATTGAATGAGGCAAGCTTTTGCATTTCTCGCTAGAAAATGCATTTGTTTTACTTTTCTTATCAAAGCTTTCATTACATATATTATATCGGTCCATCCAAAATGGTAAGCCTGATAAACACTGTAGCTTCCCATTCTTGATGCCACCATACAAATATATCAGTACCCCCTAAAATTCTGCTGCCATTAGAAATTAATTAAAATAAATAATTTAGACAAACTTAAATAATGGTTTACTGCCCTAATTTATGGTCTAATGA
>JARVJS010000029.1 GCA_029776125.1 Nitrososphaeria archaeon
TGATATTCCTTCATTACAGAGAGGACCTCAAAGCCTGCTTCTTTTAAACTTGATACTATTCTGAAATCAAGGCTTTCGTCAGCAAGAAGTTTAAGAGCGAACATTATACCAATATTCTTGCCATCAGAATAAAAAACAGCATTACCGTTAAGAGACGAACCCTCTAACGGAAACATTGCACACATACCCTCTTCAAGAGAGATTCCAATTTTAACAAAAGCCTCCAAAACCCTTTTCGCTTCAAACTCTCCACAAATAGCATAAAATTTTTGCAACGGTATAGCAGTAGAAAGTATTATTAAGCCTATCAAGAGATAGAAAGTAAAACCCAAAGATGATTCAAGTACTTCAGACGGCATCTTCAACCACTATAAACACGGAGTCATCTTTGCCAATAACCACAATTTTTACAAAATCACTGCCTTTTCTTAAGTCATCTATAATTATATCAAAATTGTAGACACCAACTTCAGCAACCTTCCCCTCACAAAATATTTTCAAAACACCTTTCTCGAAAAATATTTTAAAATCCTTAGAGACAGTATATGAGAGATAGTGCGCACCTTTAAACGTATATGATCTTTCCACTAATCTAGCAACTTCCTTTGCCAGAATTTTAAGTTGAACATCAGATACACCATCATAAACGTGCGAAATAACATTTAGAATTGGAGGATAAAATGAGGCAGCCAGCATGAAACATAATCCTATGACCAGGCATTTTTCGAAAACTTCAACCATATTTTTCGTTTTAAAATGTTATTGGCGTATTTAAGCACAAACAACCTTCCTATATGATGATCGTAAAAAAATTGTTTTTTAAAAACAATAACATTGCAATAGAGAACAGGAGTTTAAAACACTTTTTTATAGAACTTTTTGATGAAGACAATGAGCAACCCTATATAGAAAATTATGTAATAGAATATTTTGAGATATTATTGAAAAAATTTAATGGTAGAAACCTTTATCATATAAAATGCTCTAAAAAGCTTTCTACTTTAATGGAGAAAACATGTTCGGTATTTGATGAGATAACAGAGAGTCCTAAGGTCCTCGATTTTGAGGAAATTTCCTTCAAATCTTTCATAGAACACCTTTCAAAACTCTTCTACTCAAGCATTAAAGCATTCAAATTAGGTGAAGAAGAAAGACAGTTCTTAAGTATAGTATACGCTTTCGAGTTCATGAAAATCTCACGCCTACTGCCCCTGCTGATTGACGAACACGTTCAAGAATTCTACTTAGATTCACCATACACAAGAATATACCTTGACCACGATAGATGGGGAAGATGCTTAACAAACATAATTTTAACGGAAGAAGAATTGCAGGCTATAAAGACACACGTACAAACTTTTAGTGGATATTCTCTAGACTATTTAACAAGTTCTGTAAAAACTGAATGGAACTTTAATAAAACAACTTATAGAATATCACTTGACATACACCCGTTATCCCCAACAGGATTCAACTTGGACGTTAGAAAAATATTTCCACAAACATATACACTTCCACAACTGATACAATTTAAAATGCTTTCAAAAGAGATAGCCTTATTCCTCCTATTCTTCCTGAACTTTGGAAGAAATGTTACAATAATCGGTGAAACAAACTCTGGAAAGACTACACTTTTGAATGCACTAGACCTATTCCTTTCTCCAGAAAAAAGAAGAATATATGTAGAGGACGTGCAAGAATCCCTAAACCTTCTAAAATACAATTATCACCAGGCAAAGTACAGGGTTTCACCCTATGATGTTAGCAGTAGAGGAAAAAAGTCTGTGGAGGTTACAAAAATTTTACACCGTTCACCAAACATTATAATTTTGGGAGAAATACAGTCAGAAGAACATAGTCGAGCACTCTTCAATTCACTTTCTTCAGGAATAAGGGGAATGCAGACATTCCATGCAACTTCACCATATCAGGCTTTCAGGAGATGGATATTTTCTCACAAAATAGACCCAGTAAGCCTACTAGAACTTGACATCATTGTTTGCATGGGAAAAACACACGAGTTTCCAGTCAAAAGATTTGTTTCAAGCGTATACGAAATTTTGCCAGAAGAAGAACAGTACACTTCACTAGAAAAAATTGGTTTCTCATTAAATGAAGTTTTTACAAGAAATGTGAGCGAGGATTTTGTGAACCTAGTTCCATTAGAGGACACTCACACCTTCAAAAAGCTTATGACAATATATTCTGAAAACTACTTAAAAAGGGCTTACGAGAAAATGTGCAAAATTTTTGAACCAATACTAGAAAAAAGCACATGCTTTGAAAACCTTGTCAAAGACATTTCAAACGCGTGGGTGGCACTAAAAGATGCTTTCTAAAAACGAGTTATCAAAAGCGTACAAATATTTTGGAATCAACTTCAGAAACTACATTTTAGAGTCTATAATCTTATCCCTAATACCCCCAACACTAATCACACTATACTTTCCTTCGGAAAACAGTTTCTTAAAACTGATAATGTTTTTTACAATTCTAATAATGTGCCAGTACCTTATCTTAACAGTTCCATACCTAATATTTTCACAACATGACCTTATAATCTCACTATTCGGGTACCTAATATTATCAGACTTGAAGGTTATAACAAAATATTCATCACTGTATGAAGCTTGTTTTCACATATATAGGGCAAAATATCCTATAGTATCCCAAATGTTTAAGAAAATATTAGTTTCTGGGTTAAGAGGATACGATATAAAGGAGGCCTTGAACCATTTAGCAGTCTCGCAACCATCCCAATCTTTCAGAGAAGGTTTACAGGCATTTCTACTAGAAAAAGGATTTGAGAGAAACATGTTTTACAAAACTTATACTACAACCTTTAATTCTTATAGAGAAATGACTTCAAAGATTGAGACAAAATTTTCTGTTCTAATGGGACTATGTTTTTTCACGCCTATAGTGTCAACCATCTTTATATCAATGTACATAAAAGAAACTTATTCAATTTTAATTATATTGTCAACAAC
>JARVJS010000073.1 GCA_029776125.1 Nitrososphaeria archaeon
GTTATTATAAATCCGGAAGTTATATCCTTTGGTAAGCCATAAGATGAGGCAACTATTGGATCTAAGTATTCTCCATAAATTCCAATGTATGGGTGCTTATACACTCCATTCTTTATTAGTTGTGGTACTATCCTTTTAACTATGGTTGATGGGACTGCAAAACCAACTCCTTCTGCAACAGACTTTTCTATTCCAGCTGTTGCGACACCAACTACTTCCCCCTTTGAGTTTATTAGTGGTCCTCCAGAGTTTCCTGGGTTTATCGCTGCATCTGTCTGTAGCATTGGAACGTATGTTATTCCTGTTCTGTTAACTTGGCTTACAATCCCAGCAGTTATACTTCCTGTTAAACCAAATGGGCTTCCTATCGCATAAACTGGTTCTCCAATTTTAATAGTTTCAGCAAGCTTTAATGGAGGATATTTTTCAGGTAATTCTGCCTTTAATACTGCTAAGTCTGCATATGAATCTTTTCCTATAAGTTTTGCTTCAAACATTTCATTATCATATGTCATGACAATAAAATATGTGCCTCCTTCAACTACGTGTTCGTTTGTTATGACATGTCCCTCACTATCGTATATGAATCCAGATCCTAAGGCTAGTTGTTGATAATTTTTATCGTACACCGTTACCTGTACAACACTTGGTGAAGCAAGTTGGAATATTATTGATGCATCATTGCTTACATTACCGACAACATAAATTGCTGTGACTGTTTGTGTATATGCTGGGTTAGTAGTTGTAACTGTAACAGTTTTTGTTTCAATAAATGGTATGTTTGATTGCAAATATGTTGTATATCCAAAAATTATTGGCACTAATATTGCTATGCCTGTTATCAAAAGTAAAGCCACTATTATTATACCAACAAATTTTGAAGCCATACCCTCAAGAGTTTGGTCTAATTTTTTGTTAATAAACTTTGCTTAATTAAGTTAATTTTTTATCGCCTATTCTAGTATCTCGTTTATCATTCTTCTTCCTGAAGGAATAACCTTATGCGGATATATTTTTGTTGAAATTATTTCACATCCCTCGCCTAAAACTATGTCATCCCCTACTACACTAACTCCAACTATTTTCGTAGGATTATTTTTTGAAGATTTTATTCTAACATGTCTGCCTATTATACTATCTCTGATTTCCGCTCCATCCTCTATCATTGCCCTATCCATTATTGCTGAACGTTCTATAACCACATTCCTGCCAATAATACAATAATTGTCAATACATGAATCTCTTATAATTGTTCCTTCTCCGATGCTGCAATGTCTACCAATTAGCGCTGAACCTTCCACAGATATCTTGCCACTTCTTATCTTCTCCAAGATTTCTTCTCTTCTTTTTAATGCTTCTGGGCTATGGCCTTGGATCCAAACATTCGTTTCATCTGATATTTTTCCCTCAATGTCTAAACCTCTTGCACCACTATGCAGTATCCTAAGCATTGCGTTTAAATATCTTTGCGGTGTCCCCACATCATGCCATTCTCCCTTAAGAATGTATCCATAAACTGGTGCGTTAGAATTTACTAAATATGGTATCAAGTCTAAACCGAAATCTAGTCTTCTACTCTTTTCCAGCATTTCCTTTATCTTTGGCTCATTAAACACTTTTTTAATTTCAGGGCTCAAGAGGTATATTCCCGTATTAGCAAGATTTGATGGAGCCTCTTCCCTTCTAGGTTTTTCAACAAATCTTTTTATCCTAAAATCCTTATCCATCTCAACAACTCCATAATCTTCCACATTTTCTACATGAACAAGGCCGATTGTCATCAAAGCATTTTTTTCCTTATGAAATCTTAGAAAATCAGCAATATCTATGTCAAATATATTATCTCCTTGCACTCCGACTACAGGAGAGTCTATTTCATAATATTCCATATTTATTCTTACTGAATCTGCACTACCCAAATCTTCCCTGTTAGGTTGATATTTTATATGAACTCGGGGATCTATACCATATTTTGCAGATAAGCCGACACCATCTTGAAAATAGTCGTAAAGAGCACGATAATTTACATAGCCTTTAACACCAAAAATGAAATGTCTAACACCTTGTCTCGCCAATTTCACTATAGCTATCTCAACTAATGGTCTATTCAATAATCTGACAAGCGCCTTAGAAACTTCGCAGGTTAAAGGTTTAAGACGCTTAGCTTCACCACCAACGGGAATTATAACCCTCAAATTATTAACTTCACTCATATTATATCAGAATCTTTATCATATCTTAAAGTTATAAACCTTTTCATAAAAACCTCTAATCTAAGGATTGTTTTGTTTCCTTATAATACACAACATATAAGAATAAAAGCGTTGGAATGAGCCAAGTAATAATGCCTAAGCAGCCTAATCCTCCAAATATCTCGTTGTCAGATGATTTAGTTATCAATAGAGTGAAACCCCATAATGCGTTAATTGAGCCATGTAATGATGCAGCGGGCAACACACTGTTAGATGAGATTCTTACAAAAATGTGCGAGAAGGTAAAAAGAATCGTTATTGCAGTAAAAAGTAGTGTTCCTTCAATCCTATGTATTTGGTAGTTGTGTCCAAGAAGTACTATTGCAGTAGCATGCCAGAATCCCCAAAGTATTCCTACGACAATGCTTGTTTTCAGGAATCCCAATTTTTCTATAAGCAAATTTACAAGAAATCCTCTCCAGCCGATTTCTTCTCCAAGGGCGAAAATAGCATTTAAGGTTATGGCTGCAAGATATGATGATAATAACATAGATAAGAAAATCACAATAAGTAATGTTACTTGATTTATTTCTTGTGGTAAAATATTTTGCAGGACTTCTGTTTGCTCAATAAGTGTTGATAGACTAAAGAATCCAAAGGCTATGGAAAAGAGGATATAAATGCCCAAACTTGCAAAGGTTATCAAAGGTGAAAGAAGATACCATTTTAAAGTTGAACCACGTAGTCGTCAAGATGGATTGGGATGGCGTCATTCGCGGCAACCGCGCCAA
>JARVJS010000124.1 GCA_029776125.1 Nitrososphaeria archaeon
AGACTCTATCTTTGTCAAGTTAATATTTCTCATCGCAAACTCTTCTAGAGCTTTATAAAGGGCTCCGGGAACATGTTTAACTGAAAAAACTATTGAGGTTTTATCGTCTCCTGTTGGAGGAGAACTATTTTTTGAAAGAACAAAGAATCTTGTATAGTTGTTTGGCTGATCTTCTATTCCTTCTAACAAAATCTTCATTTGATATATTTCTGCAGCCCTTTTTCCAGCGATTGCGGCACCATCATAGACTTTTTCCTCTTTTATCATTTTAACACTACCTGCTGTGTCAAAAAAGGGTATTACTTTACAGCCTAATTTTTTTAGAAAATTTTTGCATTGTGCAAGAGCTTGTGGATGTGAGTACACTGCCTTTATGGAATTAATATCTGTATTAGGATGGGCTATTAGACAATGCTTAATTCTTAATATTATTTCCCCACAGATTTTGAGCGGAGACTGTAACAGTAGGTCATATGTTTGGTTAACGATTCCTTCTAAAGAATTTTCTACTGGAACAATACCGTAGTCACTTTCACCTAACTCTACACTTTCGAAGACATCAGAAATTTCTTTACATGGCCTTACACTTATTTTGTTCCCGAAAAACTTGTATGCTGCCTCTTCACTATATGCACCCCTTTCCCCCTGAAATGAGACTCTAGCCTCACTTTTGTTTTGGAAAGATTTTATTTCATTCATTTTCCAGTCTGCTTTTTTAACAGATTAAGCAAACCACCTTCTCTGAGAATATCAAGCATAAACTTTGGAAGTGGCTGAGCTTTGACATCAATGTTCTTATCTAGTACCGTAATAGAACCACTTACAAGATCTACTTCAATTTTATCTCCTTCTTCAACTTTATCATAAATAGTTTCACATTCAACTACGGGAAGACCTATGTTTATAGCGTTTCTATAGAAAATTCTTGCAAAAGATTTTGCTATCACACACTTAACTCCAGCATACTTTAATGCAAGAGGAGCCTGCTCTCTGCTTGAACCGCATCCAAAGTTATCTCCCGCAACAATTATTGAATCCTTACCTCTTCTAGTAAATGATGGATCTATACCCTCCATTGCATGCTTTGCCATCTCTTGCAAGTCCGTTAGAGTTAAATATTTTCCAGGTATAATTAGGTCTGTATTAATGTTGTCACCACATTTAATTATCTTCCCAGAAAACTTCAACTAGACCACCTTAATGTTGTAGGATCCTTTATTTTACCTTCTATAGCCGATGCAGCAGCTGTGGCAGGAGAGGCAAGATAGACTTTAGACTTGGGGCTGCCCATTCTCCCAATAAAGTTTCTGTTTGTAGTACTAACGCAAACTTCATCTGATGCAAGTACACCTATGTGGCCTCCGTAGCATGCACCGCAAGTTGGATTGGCTACAATTGCACCGGAGGCTATAAAAGTTTCGATAAGCCCCTCTTTTAGAGCTTCAAGATAAACTTCTTGTGAGGCGGGAACAATCACTAGCCTGGTTCCACTTTTAACTCTCTTTCCTTCTAATATTTTTGCAACAATTCTCAGGTCTTCAAGTCTACCATTTGTACATGAACCTATGAACACTTGATCTACTTCAACTCCTTCGACTTCAGAGACTGGTTTAACGTTAGCTACAGAACTTGGACATGCTATCAAAGGTTGAAGGCTTGTAACATCTATTTCTAGAGAATGTTCGTATGAGTTGTCATTGTCACCCTTTATTATTTGAAAACTCTTGTTTACCCTACCCTTAAGATACGCAAGCGTTTTATCATCTGCTTCAACGATTCCAGTTTTTGCTCCAACCTCTATAGCCATATTACATAAGGTCATCCTTTCAGATATGCTCATATCTGAAATTGTTGGGCCTCTAAATTCTAGTCCTCTATAGTTTGCACCATTCTCACCTAACATACTTGCAATATTTAGGAAAAGGTCTTTTGCTGTAACATATTCTCTAAAATTACCCTTTACATTTATTCTAATAACCTTTGGAACCTTAAACCAAAGCTTTCCTCTGACAAAAACAGCCGCCATTTCTGTTGAACCAATTCCTGTAGCGAACGCTCCAAGAGCGCCGTATGTGCAAGTGTGGGAATCAGCGCCTACAATAACATTTCCTGGGACAACATGCCCTTTTTCAACCATAACTTGATGTGCTATCCCACCAAACCCAACATCATAGAAGAATCTTATATTATGCGCCTTAGCAAACCTTCTCATTATCTTATGAAGTTCTGCCGCCTCAACATTAGCTGCAGGAATTGTATGATCTAACACCATAACAATCTTTTCAGGGTCCCAAACCCTTTCTGCACCCAGCTCCTCAAGATATTTTATTGTTAAATGCCCTGTTATTTCGTTTACCATTGCACAATCGATATTTGCTTCAACTATCTCTCCAGCAACAACTTCTCTTTTGCTTGAAGAATTGGCCAAAATCTTTTCGAGAACATTCATCTTCATGCACTTTATTGGGTTACAATATTTTGAGATTTCTTCCTTTTCCTAAGTATTTCGTTTATACCGTTTATCATCGCTTCAACACTCGCTATAACAATATCTTCTCTTGCAGCCCTTGCGCTCATAACATTTCCTTCTTTATCCTCAACCTTAACAATGACTTCGGCGAGAGCGTCGGAGCCTCCAGTAATTGCTTCTAGACGATATTCTTTTAATCTTATGTTTGCTAGACTATCTGTAACCTTCTGTATTGCTTTTACGGCAGCATCAACCGGACCGACGCCGGTTTCCGCAGCAACATATTCTTTTCCCTCAAGAACAAGCTTTACTGATGCTGTGGGAACAACTTTAAAGCCCGTCATAACCGCTAAATCTATAAGGTCTATTACCCTTTCTTCTGAACCTCTTCCTATTATTGACCTAGCGATTGCGGCAAGGTCTGTGTCTGTGACAGTTTTACCTTTATCACCCAATTCTTTAACTCTATTCGT
>JARVJS010000127.1 GCA_029776125.1 Nitrososphaeria archaeon
GGAATGAGGGAAATGCTTTCACCTACTTCAGCTATAGTTGGAATGGGATTAAGCGATTCAGTAGCATTGGTAACGGACGGTAGATTTTCAGGAGGGACGAGAGGACCATGCATAGGACATGTCACACCTGAAGCCTTTGACGGTGGACCAATAGCTGTTTTACAAAATGAAGACATTATTGAAATAGATATAAAAAAGCGCATGTTAAATGTTAGACTTTCAGATCTGGAAATAAAAGAAAGATTAAGAAATTGGAGACGCCCAGAACCCAAAGTAAAGTCTACAAGCTACCTTAGAAGATATGCTAAAATGGTCAGCTCAGCAGATAAAGGATGCATTATAGAATGAGGGTTCTGAGTTAAGTAGAGATAGATTGTGTTTTATTACCTCTACTTAACCCTTTCCCTCTCGATTAGCTCATTGAGGGCTCTTTGGGTGAACCCTGCTCCCCGCATCTGAAGGTTCAATACTGCTATAACGTCTCTATCCAAGATTACGTTACATTTTTCGCATTTCATGATTCTGCCCCCATAGGAAGCCATGCTTCCTGAACAGAGAGGGCAGGTCTTGGAGGAATTTCTGGGGTTGACATATTTTACTGGCAGTCCAAGCCATTTAAGCTTGTATTCTAACGTGAACTGAAACATCCTCACATTCCACTTTGAGAGCTTTCTATTCATATTCTTTGAGCCGTTTAAGACCCTATCCTTAATATTTCTTAACTCTTCAAGGATGACTCCACTTTGAACTTCTTTAAGTTCTCTCGCTATGTTTGCCGTCAGCTTATGGATGAGGTCTTTAGCCCTATTCCTCTCACGCCTAGAATACTTCTTTAATAACCTCTTGGAAGTTTCAGGCTTAAGCTTAGATAGCTTCTGCATTCTCTGTCGTTTAACCTCATAGGCTCTGTGGATGTGGTAGAGCCCTCTCAGGTCGTAGTGTTTAACTTTGCCATCGATTATGGCTGTTATGTTTGTCAGGTTTACGTCGAATGAAGCCCACTTATCCGCTTTAGGCTCAACGCTCTTCTTAACAGTGACTATTAGCTCCCTCTCAGTCATGATTAAGCCTCCAGTGGCGTCGAAGTCTTTTGGAATCCACCCATACTTCGTTAAATCGACCTCAAGATACCGTTTATTCGGCTCTATGCTTATCTTCAGGACTCCACTCCTACAGCTGAAGAGCGTGCTCTTAATGTAAACGGTCTTTCTGGTTATTTCTGGCTTACTCCCAGCCCTCCCCTTGTTATGCAACGTTATCCAGCCTTTAACAAGCCCTATGATGGAGTTTACTGCTGAATCGACGTAGTGCTTAGAGAACCTCCAATCTTTCAGCAACTCATCCCTGAGTGCTTTCCTCTCTTCCTTGTTAAATTCTAGGTGTACCCTCCTGGAAAACTTGACGTGGGAGAAGATGACGTCTAAAGCCTTCTGCTTAACTTTGAAGTATTCTTCGATTAAATCTTTTGGAGCTTCTACTGGGATCCTGTAGCTCTTAACTGCCTCCATAGTCTTTCAACCTCGCTCTTAGGATAGCGGAGCTTCCCAGTTGGAAGCCTAACAGCTCTAATAATCCCCTTCTTCTGCCACTTCCAAAGAGTCTTAACTGAAATACCGAACTTCTTAGCAACCTCAGAGGGACGTAAGAGTTCTTCTTTCATCAAAAAGTTAATAGAATCAAACAAATATTTAAACCTATCTGCCCAGAAACTGCTGACATCGGCTTAAATTACTAGGCCACCCCAATTTTTTATTCTATATACTCTTCTTCAGAACCTTCAAGCACATATATAATAAAACTAAGATAGCCTCAAAATTTACTGCTAAAGTTGAACATGTGATTATGCGATAACCTTATGTGGGTACAAAAGGGAAGTTACCATGCTATAGTAAACCAGAGAGCAGGGAAGTTGATTTTCCTTCAAGCATATGACACATAAAAGTTGATCAAATTTTATATTTATCCAAACAATATATTATCTAAATGCATCTTTTTAAACAGTCCTTAAGTCTAAGGAGACTATATTCAAACTCTATTATAAAATTTCTAATTCTAATAGCATTATCATCTATCTTACTATTAAACCTCGTTTTCTACCATTTTAGTCTACAGAAAATTGTTCAAGAAAAGGCTTCTGGTGTAGAAAATGATTATGTAAAAAGATTTCTTGAAAATTATGTCCTTAAAAACCTACAAAGTTTCTCATACAATATATGCGGCTATAGTGTTGAACAAAAACCAATATACTATTACAAAATAGGAAATGGTGAAGAAAACATTTTCATAATAGGTGGGCTACATGGTGACGAACCAAAGGGAACATATGCCTGCCTTGAACTCCTAGAAACACTTTCAAAAAATAGTACTCTAACAGAAAAATACACCTTCATTGTCATACCATTATGTAATCCAGACGGCGCACAATATTATAGGAGAAGAAATTCTAACAACATAGACTTGAACAGAGACTTCTACACCATATCACAGCCAGAAACATCCGCAATCATAAACCTATACAATAAACATAAACCAATAATACTGATTGACGTTCACGAAAGCCTAGGAAGCATGCCACTAATAATATACGCAAACAACAGTAAATCAACAAACCTAGCAACTTACATAAGTTTACAAACCAACATACCTGCGATGTTAGCAGCAAACGTAGGACAATCAGCAAACTATGCGGAAAAAGAAAACATATACGGGATAATACTGGAATTACCAGGCTTAAGCTGGAAATATGGCAACGGAACCACAACACTCTGGAACATCATATGCTTCTTTAACATGTACTTATCCCAAAAATTCTAATAAAGCCTCCTCCATAATATTAGTAATCATATTTCTAATCATTTATAAATCATTAGAATTCTAAATTCTAATATATGGAGATAATATAATACTAAAAATAATCCATGGTGGAACAATGAAGAAGATCAC
>JARVJS010000010.1 GCA_029776125.1 Nitrososphaeria archaeon
CCAGGGATACCAAAAAGTTCTGCAGGGCTTATTGGTTTTTCTTTGTTAGGTGCAAACATCATAACGTATCCAGTAAATCCTACAGGCATTGCTGTAATAGAAACCTTACCATTCTTCTGTGCCAGTATAAGTACATGTGTGCTGTAGGCGAGGTCGTCTGCTTCAGCAATAACAATATCATAATTATCCATAAGCTTTCCTAATTCATCAAAAGTGAGCTTACGATTTAATGTCTGAACTTCTGCAGTAGGATTTATTTTTAATATATGCTCTTTTATCACATCAACTTTATACTTACCTAAGGTATCAATAAAACATCCAACTTGCCTATTCATATCAGGTGGGTCGTAGACTCCTGAATCAATCAAAAGGAAGTTTCTTATGCCCGTCCTTGCTAAAATTATTGCACAGGTGCCTCCAATCCCGCCGACGCCTACAAGCATAACTTTTTTATTTTCTAGAATTGCCTGTTCTTCTTCAAAAAATATTCCTAAATTTCTTTCAAAGAATTTTTTAGTGTCAATTTCCATTGTTCTTCCCAAACTATTACAAAATACTCTATTTTTAAGTTTATCTCGAAGAAATTAATGAGCAAAAATTGTAACAATCCTAAACAATCTTATGTTGTATTTAAAATTTTTGCCTGTCCTAAATGTTTATTTAAAGTAAATTTTTTACTGATGATTGGCGATGGTTTCAGTTGCTTAATTTAAATAAAGCTTATTTTGCAATTATAATTTTAGTAATAATACTTATTCTATTTTCTCCAATAATTCCAATAACCTACACTACTGAAGTTCCCCACGAGCACATTGAACAATATTATGAAAATTTTCCCGTGGAAGTTATAAGACGTACTGAATGGAATGTAACATGGTATGCAGTGACAGGTGATTTCAAATTTATAACAGAAATAGGTAAATCAAAGTTTCCCGCAACTTTCAGTTACGATTGGGGATATAGTCGAAATATCTTTAATGGTGAAGAATTCGTAGGTTTTATGGCAAAAACAATAATTAAAGTTCGAGAACGTCGTCCGATTTGGATTAATCTTACAGGCGATGATGGATGTGAACTATATTTGAATGATAGCCGCTTTTTATGTACATCCTTTTATAGTGGCTTTAAAACGGAATTTGCTCGTGTTACCCTTGAACCTGGTTTATATGTTCTAACATTATATTACTATAATAGTAGAGGTGGATACGCATGCGTTTCTTTTAGTGCAGACCCTGAGATTTTAGAATGGAAAGCTGTAGAATATAGAACAGAATTGGTGCAAAAAACTGTTACAGAATATGAATATGAAAATATAACATTGCATGTCAGCTTATTAAACTACCTTCTTAGCAAATATCTTGGATGAAACTGGATTATTTGATTTTAAAGGTCTTCAATTATTAAAGTTGCAATCTTTTTTATAAATTTTATTATAAAATAAAAAACACTTATATAATGTATAATTTGGAAACTATGAACATGAGCAAAAAGTTTTCTAGGCGCGATTTCCTCGCTTTCTTAGGTGTAACAGGTGTAGTCGCCGGATGCTTTACTATCATAAACTATTCGGCTGAGGGAGAGCAAGTGGAACTAATACGTCCTCCTGGTGCTATAACCGAAGACGATTTTCTTGCAACCTGTCTTAGGTGTAGAAAGTGTGTAGAAGTATGTCCCCAGGGGATAATAAAGACAGTTCCACTAGAATACGGTGTAAAACTTTTTGATACACCCTACATTGAGAGTGGTATATGTATTGCTGACTTTAAGTGTATAGAAGCATGTCCTTCTGGAGCTTTGCAAAAGATAACTCTTGAACAGTATAAGATAGGTACTGTAGAAATAAATCCTAAGACCTGCATATTCTGTTTTCTATGTATTTCAACATGTCCATACAATGCACTCGATACTCCAAGAGACAGTGAAGGTAAACTTATCCCAAGAACGCCTCCAGTTGTTAACGTTGAAAAATGTACTGGTTGCGGAACTTGTGTTCCAAAGTGTCCTACAAAGCCATCGTCATTAACGGTTACTCCAAAAAACGCTAGAAGGATTAAAGTAGGTGGTGTGATAGTATGAGAAAATCACAACTAATACTAATTATAAGGCACATTTCACAAATAACTTTCTTTGTACTATTGATTTTCTTTGTAGTTGGCGTATTCTGTTCCTTCGCCTTCTGGACTTTAAATATAAGTTGTCCGGTTGGAAGTATTCAACAAATATTTGCAAGCAAAACCTTTTACGTTGTGCTAATAATCTCGGCACTTCCGCTATTAATACTTCCCATACTCTTTGGTAGATTCTTCTGTAGCTGGATGTGTCCTATGGGCACAATCTATGAGGCATTAACGCCTATAACTAATAGGATAAAGTCTCCTGTTAAACTGCCCTCATTTCTTAGAAAGCAATCGAATAAAATGGGTGTCGCTTTAGGATCTTTTCTTGCAGCAGGTATTGTAAGCTCTCCTGCATGGTGTACAGTTTGTCCTGTTGGTGCGGTATGTAAGTCGGCAACAGGTTGTCCTGTGATTGGTGGTTCTGTTGCAGTAATAACTTTAGGCCTAGAAGGGATTGAGCAAAGAGCATTCTGCAAGTACATTTGTCCTATTGGAGGCGTATATGTCGCTCTCTCTAAAATTGGACAAAAATTCAACTATAAAGTCAAATTGCCTGTAGACAATTGCAGAGAATGTAGGTCCTGTGAAAGAGCCTGCAAATATGGTGTACCCATATTAGATTATACTCGTAATAGCTTTAAGCAAGATCCTCGCGTTACTGAGTTAGCGAATAAAATGGGTATAACAAAGGAGGAACTGCTCCGCAAGGCCTGGAAAGAAAATATTCCTGAATTAAAGAATATAGCGAAGGACTATTCTATAGCTTCACCAGAGTGTGCTAAATGCTTCGA
>JARVJS010000061.1 GCA_029776125.1 Nitrososphaeria archaeon
ATTAACTTAGTAAAACATTTTTTGAAAATGCAAGCTTATAAAAGTTTGGATAAAAAAACAGGCCATATACTCACATGATAGCCTAACAAAGTGCCTATAGTGAAACAAGAGTTAGAGTCTAAATCTCTTATTTTAGTAAATCAAATAATTTCATTATATCAATTCAAATAGTTGACCTACTTATATTTTCCTTTTATACCAAAGAAGAACACGTTTTTAGCTCCAAGTTTTTGCACAATTTTTATTAACAATAAGAAATAAGCGAATATATGCTTATATAAAAGTTTGCATATGTTACTAATATGCCATTTTACGTTTTACTTTCAACATTAACTGATGAGGGTGCCAAAACAATTAAAAGTAAGCCTGAAAGGATAAAGGAAGTTAACAAGGAGATAGAGGCTTTTGGAGTAAAAGTTTTACATCAATATGCCGTACTTGGACCATATGATTTCGTTAACATTATAGAAGCACCGAATAATGAAACAGTTTTTAAACTTTCTGTAGAATTATCTTCACGTGGAACTATTAAGATAATGAGCATGCCGGCTATCCCAACAGATGAACTTATACAAATGATTAAGAAATAATAGGGGCACCCTCCCCACAATCTTTTTTTAAATATTTCATGAAAAAGATCATATTTTGTCTACAAAGACTATATCTTCTTGAAAATGATGCTCAGCCTTGTCCAAGTATTTTCCTTCACTATCTATTATTGAGGATACACCCTCAAATTGGAAACCTAGAATTTTTCCAACACCCATAGGATTCACACCATACTTGAAACCATATTTTTTAGTCATATTATAGCATCCTTTCCACCATATTTCTTTGGCTTTATCCCATGTTAGTTCAGCATTAGCCGATGGCTGAATAAGTATTTCAGCTCCATCTTTTCTAAGTCTTGAGACTACATCATCAAAAAATGAGTCATAACAGATTGCTACACCAATTTTTCCAAACGATGTTTCAAAAGCCTTAATCTTTTCAATACTGGAAGGATGAAGCCCCAATTCATATTCTGGTGGGGTTATGTGAACCTTACGTTGTACACCAACAATTTTTCCGCCCGGATCAAAAGTGTACGATATATTTCTTACTTTGCCCTCGAATTTGACAAACGTTGAACCTGCGACAACGTAACACCCACTTTTTTTCGCTACCTCTTCAAAAGTTTTAACGTAAGTTTCAAGCATTAATTTACTTCTCCAAATTAATATTGATTCAGTCCACTTAGCAGTAGCATTAGTTAACATTATACTAATAAGTTTAGGAAAATTCTTTATTACCAACTTTTTTAAAGCATTCGAGATATCTTCATTTTCATTGACATTTGTACTTTCCAATACTAGGAAAACACCTACATTTTCTGGATATACAATAATACCTTCTCCTCCGATTAATTTTGAAGCTTCAATGCCAAGTTTAATCATCTTTTCTCTAAACCTAGAAGCATTTACATAATCTAGAGTTTCAAACTTGTACTGTATTGCTGCAATGCCAGCCATTATTTATCAACCTCTAACTTTTTTACTTTCAAGTATAGCTCTTTCCCTCATTATATTTCTTAGTTTATCCATATCCTTCACTACAAAAAGTGAAGCTATAAATAGGAAAATCCCACAGAAAAGCCACGCAGTTGAAGATATGGAGGCAATTGCAACACCTAAACCATAAACATCCGCAATAATTCCAGCAGCTAAAGGTGAAAGAGAGCTGCCCACATTTCCGAAAAATTCGTGAATAGATATTGCTAAACTTCTTGCTTCGGGTTCTGTAACATCGTTTATAGTGGCTATAACATTAGCTGAGGCCATTGGAATCACTAATGCAGTAATGGTAGCAAAATATTGGAAAATTTCATTAGACTCCGCATAAATTGTTAATGTTATTAAAATTGCACTTGCAAACACGATTAGAGTAGAAAACAATAATCTTCCTCGTCTATATTTTTTGAAAAGGAAATCGCCAAAAGTTCCACCTACAATGTATCCGATTGTCATTAAAACCATCAAAATTATCATAATAAAAGTTGCTTCATCATTAGGATAACGTCTGACATTTACAAGATAACTGAACATCCAGTATATGATAGCTTGCCAAGCAAACATTGCAGAAAAACATTGAATATATAAAAGCAAAAGGGTTTTCCTTTTTAAAATGTTAATAATATTTTCTTTACTAATTTTATATTCAGTTATTTTAATAAAAGATTCTAGTTCAGGTTCAGAAATGCCTCTTTGAGGATCTTTAACCAAAAGATATACCATAAGAGCTACGATTATCCCAATAGTGCCAGTAAAGAAGTATGCATACCTCCAACCATAACTAGCACCAACAAATAGTGATATTAAACTGCCCAAAATAGTTCCAGTAACATTTGAGGCATAAAGCAAACCCATCGCTTTTCCTCTCTCTGAGGGCCTAAAATAGTCTGAGACTACACTATATATCCCTGGATAACATGAATCATCTATACCAGTGGCAGATCTTGATATTAGGAAATGGAAAAAGTTTCTCGCAAGGGCGCTGAGCCAAGTTGTGGCACCCCATATGAATGAGGCTAAAGAAATTAATTTTGTCCTAGAATATTTGTCATATAGGTACCCCCAAGTTGGATAAAGCAGAGAGGCAACAATTAAACTGCCCGTGAGAACCATACCCATTTCAGTATAAGTTATTTCGAACTCGTTCATAATGGAAGGTGTTAAAAAACTTATCAAAAGTTTATCCGCATAATGGAATATTACAAAAGACATGAAGATAGATAACACAAGCCAACGATACCTTTTCCCCATATATTAGGAAGAAATGAAAATATTATAAAAATTTTACTACAATTAATAAATTACGACATATCTTTTTAAGTATCTCTTCCCTTGAAAATCCTGTTGTTCCAAG
>JARVJS010000038.1 GCA_029776125.1 Nitrososphaeria archaeon
ATCATATTAACTTCTGTATAACAAATTTTAATTATGTTTCTTAAAAGTTCGCTGAAGAGATAAAATGTTGCGAAACCATATTATATTTAGGAAAAGAAACTAAAAGGAGCTGAAAGCCAAGGGAAGTGCTCACTTATTTTTAGGGTTAAATAAGGTACATTGTGGAGAATCCGATGACATCTCCAAGCCAATGGCTTACCATCAATGGTATGAGCCTTTTTGTTTTAGAGTAAACGAAGCCATAAATGAAGCCTAAGATAGCTGTGAATAGTGTGTGGACTGATATGCTGTGCCAAAGACCGAATAGTATTGCTTGAATGATTATAGATGTTGAAACCTTTCCGCGTAGCATGCGTTGGAACCTTGTTTGGAGGTATCCTCTCCATACGATTTCTTCGGAGATGCCTGCAGTTAATGAGGTTATTGCTATGCCGTAGATGGCTGAAGATAGTGGGATCCTCTTATATTCGTTTAGAAGTTGTTTCCACGCGTCTTGGCCATAGATTAAGTCGTTTATGTAAGGTTCAATTACTTGGAAAATTAGGACAGATAATATGAGAAGTGAAATAATTAATAAAAATGTGTGCAAAAACTTGTGTCTTATAGGTCCTAATATATCACTTATATTTTGACCCTCAACCTTAAAGAAGCTAAGTGCCAGCCAAAGGAGAAGCAGATGATAAAATGACCAGAAAAATAACCCGTAAGTGTAGGTATAGTATATTGGGCTTTTTAGAAATTCAGTAGGGGAAACTATTGTGATTATCGCTAATGGCGTGATTAGAATGTTAAGTATTAGAGGTAAAATGCTAAGGAGTAAAACATGGAAACGAAACATATATAATCCTCCTTTTCACGTTTACTTTCTTTTCTTCGAGATAAAATGAAAATGAACATTTATAAAAATATATCGATTATGAGAATACCATCGTAAGCAAATGCAGATATTCTGTGATCCCAAACAGCTTGGATAGTTGTCAATACAATTCAGTAATTGGGTAAAGTTTTATTCAGCCTTTAGTCTCCAACAAGATATATTGTTTGAGAATATTATTTTTTCTAGAACTAACAAGCTTTACGCTCCAGTGCATGAGTTGTGAAGATTATTGTCAAGCTTTCACCGGAACTCTAAAGCCCTTAATTATCAACTCATTCAAGTCAACTTTTTTCTTAGAAAATTCCAAGATTTCTAGCCGAGCACGTTACTGTTCTCATCATAGTCGACTATAATTCTGTCGCTTACTTCATCGCTATCTGCAACTTTACCGTCTCTAATCCTTATGTATAGTGCGTCTGCATCTGGCTCATACCTAACTCTATACTCGTTCCCCATATGCTGAACCAACCATATGCAATAGAAAATGGAAGATATATAAATGGTGCCTAAGATAATTGATTTTACAAAATATTGAGTACGATATTTATAAAACGTTTTTTAGCAATCACTTTTTTGGTAAAATCTCCTTTTTACTCTCAGAATATTTAATTGTACAATAATCCAGTTTAATGGGATATAGAACTTTTCTTTTATTTCTTCTCAAATATGCGATTATGTTTATTGAGTCAAATGTTAAGAGATATTTTAGCAAAGTATCCTCTGAGTTCTATAAGCTATAGCATGTCTTTTATTGCAAAAAGCTGTCTTATTGTATGGGAAACATGTACTGTTTGTGCATTGAAAAATGAAGGTAACAATTTAGGCTTTGAGTTTATTTTTAGCCTTTTTTTTAGCAAAGTTTAAATATGTATACACGGTTATAAATTGTATACGTGTGTCGTGTATGTCTGAAGTTGTTTCAGCCAGGTTACCGAAGGAGAAGGTTAGGTTCATTGAGAAAATTGCTGAGGAGGAGAAGGTGGATAAGTCGACTATTTTAGAGAGGGCTTTAGAGCATTATATTCGAGAATGGAGGGTGGAGAAGGCTGTAGAATTGTATAAGGATGGAGCTGTAACGCTTTCGAGGGCTGCTGAAATTGCTGATGTTTCTGTTTGGGAGATGATTGATTTGTTAGCGCAAAAGAAGATTGTTCTTCAATATGATGTTGAAGATTTTTTAGAGGATTTGAAAGCGCTTGAACACTGATAGACCTGCTATTGCGGTTTCGAATTCTTCTCCACTTATCTATTTTGCAAAGGTTGGTAGGCTTGAGATTATTAGGTCCGTTTTTGAGAAAGTCTTTATTCCTGAAAAAGTCTTCGAAGAGGTTGTGATAAAGGGGAAGGAGCTTAATATAAGTGATGCGTTTATCGTTGAACGTGCTGTGGAAACTTGGATTATTAAGGAAAAGATAAAGCCTGAAATAGATGTTGAATACCATTTTTTGGACACAAATGCGAGGCTTGGTTTAGGTGAGAAGGAGGCTATTAAACTGTGTAAGCAACTTAATGCGAAGTATTTGGTAGCAGATGATAGGGAGGCTAGAAGAGTTTCAAAAATGCTTAATATAGTTCCTGTTGGAACATGCAGTATAATAGTTAAATGTTATAGGCAAAAAATTATAACAAGAGAGGAGGCCGTCCAGATTTTGGATGAACTTTTAAAGGTGGGATTTAGAATTAGTATAGAAGTGTATCGTAAAGTCCTTTTAGAGTTAGGGCTTAGATGATAGAAGAATTTAAGACTTAACTTTTTTCAGATATGCTATCAAACCTAAAGTAGCTAGGACTATTAATAGTATACCGAATAATATTAATGGGTTTACTATTTTATAGAGGACTGTAGTTAAACCTATTGCAACCATTATTAGTCCCCATGATGCATAATATAATGGACTCTTTGATGCTTTGCCAATATAACCATAGCTCTTGAGAACAGGTATAAGTAGGCTGTTTTGTGTCTTTTGTTTTCTGTTATGAAGTCAGGAAAAAAAGAAAAAGATAGTATATGAAAGAGGTC
>JARVJS010000120.1 GCA_029776125.1 Nitrososphaeria archaeon
TTCTTCATCAAGTTTGAACTTCACCTCTGGAGCCTTTGAAATGTATCCTTCCACATTTTCTTTATAACCGAATTCTTTAACGCTCATATCATACAAAATTCTAATATCCGTTGTCAGAGCTTTAATAACAGGAAGTTCATCTAAAAATAGGCCATTAAAGAGACTTTCAAATTCTTTTATATTACCTAAAGTGATCCCACCACAGTATCCCGGAATATAGTTTCCATAGTTGTCTATGTGAACATGCCAGTCTCTTGTAAGTTCATGATAACATGATTGGCCAAAGAAATATTTTGCAGGATACTTTCTAAACAGCATGTCCAATTTATAAACTGTACGCCCCATAGGCAAGAGTTCTATATAGTATAACCATGTTGGGTCTGCCTTCTTTAAGAAATCCTCGAAAGAAAGCGTTGTTTTTACATTCAGCTTCTTGAATAGTAGTCTATAGTATTCTTGGTAAACCATAAGATTCTGTCGAAATATTTTATAGCCAATATTTATTGCCCGCTCTGTTCTTTCAAACGGTATGTATTCCAAAAGGAATGGGTTAACGCTTACTAGTAAACCATCTAGTCCAAAATTTTTTAACTCTCTGAAACGGTCTACAGCAATACCGTCATCAGTGCACCAGAAGCAGTTTGTTTCAACAAAAACAGATGGAATATCATATTTTCTAGCAATTTTTACAGCATCTATTAAGAGATTATAGTTTAGAAAGGGTTCTCCTCCAGTAAAATGTAATCCAACATTGATTCCAACATTTCTTGGACCTAAGTTGCTTGGAATTATTGTTTCTGATAGTTTAGAAATTATGTGTTCAAGTTGACTTAGATTCATCCAGTCACTTGGCCAATTTGGTGATGAAGCATACATGCAATGTTTACAACTGCTTGTACATTTGTAAGATAGTATTATACCAGCTGATTTGGGTTTTGTTATTAGAAGCTTATCCATCAAACCTTAATTTTCTAGCTTATGGATTAAAAATATTATTATATTCTCTTTATGTAAGCTAAATGAATGATAAGAGAAACCTTTGAGACTATTTGGAGAGAGTATTCAGGAGAAAGAGCTAAAAACTTTGTTAGTGAACTAATAAATTTTCATAGAATACAGGGAAGCCCAGGATATAGAAAAGCAGCAGAATATGTGTACAATCTTCTAATAAAAAATGGTTTAGAGTGTGAAATATTAAAGTTTCCAGCTGTAGAGAATTTAACCTTTTGGAATTATGGGTCTTTTCAAGAAAGTGAGGTAGAAGATGCTAAACTTTTTCTTGTAACAGAAGAAGGTGAAGAGAAGATTGCAGACTATTCAGTAAACAAATTTTCTATAATACAGCGTAGTGCATCTACACCAGATGATGGAATGGTCGCAGATCTAGTTGTTCTAGGAGGTGGTGATAATGAAGAAGAATATGAGAATGTTGATGTAAGAGGAAAGGTTGTTTTTGCTTCAGGAGATTTAAACGATATCTATGCCTTGGCTGTTGAAAAAAGAGGTGCAATTGGAATAGTTACTGATAGGTTAAGAGAATGGCCTCCTGTTAGAAGAAGAATGGATTTACCTGACGCACTACAATATTGTAGCTTCTGGTGGCATAAGGGTAAGAGGAAATGTTTTGGATTTGTTGTCTCACCAAGCACTGGAGCAAGAATTAGAGAACTTGCTGGAAGGAAAAAGCTAAGAGTTAGGGCGATTGTGAAAAGTAGAATATATGACGGTTTCTTTGAAGTTGTTTCAGCAAAAATTAGAGGGGATGAGGATAAGGAGGTTATCTTTATCTCACATTTGTGTCATCCTCAACCTTCTGCAAACGATAATGCATCAGGTGTAGCGGCAGCAATAGAGTCAGCGCTCGTTCTAAATAGATTGATCTCTGAAGGAAAACTCAAAAAACCTAGGAAGACGATAAGATTCTTATTTGTTCCAGAAATAACTGGAACAGTAGCATTCTTGAACATGAATAAAGAATGTTTGGATAAGTTTGTGGCTGGAGTAAACCTTGACATGGTTGGAGAAGATCAAAAGCTTTGTGGAAGCATTCTAATGGTGGACAGTACACCATATTCTCTTCCAAGCTTTATTAACGCCTATATAGAATACTTGTTCTCTTATATCCCGAAAAGGATCTCATCTTTTTCAGAAAGGGATCATTTTCCTCTGATGAGGTATGAGTTCATAAACTTTTCTGGGGGAAGCGACCATGAGGTTTTATCTGACCCAAGTATTGGAGTACCCACTGTTTCTTTTACCAATTGGCCTGACAAATACTATCACACCTCAGAAGACACGTTAGATAAGGTTGACCCAAACATGCTACAGCATGTGGGAACGATCACGACCACTTTAGCATATACTGTATCTAACTTTTGTAAAGAAGATTACGAGTTTCTAGCACTATTGACTGAAAGATATTGTGAGAAGAAAATAGATAATATTGTAGAGAAGGTCATTTACGATATATCTAATATGAGTGAAGATGAGATTAGAGCATGTGCTGGAGGGAAAATTTCTTTCCTAAAGGAAAATGGAGAATTTTGGAGAGAATGGCTTTTAAAGGCAATAGAAGCTTTAAGCAGATTAGATGGCAAAAACAATTTAAAAGAATTATGCGAATATTATAAGAAAAAGTTTTCAGAATATGTGAGAATAAAGGAAGAAATATTAGAAGAATATCTTAAAAGACAAGTTCAAGACATTCAAATAAAAATGGGCCCAGATAATAAAAGAAAAAGTAGAATAGAAAAGGAGGCAGAAAATATAATACCAAAAAGAAAATGGCCAGGACCAATAGACATAAAACTGAAAATAGACAGCCTAGAAGATAAACTAAAGAAGAGAGTGCATATGTTGATGAAAATGCGTGGCTGGAGAACATGT
>JARVJS010000001.1 GCA_029776125.1 Nitrososphaeria archaeon
CGTGCGTCAACAAGAGGCCCCAGTCGTATATCTTGTTCACGTTGCTAATCCAACTCGGCCTCCCGGATACTTCGTAGATACGGGCCTCAGGAATGCCGTGATCGGCAACTTCTTATCCATTGAAAGTAGGACCGATAAGGGGATCCTCTTAGAAAACTTCGTACTTAATGAGCTGAAGTCGCTCTTCACGGACAGGCTGAACTATTGGCGTACAACTGGAAAGGCTGAGGTCGATTTCGTTCTGAATCTAGAAGACAAGATAATACCGGTAGAGGTGAAAAGCACGGCAAAAATGGAAAGGGGGCTTTCTAAGTTTTCTGAAAACGTACAAACCATCGCAGGCCTTAGTTGTTTCGGACCATGAATTTAAAATAGTTGAGATTGAGCGAACAAAAGTGGCTTTCATCCCCCATTTCTTCGTCTGAACTTAACATTTTCTAATCAACACAGGAGATGGGTTCTGAGTTAAGTAGAGATAGATGATGTTTCATTCCTACTTAACCCTTCCCTCTCGATTACTTCATTGAGGGCTCTTTGGGGGAACCCTTCTCCCCGCATCTGAAGGTTCAATACTGCTATGATGTCTCTATCTTCGCATTTCATCATCCTGCCCTCATAGGAAGCCATGCTTCCAGAACAGAGAGGGCGTAAGAGTTCTTCTTTCATCAAAGAGTTAAGGGAGTTAGACCGCTACTTAAACTTTTCTATTTTGAAACTGCTGAAGAGGCTTTTGAACTTAGAAAGCCAATAAGTTTTTGAAACTGGACAGTCCTTAGCATAACATGAGTATCAGCGTTAGAGTTGGCACCATAAACGATATCAATGATCTGGTAGAGGTCGAATGCCCTGATGTGGAAACATAGCATCATTATTCTTACAAAGGTCGGGGAGAACCAGCTAAATATGAAGAATTGACCCCATTGGAGAGAATAACGCATTGAGGACCATGGATGGACCGTCTAGAATTGGCTAAGTATTGGAGACGCATCGAACGATTAGGCATTAGTCCTCTCGTTGCTGAGCTGGACTAAATCCATTTAGTCTTTATTTCTTCCATCTGAGTAAAATGTTGGTCATCTGTTACACAAGTCATTTTAAGGCTTTTAGCTGTTGCCGCTATAATGCTGTCCGCCATCGGTATTTTGTACTTATGTCTAAGTTTGGCGGAAATTTTAGCTATTTGAGCATCTACACTTATCACTTTAAAGTCCTTCTCAAGAAGTCTCGTTCTTAACTCGGCTTGTTCTTTTCCTTCTCTCTCCATCGTTAACCTATAGACCTCATGAATAACGATTGCAGAAATAACCTTTTTGCCGTCGGTTCTAAGAGTGTTGGTCGTCCTTTTCAACACTTCATCATCCTTCGAATAATAGTGTTCAATGAAGAATCTTGTGTCGTAAACGCTCATATGTCCTCTTCTCTAATCCTATCGAGGAGCTTTTTCATTTCTTCCGGAGTTGCATATTTAGAGCCCGAGCCTGCTAAATCCGAAGTTCTTAACGAAGGCTTCATGAGAATTCCCTGATCAGTATCTACCACCGTTAATCTCGACCCTTCACTAATGTTGTACTTTCTTCTAAGTTCGGCGGGAATTGTTGTTTGTCCCTTCCTTGTAACCGTAACCTCGTACTCCATTTTTTCTGTACTACATGTTTTAAAGTACTACCTTATAAACATTACTACTAAAGCTAAAATAAAATCGCTCAAAGAAATACTATGATGGTGGCTTACGTTTCCTCTTTGTTATCAAGACGATCGCTAATATTAGCATGACGATCAAGTCTATTATGAATAGCTTAGCCTCAGTCCTCCAGTCCGCAACGAGCGTAATAGGTTCATCCACAATGAGGAGGCGTGTGTCGACTAGGTTGAAACGGTGTTTTTAACTTTTATGGCGGGAAGTCCCCCTGCGAAAGCTGGGATGAAAGCCGAAAAGCTTATATTTTTCTCATTATATCTATCATTGTCTGCTTGGCTGGCAGACCTAGTAGGCATGGGACAGGCCGAAAGAGACGCCTGCTGAGGGCAAGACCTCCGTAACCCACCTTCCACACGGGTTCCTCGAAACGGCCTCACTTGCCGAGGCCTCCGCTGTGGGTGAGTGGAGAGCGAGTCTGTCCGTGGAAGCAGGAAGCTCCTTGCAATAGCGAGGGGTAGTTCACTAAACTACTTTAGCCTAAAAGAATATAAATTATTCATCATTACTACTTATTGATAAACAAAATGGTAGAGATCGTAAAAGATAAAGGTGCGCAAACTGAAAGGCTTAAAGTAATCCTTAATTCTTACAAGCTTATATACAAACGTGACTTTGATTTTTATGAAGTTTCTCTAAGGATTGAAGAACTATTGGCAACTGAGCCTTATCTAGAAGCCGAAAAGTTAGCAATCGTTTATGAAAAGATGGTTCATGAAAAATATGATGTTCCAATTATTACAGTAAGAAAAAATAACAAATCTTATGTTATAGATGGGCATCATCGTTGCTTTTCTAAATGGCTTTTGAATCAGGAACATATTTCATCTTATGAAATACATAATGAATTGTTTAAGCCACCATGGTGGTCCAAAAATATTTTGGATATAGAGATGATAAAGACAGGAGAAAACGTTGAAGAAAAAATTAGAGATTGGGTAACATGTATGGATGTCCTTGAGTATTTAAGGAGGATTCATGGAACAAATTTTAAGCTTATTCCAATGAAGTTAGAAGTAATGAATCTAATTCCGACGCAGTATCCTCAAAGAATAATAGGATCACGTATGCCTTCTAAGGCGCCAATATTAGTACTTAAGTACAAAGAGAGGTTTTATATTATTGATGGTCATAATAGAACTTATTATGCTTTCAAAAGCCAATTCCACGCAAATAAACGACGGTTTTA
>JARVJS010000100.1 GCA_029776125.1 Nitrososphaeria archaeon
ATAAAAGATTTATAACCTAAATCATCCTTGAAATCTATTCTTTTAACTGTTTCAATTTTCGCTAAAGGAGGCTTTTTTGAAAAGAGTTCGAAAACAAATTTTTCAATATCAGCCTCAGAACCTTCAACTTCAATTTCTACAGTACCGTCTCCTACATTTTTAACATAACCTTTAAGATTATTCTCGACAGCAATTCTGTATACAAAAGGTCTAAACCCTACGCCTTGAACTACACCTGTAACCGTGAATTTACTCCGCATCAACCATAGCAGCAATCACACTATATAATAACTCTATTGCATGGCATATGTTTGCAATTTAAAATTTAAAGATTTATATTTGCAAAAAAAAGTCACTTAATATATGGAATTGTATGACGTGAATGAACTTCTTATCGACGTTGCCATGGGCAGGTTGAAGGCGGACATTGTTTTAAAAAATGCTAACCTTGTAAATGTGTGCACCGGTGAAATAATAGAAGCTGATGTTGCAATAAAAGGTGAAAGAATAGCTTTTGTTGGGGAAGCATCTCATACGATTGGAGATACAACCAAAGTTTTTGATTTGAATGGAAAATATGTGTGTCCAGGATTTTTAGATGGACACGTACATGTTGAAAGTGCGATGGTTACAATTTCACAGTTTGCAAGAGGGGTGCTCCCACACGGGACGACAGGAGTCTTCATAGACCCTCATGAGATAGCTAATGTCTTAGGTGTCGATGGTGTAAAAATAATGATTGATGAAGGTCAACATGTTCCGTTAAGAGTTTATGTGACAGTACCATCTTGCGTTCCAGCATCATTTCCAGAATTCGAAACCGCAGGCGCTGAGATCGGCCCAAAGGAGGTGGAGGAACTTATGAAATATAAGAATGTGGTTGCTCTAGGCGAAATGATGAACTATCCTGGAATAATATATAAGGACAAAAAGATGCTTGACGAAGTTAAAGTAACACTTAAGAACGGTAAGGTCGTTGAAGGACACTTTTATGGTAACATTATGGAATTAAATGCATACATTTCTGCTGGAATTTCATCTAGCCATGAGTCAACATCTAAAGAAATTGGACTCGCTAAAGCAAGGTTAGGTATGTATGTTATGATTCGAGAAGGATCGGCTTGGAAAGATCTGAAGGAAGTGATAAAAATTGTTACAGAAGAGAGAATAGATTCTAGAAGAGTCTGTCTTGTGAGTGATGACAGACATCCGGACGATATTGTTTATGAGGGACACTTGGATCACATTCTTAACAGAGCCATTGAAGAAGGAGTTGACCCTGTAAAAGCAATTCAGATGGTCACAATAAATACGGCAGAACATTTTAATGTTGACAATGAGATCGGTATAATTGCGCCCGGCAAGCTTGCAGACATTCTTGTTTTAGATAACATTAATCCGTTAAAGGTTTCAATGACATTTGTTGGAGGAAAACTTATTGCAAAAGACGGTAATATGCTGGAAAAGGTTAGCGAATACAGTTACCCCTTGCATGTTAAGGAGACAGTAAAACTTAAGCGGCCACTAACCCCAAACGACTTTAAAATTTATGCACCATATGACACAGAAAAAATAAAAGTGAATGTTATAGAAGTAATAGAAGGAAGTGTATTAACACGAAAACATATACTTGAGGTCCCAGTAATAAATAATGAAATAATCCAGAATTTAGATAGGGACATTTTAAAAGTTGCAACAATAGAAAGGCATAAAGGTTCAGGAGAAATTGGAATTGGATTAGTCACAGGATTCAAGTTCAAGTCAGGAGCTGTAGCCTCGACAGTAGCTCATGATAGTCATAATCTGCTTGTTGTTGGAACAAACGATAGAGATATGGCATATGCATGCAATAAGCTCGCTGAGGTTGGAGGTGGCATGATTGCAGTAGACAAAGAAAATGTTTTAGCCTTAGTTAAGCTTCCAATTGCAGGACTAATTTCAGATCAACCAATTGAAAATGTGTGCGCACAAGTAAAATCATTATCAGATGCATGGAAAAAGCTAGGATGCACAATGATTAACCCGTTTATGACAATGTCACTGCTCGCATTATCGGTTCTTCCAGAAATAAGGATCACCAACAAAGGTCTAATAGACACTGTAAACTTTAAGAAAATTAATATTTTTGCATAAGCCAAATATTTTATAGAAAGATTTAAAAATATTAGAAACCTTAGCGGGAGAGGGTTCACGACTTCCAAAAATAGAGCGTGGATAGTCCTAGAAGATGGAACTACCCATGAGGGAAAAGCATTTGGTTATCCTAAGAACACTATAGGAGAAGTTGTCTTCACAACTGGAATGGTGGGTTATCCACAATCGTTAACAGACCCATCATATAGAGGACAAATTTTAATGTTCACATACCCACTAATAGGAAACTACGGAGTACCTGATAAAGTTTTAGATGAAAATGGAATACCAATATACTTTGAATCTAATCAAGTTCAAGTGCAAGGTATAATAGTTTATGAGCAATGCGAAAAACCATCACATTGGGCTTCAATAAAAAGTTTACATGAATGGCTTTACGAGGAAAATGTTCCAGGAGTGTATGATGTTGACACAAGAAGCCTTACACAAAAGATTAGAGTCAAAGGAGTTATGATGGGCGCAATAGTTGTAGGCGAAGAGCCCGAAAAAGGGTTTGAGCTACTTTCAAAATCAAGAAAGTACGGGGAAATAAACTTTGTAGAACAAGTTAGTGTCAAAGAAACGAAGATTTATGGCAAAGGAGATAAGAAAATAGTCTTAATAGATTATGGAGTAAAATATAATATTATAAGAAACTTCTGCCTCGTCGCATGGACGAATGTCAAACATTACGACAGAGAATTACCTTCTGGCGTCATCCCTGCTGTTCCTTCA
>JARVJS010000050.1 GCA_029776125.1 Nitrososphaeria archaeon
AAAAACAAAAAAAAAATTATTTAATCCAAAAAAGTATATACCATAAAACAGATATAAGTAAATAAAACTTAATAACATAAACGACAGTGGTATAAAGAATTTCTTATAACCTTTAAACGCTAGTAACATAAAGAGGATTAAAGACATAGAGAATCCAAGAAGAGGTTGAACAAGAACATGAAAACCTGAGAGAATATTTCCAGAAAAATTATATAATACTATAATGGTATATGCTATAATATTGGTTATAATTGAGGAAATTAATGGAAAGAACATAAAGGATTTTGTAAGATCATATTTTAACTTAAAATTGTAGACTTCTAAGATAGAATTTAGGCTTGAGAAGATAAAAATTAATAGAAAGACGGAGAAAATGTTCGCGATTAAGCTAGAAAAGCTATTTTGCATAAAAATCGATGACAAAATACCTAATGGGTTTTTCGCGGAAAGTTCAAACAACTGCGCTAATCTGTTATCAAAAAAGACTATTAAAGATACAATAATCAGAACAACTATTAAACTTGTATAAAATGTGTAAATAGTCTTATATCTTCTAAATAAGAAGTTTGTAACATTGTCTATCTCAGTTTTTGAAGACATTTGCTTCTATCCGCCAAATATGAATATATAAGCATATAATTGTTTTCCAAAATTTTACCAAAAAACTCATAATCGCCTATCTCTTCTCATGCGAGAATAGAGTTCATCGAGGTTATTACACTTAAGCACAAGAACAACTTTTTTAGAAAAATTTAATGAACCTACAGACTGTTGGTCATCTAATTTTTGCTTATTAAATTCAAGATAATAAAGATCAAAGTATGGGATATTAAGATAGTTTAGAACGGTATTCTTAACTTTATCGACTGTAGTATCAGGTGTCACGTTAACTTCAATAAAGTTTTTGGGAAATCTTTGTCTACCCCCGTAAACATTGGAATAATCTACAATAATAGTTAAAGATGACATATATTACACGTAGTAGCCCATTTTTCTAGCAATCTCCTCAAGCCGTCTTATCCTATTTTCTGTCGAAGGATGAGTACTAAAGAGCTCAAGGAGACTTGAACCTTTAAATGGATTCGCGATCCAAAGCGATGCAGTTGAAGGTGAAGCATTTAATGGAGCACCACGATATATCATTTGTTCGATCTTTGTTAACGCACGTATAAGGGATTGAGGTCTCCTTGTTAAGACCGCACTCGCTTCATCAGCATAATATTCCCTACTTCTAGAAATTGCAAGTTGTACAAATGTCGCAGCTAAAGGTGCCAGTATTGCAGCACCCAATGCAGCAATACTTCTAGCACTATCATCACGTCCCCTACCCCCTAAACCACCTAATATTACCATCCAAGCAATAAGATTACCTATATATGAGATTGCAGTAGCTATCGATGCAGCAACAGTTGAAACAAGCATATCACGATGTATAACATGGCCAATTTCGTGTGCCAGAACAGCTTCAACCTCATCATCATTCATCATATTTAATAATCCTGTAGTTGCTGCAACCAAAGCATGCTCCTTATTCCTTCCAGTCGCAAAAGCATTTGGCTGTGGACTTCTTACGATTGCAACCTTAGGCTTAGGAATACCTGCTTGTGCAGAAAGCTTTGAGACAATGGCATGGAGTCTTGGAGCTTCTTCTTCGCTCACAATTTTAGCGCCTGTGCTAAGTAAAACGATTTTATCACTAATAAAGTACATTATGAAATTAAATGCTAAGGCAAAAAGCAGAAACCAGAAGGCAAGTGAGATACCTCCAATTAGGAAGCCTAAACCGACAAGTATACCCCCAAGTAGTGCGAACAATAGGGTAAGTTTCAAATAAACCTTTAATGTGCTACCGAATGAGAGGCTCATATTAGATCAATATATGGGCACAAATAGAATCTAATATAAACTTTACTTAATATTGTTAATCAAATTCTCAATGATAAATGTTGATTGGAAACTATTTTTAACCAAATGAAAATTAGGATATGGTGTTGAAGTATAAAATAATCTTCTTTGATATGGATGGAACACTTATCAAGTGTAAAAGTAGTTGGGAGCTTATCCATAAAAAATTTGGTACAACAGAGGAGGCAAAGAAGGCTTTAGAAGATTATAGGCAAGGCAGAATATCATATAAGGAATTCATGATTAGAGATATAAGCTCTTGGATGAGTAAAAAAGAAAGAATACATATAAAGGAAATAGAAGAAATTTTATCAAACTTTGAGCTTGTAGATGGAGCAAAAGAGGTAGCGAGAGAGTTAAAGAGGATGGGGCTAAAGATTGTGATTATAACTGCAGGAATAGATATTCTCGCAGAAAAAGTTGGTAGAGAAGTTTACGCCGACAAAGTATTTTCAAACAAGCTAAAGATAGATGGTGAAGGATATCTTGTTGGAGAAGGAATCGAGGTTGTAGAACCAAGAAGAAAGGATAAGATAATTGAAACTGTGTCAAAGGAGGAAAACGTTCCTTTAAATGAAACTGTAGCTGTTGGAGATACGGTTTATGACTTGAACATGTTAAAGAAGGCTGGACTTGGACTATATTTTGGAGACAAAAATGAAATCGTAGATACTAGGATACGTAAAATACATTCATTGTATGAGATAATTGATTATGTTAGAGGATAAATTTTTAGGCAGGGACATTCATACCTTTATGTGATAGCCCGGTGGTGCAGCGGCCAAGCACAGCGGCCTCTGGAGCCGCAGACACCAGTTCGAATCTGGTCCGGGCTATAAACTAACTTTTTTGAAAATTTTATGAAACCAGCTTATTTATGCTCTTTAGATAATCGAATATGGCTAAGAGCTTTTCTCTGTCTACCCACCCAAGCCTTTCAGGTATAGTCTCCGGAAGCAGT
>JARVJS010000067.1 GCA_029776125.1 Nitrososphaeria archaeon
ATGCCCGGGCTAAAATTTTCTTTGCACTGTTACGAAGATATTTTGCCCTATACCCTAATCCAGTTTCTAAAAGTTCATTTAAGGAACAGTCAGCTATCTTTCTAGCATTAGGCAGTTTAAAAAGTGTTATTCCATCAATTTCTGTTTTTTCCCCATATTTTTCTGAAAGTCTTGTTATAGTTTTTTCTATTGATGGAATATTTTTATTTTGTGCACAAATAAACTCTATTATGGTATCTATTGGATTTTGTCTTAAAATTCTTAAACCTGAATAAGAATTTATCGCCTTATTCATAAAATCGTTAACTCCAATTTTTCCATTTATTTCCTCAATATCTTCATCCAAGCTAAAAAAATGTATTATCTCATCTTCCGAGATTTTTTTGTTCGAATAAACAATTAACTTATCTTTCTCTTGAGAAACTCCTATTGGTATATTATTTAAAAATCCATACCATCTTTTATTCACTTTTGTCCATCCAAAAATCTGTCCACTGGACATACAATGTTCTAGATTAATTTTTCCATATTTTTTCAGATCAATGCAGATCATGGACGTTTTGTCCTCCAATATTTCAAATTTAAAAATTTAATTACATTACAAATTTATGGTATGTGTGCGAAAAATTATGCAGGTGCAGTATGCTGCCATCCTAAAAAATACGAAATTACTAGTTTACATACTCTTCCTTATCATATCGCCATTCATATTCTATAATATATTCTCTTCAATACTTATTCCACCCGAGCTAAAGTTTGTTGAAAAAAATTGGCTAATATATAATGAGCCAGAATATGTGATGAAGCAGACTCTAAGTGTTGTTGTTTTTTCTATGATTATTCTTGCAACATTATTTTTTTGGAGGTTCAGGGTCCCTGTTGCAATGATCGGAGTTGCTCTTATGATAATTGGTGGTTTGGTTGAACTCGACCTTTTGGTTGAATACATGAACATGCCAGTAATAATATTTTTACTTTGTATGATGATAATTGTAAGTTATATTCGTCGGCTTGGATTTTTTGATTTTATATTGGAACGCACTATGATCTTGACTAAATTTGAGCCTAAAGTTCTGTTGGTTTTCTTTGTCCTAATGTCGGCTTTCATGGCTGCGGCTGTAGACGAAGTAAGCTCAATACTTTTCATGAGTGTTCTTATATTTGATTTAGCTAAAAGATTTGATATTGATCCATTACCATATCTTATGTGCTCTATTTTTGCTACAAATATTGGAAGCTCTGCAACGGTGTTAGGTAATCCTGTAGGTGTTTACGTTGCATTTTATGCTAGCTTATCTTTTGACGATTTTCTTAAATGGGCTACACCTGCTGCTGTACTTTCTTCAATTATAATTATACCTTTAATGTTTAAACAGTATTCAAGTTTTCTATCAAAGTTTAAAGAGACGCTTTCATCCTCCACATTATCAGAAAAATCTCCTTCTTTAAGTAGTGAGGCTAAAAATGGTGGTATAATTTTTACTATCACACTACTTCTTCTTGCTCTACATCATACTCTAGAAACAATTTTTTTACTTCCAAAAAATTCTTTACTTGTAGCAATACCCCTTGCTATAGCCTCTTATGTTCTTTTATCTTTAAAGGATGAGGCTATAGAATTTTTTGAAAAAAACATTGAATGGTGGACACTAGTCTATTTCATGTTCCTGTTCTCAATCTCGTCCACTCTAGAATTTACAGGTGTTACAGCAAAAATTTCCCTACTCTTTATAAGCTTATATGAAAGTATATCAACGTTTTTGCCCCCTCAACTACTTATAGTAGTATTCTTCATCATATGTGTTACTATCATAGGCTTTCTTAGCGCCTTTCTAGATAATATAGTTGCTGTAGCCATATTTCTACCAATAATTTCAGAGATAGTTTCGTTACATATTCCATTTGCTGAAATTCTATGGTGGAGTGTCCTGATCGGTGGATGCTATTTTGGTAATGCTACTCCAATAGGTTCTACAGCAAATATTGTAGTTTTAGGCTTATTTGATAAGAGATACGGCAAGTCGATACCCTTTAAACAATGGTTTAAAGTTGGATTAATAATAAGTTTTCTAACATCTTTAATTGCATCATTATACATTTTTGCTGTAGAATTTTTAGCTTTTTAGTATAATATATCATTTATATACCCATTGTTTTAATATTTCTTGGTTGAAAATGAGCCAATCTACTCCAAAAACTCTTGCAGAAAGCTGGAACGAATTAGGAAATCTTCTATTAAAGATTGGTGATGCCTTAATACGAATTGGTGTCTTTCTAGCTCTAGTTTATGGTGTTTATCATGCAATTTATGCGGGATGGCGTATTTTAAATGGTGCACCAATACATATTGGCTCTGACCCTCTTACATCAATTGTTGATTCGATTATAACCTTTGGCTGCCTAGCTATACTGTATCGCTTTGTTGAAAAGAGGATAGCGAGCAAAAGTTTTAGAATAGGTGGACTCGTTGCACTAATAGTTGGTGCAATTCTTTTAGTTGTTGCATCAATTGCAGGCTTTATTATAATATTCGGAGGCTTCTTTATAATTCTAGCCGTAGAACTTAGAAGGCCGTCTGCATCCTTCTAGCGTATAATTATTTTTGAAAATTTAAATATGTAGCGACTATTTTTAGTTGTGTATGGTTACATCTGCCTTTAATAGGCTGGAAAATCGTATTCTTTTAAAGAATAAGTTGTCTGAGAAAGGATTTAGTGTAAGGTTCCACAGTTACGAATATTATATTATTGGGATCTTGTAGGTTTTATACCGAAGGTTACAATGTAGCCCTGTTCAGCTATGTCTTTTGCCCTTAGCAGGAGCTTTCTAAATCTTTCGACAGGCTCTATCAGATGATCG
>JARVJS010000153.1 GCA_029776125.1 Nitrososphaeria archaeon
TATTGAAGTTTTTAAACCGTTTAATGTTGAAGCACAATAATAGATTACATTATCGAAAGAATATTGAATGTGTATATACTTGAAAAAATGGTAAGAAGAGGCCCAATAAGCTTGTTTGTTGAAGGCTTTTTTGTTCCTTTAATCGGGAAGATGCAGCTGTACCCAAAGAGTGCTAGTAAAACCTGAAGGAATACCAGCACCAGCATTATTTCTAGTAACCAATTTTTTAAGGTTCGTTTCTATTATGCTATTGGATCATATGGAAAAATTCTCCGAAGACAATACAAGTTTATAATGCAACTATCGCTTAAGATTTGGTAATATGGCCACTAAGATAAAGAGCACGTCTGAATTTAAGCAACTTTCTATTGAAGAAACTTTTAATATATTAGAGACATCTGTGCATGGCCTTACAGAGACTGAAGCAAAAAATCGAATAGAAAAGTTTGGATATAATGAAATAAGGGAAGAAAAGAAAAATCCCTTCATAGATTTTTTTAAACGTTATTGGGGTCCTATGCCTTGGCTACTTGAACTAGCCATAATCCTCTCATGCATTCTCACTCATTACCTTGAGGCAATCATAATTTTTGTGCTACTTACCATAAATGTTGTCATAGGCTTCATACATTCACATCGCTCGCAAAAAGTGCTGGAGTTTTTAAAAAAGAGACTAGCAGTAAAAGCTAAAGTATTGCGTGAAGGAAAATGGGTGGTGAAAGACGCAAAAGAAATTGTTCCAGGTGACATTATACTCGTAGGACTTGGCGACTTGGTGCCTGCGGATGCCAAAATAGTAAGCGGTGAAGTTTCCGTTGACCAATCAGCTTTAACAGGAGAATCTTTACCAGTTAATTTGCGTCCCTCAGACATTATCTATTCAAGTTCCATAGTGACGAGGGGTGAGGCCAAGTGTGTTGTTATCAATACAGGGATAAATACATATTTTGGAAGGACCGCTGAACTAGTTAAAACAGCGAAACCGAAATCACATCAGGAAGAAATAATGATGTCTATTACTAAGTACATGATGTATGTTGGTATAGTGGCATTAATTTTAACCTTAGCATATGCCTTGCTGTTGAATATGAATATTCTATCGCTATTAACGCTCTCAGTTATCTTTCTAATGGGTGCCATTCCAGTGGCACTGCCAGCCGTGCTTATAATAGTCCAAGCTGTCGGCGCAATGGAACTTGCGAAAGAAGGAGTTCTAGTAACCCGTCTCAACTCTATCGAGGATGCAGCTTCAATAGATGTAGTCTGTTTAGATAAAACGGGTACAATAACTCAGAACAGGCTTTCAGTTGCTGAAGTTATACCTTTCCTCAAGTATACAAAAGAAGATGTAATGTTAATAGCAAGTTTGGCGTCTGAAGAAGAAGGCGGAGACATAATAGATTCAGCAGTTATAAACTATGCAAAATCTCTTGGCGTTGATTCCAGCTTATATAAACGGATTTCCTACACACCTTTCAACCCAACCATTAAAAGATCCGAAGCTGTTATTGAGATCAAAGGAATGCGTTTTAAGGCTGTTAAAGGTGCACCACAAATAATCTTAGACCTCTGTAAGAACAAAGATAAAGTCCAACAAGAAGTAAGCAAGATGCTTGAAGATTTATCACAAAAGGGATATAGGACTTTAGCTGTAGCTAAATCGGAAGGCGAAAATTTAGACACTCTAATGTTTATGGGGCTTTTAGCTTTAGCCGATCCTATAAGACCGGATGCTAAAGCAATGATAGAGGCGATAAAATCTCTTGGTATAAAGCCCATGATGCTTACAGGCGATAGTATCAGTATTGCTAAAGAGATAGCTCGTCAAGCCTCAATCGGCTATAGGATTATCCCAATAGCCGAAGTTAAAGCCTTAAACGAAGTAGAGAAAGCAAAAATTATCGAGAAATATGATGGTTTTGCTGAAGTATATCCTGAAGATAAGTATGAGATAGTGAAACTTTTACAGTCTAATGGACATATGGTAGGAATGACTGGTGACGGAGTAAACGATGCACCAGCACTTAAACAAGCGGAAATGGGAATAGCTGTGAGTAACTCGACAGATGTCGCGAAAGCCTCAGCCAGCGTGGTTTTAACCGAACAGGGGGTGAAAGTGATTGTTAGCGCAATAAAAATAAGCAGACAGATATACCAACGAATGCTAACATGGGTTATAAATAAGGTTGCAAAAGTGATAGAATTTGTCACTTTATTGACGCTTGGATTTTTCTGGTTACATGACATTGTTCTCAGCCTATTAGGTATGACGCTATTAATTTTTGCAAACGATTTTTCAACAATATCATTGGCAACTGATAACGTAAAACATACTAGTAATCCAAACAAGTGGAATATTAAAAACATTACAATTGTGTCTCTCGTAGTTAGTTTACTTTTAGTTGTAGGAGACACTATTGCATTAGTAATAGGAAAAAATTATTTTCAACTAGATTGGGAAAGACTACGCACTTTTATAATGCTGATACTTGTCTTTAATAGTCAATTTAGAGTGTATATTGTAAGAGAAAGAAGACACTTTTGGTCTTCAAAGCCCGGCAAAGGATTGATCATATCTATTGCAGCCGTAACAGTTGTATTCACGTTGCTTGGCATATACGGCATAATAATTCCTTCACTATCAACGGATCAAGTCCTTTTTGCTTTAGGCTTTCCAGCATTATTCACACTTGGAATAGTGGATCATTTTAAATATATAATCTTCAAAAAAGTCCAGCTTTGAGATTAAGTGAAGAAAAAGGCAACTGATAAGTGATTACCTGTTACCATCCTTTTCTTTAATAAGGTTAAAGTATATTACCGAAAAGTAAAAAAGCTTCTAT
>JARVJS010000113.1 GCA_029776125.1 Nitrososphaeria archaeon
GTTTATATTGGAAGCAAGAGGGTATAATTGGGCTTTTTTTCAAAAAAATTATTTTTTTACAATTTTTTAATATTTATAAAATTTTTTGTAAAAATTATAATATTATGTGCACCAAAAACTTTATAAGATATACTATTGGAGGTAGTAGTCCATATAGTGGCGAGTTGGATGCGTCACTTTAAAGACGCTATATGGAAAGAAAATGTTACAAAAGTTGTACAAGAGGTGCAAGGCAAGAACATCAAATTTATAAAACTTCAATTTACTGACATCAACGGAGTACTTAAGAGCCTTCAAGTCCATTCAAAAAATATAGAAAGTATACTTGAAAACGGTCAATCATTTGATGGTTCCTCAATAACTGGATTCAGACCAATAGAAGAATCGGATATGGTACTCTATCCGGACCCTTCCACCTTTTCAGAAATACCATGGAGACCTCAGGAAAAGGCTTCAGGAAGAATGATCTGTGACGTTTACACTCCAGAAGATAAAAGGTTTGAAGGAGACCCGAGATATGTTCTAGAAAGAGCGCTAAAAAAAAGTGAAGAAAATGGAATGAAATACGTTTGTGCACCCGAACTTGAGTTCTTTCTCTTAAAAGAGAGTGATGAAGGCAGGCCTAAGCCAATAGATATGGCAGGATACTTTGATTACCACCCAGGCGACCTAACAGACTGGATTAGGCGTGAGATAGCTGATATGGCAGAATGTTTTGGTATAGAAATAGAGATAGCACACCATGAAGTTGCACTCGGACAGAATGAGATAGACTTCAAGTTTGATGAGGCACTTGAAACTGCTGACAGGACGATAACGATGAAGATGGTTACAAAGATTGTTGCAGCAAAGAACGGGTATATTGCAACATATATGCCTAAACCATTTTATGGCGTCAACGGTTCAGGAATGCATGTACACCAAAGCTTATGGAATATTGATAGAACAGAAAACCTATTCTATTCAGAAGACCCTTCAACAGGCTTCCTATCAGATACAGCAAGACATTTTATAGGAGGACAACTTCATTTTGGAAGAGAAATGTGCGCAGTACTTGCATCGTGGCCAAATTCCTATAAAAGACTTGTTCCAGGATACGAGGCTCCAGTTTACATCGCTTGGGCTTTCAAAAATAGGTCACCACTTATAAGAGTGCCAAACTTTGGTGGAAGAAAAAATGCTGCAAGATGTGAAATAAGATGCCCTGACCCCGCTGGAAACCCTTACATCCAGTTTGCCGTTCTATGCTTAGCTGGACTTGAGGGAGTAAAGAAGAAAATGGATCCAGGAGAACCCACGGAACTAAACGTTTACAAGTTAAGCTATGAGGAGAGAAAAGCAAGAAATATTGTATCATTACCAGAATCGTTAAAGGAGGCTCTCGATTTAATGGAAAACAGTGAGTTCATGAAAGAAGCTTTGGGTGAAACTCTCTTTCATAATTATCTGCATATTAAGAGAAAGGAGTGGGACTTGTACAGGACGCAGGTCACAGAATGGGAGATCGAAAGGTACATAAGAAGATTATAAATTTATTGAGGTGAAGATAAAATCTGCGGGATAGCGTGCATTTTTCTTGAAGAAGAAGGGCCTGTTGGAAAGTATCTTATAACTATGATGGAGAATCTCCAGCACAGGGGAAAAGATTCTGCTGGGGTAGCAATTTACGATAGAGAAAATGTTCAAGAGGATGAGTATATTGTTAAAGTTTTTACAAAGGATGTTGTTGGAGCATTAAGTAAGGTGTCCACAGCTCTCGCTACAGCGGGAGCAGACATTAGAAGCATAAAGATAAACACTCTTAGAGGCTTTGGATTCGACAAATATATTGTAAGAACAACAGAAGACAGACTAAGCGATATTGTTGAGAAAGTAAATTTAACAGGCTTAGCTAAAGTGATAAGCATAGGCAGAAAGATGGAGATAATAAAGGATGTAGGAGTTGCTGAAGAACTTGAAAAAAACTTTAGAATTTCAGAAATGCATGGTACACATGGTCTAGGGCACGTGAGATTTTCTACAGAAAGTGGTGTAGACATATTCCACGCACACCCCTTCCAATCACTTAAATATCCAGACATAGCATTAGTACATAATGGCCAGATAACAAACTACTGGAAAGTTAGAGAAAAACTTGAACGTAAAGGAGCAACCTTTGAGACAGAAAACGATTCAGAACTCATAGTACACTATGTTGTTGAAATGCTGAAAAGAGGGTTAGGCTTGCAAGAGATTTTAAAAACTTCAGTAAAAGAATTAGACGGCCCATTTTCATACATAATTTCAACAGCAGATTCAATAGGCATGGTGAGAGATAAGCTTGGACTAAGACCGCTACTAGTATACGAGGGAGAAAATTTGAAGGCAGCAGCCTCAGAAGAAAGCGCATTAAGAATATTTGGTAACAGTGGAAAGATTAGGGGACTTAGGCCAGGTGAAGTTGTGTGCTGGAAGAGGAATTGAAGATAATAGATGCAGAAAAATATAGTGTAAGAGAATTAAATGTTAAAATAAAAGAGCTCTCAAATTCTCTTAAAAAGATAGTTTTAGAGAATCCAAACGGCAAGCATCATATTGCTGCAGGGTTAACTAGAGAGATTGAAATAGAGATCAGAGGCTCTGTCGGATACTTTTTGGCTACGATGGTGGACGGGCCAAAAATAAGGGTTGAAGGAAACTCTGGATGGTTTACAGGAGACAATATGACACGAGGCAAGATAGTCATTGAAGGGGATGCAGGAAATGGTGTTGGACAGGGAATTTATGGCGGAGAGATTATAGTAAAAAAAGACTGTGGTGATAGAATAGGCGCTCTTTCAGGATCTTGAGGGCGG
>JARVJS010000037.1 GCA_029776125.1 Nitrososphaeria archaeon
TAAATCATTACAAGAATATCATGGCAATTTAAAATAAGAAATAATCTTGTGACGTGAGTTTTTTGCCACAGCAAAGAGAATATCGTGAACGAATATACATTAGGGCTGAGATAATTATAAAGCTTGCAGAGCATGGCCCATTAACTTTAACCAACTTGATAAGCTATTGTGGGCTAAATCTTTCCAAGCATAAGGAAATTTTGGATGAAATGGAATCTAAAGGCCTTATTGAAAAGTTTCATGAAATTCAAGGTAAAAAAGATATACTTAAGTATAAGGTTACACAAAAGGGGTTAAAATTTTATGAGATTATACTAAAACCTTATATCGAAATGTTTCCATATAAGAAATAGTAACTTTGTTCCACAAAATATATTATTTTCCTATATAAAGGATAAGTGTCCAATATGAGCGAAAACGAGAACATTTCACTCTTAGAGCTTTTAGATAACATAATTGATAGAATTAATGGATTGCGTTCTATGTTCATTTACCTGATCATCGGTTCCCTAATCCTTTCTCCTGCGGCAATAATCCTTTCACTTATAGTAATATTTCATCCTCTAATCTTACTTCTTTTAATAAGACAGCAGCCTTTACTAGCATGGATTCTGCTTTCAGCGTCTATAGGCACAATGCTACTTTCGTTTATAACATTATATTTTTCTTTAAAAGAATATAAATTTTTCACAAAATGGAGTAAGAGATATTGTAACTATCTGTCAAGAAAAGAAAAGTTAGAGGAGGAACTTAAAAAAGAGAATTTACTATAAAATTTTTAGGAAACAGCTTAATGTAGACTATTTCTTTTTAGAACTTGCCGAAACCAGTGAAATTACATCACGATCCTTTAATTTATAGGTAACTGGCAGTCTAAGGCCATCTCTACAGTCAATTCCATAAAGTAAACCCTTTGCAAGTTCAGTGTGAACTTCCCTAGCCAAATCAGCAATCGTAGCCCCATAAGGCATCAGATGAACATCAGGCAAAACATTACCATTTTTATCTGTCAAAGATTTAGGATCATAAACAGGATATACAGCACTCATCCTAAGCAGTTTAAAGACAGCAACATTTAACGCAAACTGGACGCCTGTGTGGAGATATTTACTTAGTATGCTTTTTCGTATGAAGTTTAGAGCCCACTTTTGCCTGTCAGTCATCTTACTTGAGTCTATAACCCTAAACCTTTCCTCTCCTGGAATATATTTAATGTAACCTTTTTGCTCAGCCCTCCTCAATGTAAGTTCAGCCTCGGCACTAGTAGGTATAACTATCATGTCAGAGTATGCTTCCCTAATCCTTTCAAAATTTTCTTCAGCATAAGGTAAGTCCATTTTGTTTGCTACAATTAATGTAGGCTTAGAGACATCCCTTAAAGTCCAAGTGAAATTCTTTAATTCTTCCTCACTCCAGTTTCTGAAATCTTTTTCAACTAACCCTGATTTTTCTAAGGCAATTGCGACATGCTCCTTAGTTACACCAACACCTTGCATGAAATTATTGATAATCGTTGGTAGATCCATATTACGTTTAATATCCCTTTCAATCCTATCCTGGTTTGCTAAAATTAATTTCATATACCACATTACTAGCTCTTCTTCAATATCGCCGATATCTGCTACCGGATCTCCTGTTCCAGGTTCACAGATTCTTCCTTCCGCATCCACAGAACCAGAAGCGTCTACAACATGTATTAGGGCATCAGACTGTGCTGCAACAGACAAAAACTGATTTCCAAGACCCTTCCCCATCCATGCACCCCTTATTAGCCCTGGCAAGTCTATTAATTCTATTGGTATAAAACGCCACCCGTCATCACATATTGAATTCTGCGGATTGTCTTTTACACCAAATTCCTTGTGAACACATAATGTTACTACATGTGCGATACCTAAGTTTGGAGTTTTTGTAGTAAACGGGTATGTGGAAATTTCAGCCGACTGTAAAGTTGCTGAATTAAAGAAAGTTGTTTTACCAGTGTTCGTTTTCCCTATTAAACCAATTTTTACACGCATTTTCTACCCATAAGGATAGTTACACCACTATTTTATTTTTTATTCCAAAAAATTAAGTAATATTTATATGCTATAACCTTTAGAAGTTACTTGTGATTAGGAATGATTTTAGACCCCCTCGCATTTCTTATTTCTATTATTCTATATATTGCGGGGGCGTACACATTTTACATAATATTTTTGGGAATATATTATAAAAAACAACTTCATTTAGAAGATTATTATTTTCAAAACATGTATTTTCCATACTATTCAATAATTGTTCCTGCAAAAAATGAGGAAAAAGTTATAGGAAGAATTTTAGATAGGCTTATTTCACAAGATTACCCAGATAACTTATACGAGATCATCGTTGTAGAAGATGGATCAAATGATAGGACACTAGAAATTGCTAAAGAGTATGAAAAAAAGTACAGTAATGTTAAGGTGATCCATTGTAAAGAAAGCAGGGGTAAACCTCATTCAATAAATGTTGGCTTAGAGCATGCAAAGGGTGAGGTTATAGGAATATTAGATGCAGACGCCATTCCCCCTCCAGACATGCTTCTCAAAGCATCAAAGTACCTGTATAAGGATAATGTTGATGCGATACAATGCATTTACCAATATGTTAATGGAAATGAGGGAATACTTGCTAAGGCAGGAATGTTTGAGGGACTACTTTGGCATGCTTTCGTGCTAAGAGTTAAGGACATTGTAGGACTCTTTGTACCATTATGTGGTAGCGGTATGTTCATAAAAAAACATGTTTTTAATACAGTAGGGAAATGGGATGAAAGGTCATTGACTGAAGACATTGATTTTT
>JARVJS010000117.1 GCA_029776125.1 Nitrososphaeria archaeon
TAAAGAGTGTTAAACAGCTTCTGGACCACATTTATTATGTCCTCTGGTGCAGCTATTATGCCGAAAATGATTCATTTATAGAAAATTTATGCAACATTATTGTTTGGGATATAGCAAAGAATCTTCCGCCAACCAATTCAATGAAAGATAAAAGAGATAAGCTTGTTGGAAGAAGTCTTTGGGATCTTCTAATATATTTCGAAAAATTCCTTGACTATGAAATTCCGGAGTGGGCTATACAAAAGTTTCAGACAGAAAGTTTGATAAAACCTAAAGTCGCTGAAGAAGAAACTTACAATATCATGGAAGTCTTAGATGAAATCGAAGAATCTAATCCAAGTATATCAAGTGACCTAGAATATAGAATGTTAAGAAATGAGCTTCTTTGGTCAACTGAGCTTGGTTCTAAAGAGAGAAGAAAAATTTTAAAGAAAGTTTTAAGACAAAAGTGTGAATGTGGTAACGACTTTAAAATTATAAAGTCAGACCTCCTTTTCGATATAAAAAGCAATGATATAATAATATATGCAAAGTCGGTCTGTAGAAATTGTGGGAAAACGCTTATAACAAGAAAGCCTGTAGAAAAAACTAGAATGGAGTTTGATGCATTAGATAAGCTTGACGAGTACCTATCAAATGTGTATCACGTTTCCTTAATTGATAAAGTTAAAGCCTTGATGCAAAAGCAAAGATATTAAACTTTTTTCCTACCCCTACTATATACTATTGAGACAATGTAGGAAAGACTCGCTATCGCAGCAATACTTCCACTACTTGGTAATCCTGAGATTATCGAAACCAAAATTCCACTGTACCCAAACACTAGTGTAACAATAACTGTATTCAAAAAATATTTTCGAATATTTTTAGAATATTCTTTAGCGATAACAGAAGGTAACATTATTAGTGCAAAAACCATTAGGCTTCCAATTGTTTTTGCCGCAAGTCCACCAGCTAAACCCATGAAAAAGAAGAGGACATAATCGTAGAAGGCAACATCTAGGCCAAGTGCTTCAGCACCTTCTTGATCAAAGCATACATAAAGTATCTCATTTTTAAAAAGGTAAAGTATTAATGTTCCACACCATATAATTATCATTAAACGTATCAAATCATCATATGTTAAAAGTAAAATATCTCCAACCAAATACCCGTCAACAACAACCTTCAAATCAGCAGGAACCAAAGCTCTAAAAAGTGCATAAAATGAAACACTTATGGCCAACATTCCACCAAGTGCTGCGTTTAAAACTTCAGCGCCACCATGCCTTCCTGCATAGGCAACAAGCATTGCCGTAAGAGAGCTAAAAAGTATTGCAAAGTAAAATGGGTCAACCCCTATCTTGAACATGTACCCTATAAAAACACCTATAGCTGCCCCTCCAAGTGCAGAATGTGACGCTTCAGCTGGTAGATATGATGCTCCACGTAAAAGTGCAAAACCACTCGCCAAGCTCATAAAACTTGTTAAAATTATTGCAAAATATGCTCTCACAAGAAATGGTGAAAATGGATCAAGCATGTACATCACCTGTAATAACTGTTGGACAAGGCTTTCCTGTTATAACCTGTACAGATGGTCCATAAATTTGGCACAAACGCACATAATCTAACGCCTCGGAAGGCTTTCCAAAGGAAATAATCTTCCTGTTCAAAAGCATCACATAATCTGTAAGTTCAGCTAAAGGGTTAATATCATGGGTAACAACAACTATTGTAACCTTCTCTGACTTCATTTTACCTAAAAATTCCAAAATCTTTCTCTGATTATTTACATCAACTCCATTAAAAGGTTCATCCAATAAAAGTAGTTTTGGTTCATGCACTATCGCCCTTGCAATCAGAACCCTTTGCTGCTGTCCACCACTTAAATTAGCAAACTTTTCATTCCTATAATCCCACATGCCAACAAGCTTTAGAGCTTCCTCAATCCTTCCCCTATCTATTCCAGTAAAGAATCTTGGCACCTGCTTTTTTGAAACAAGGCCCATTCCTACAACATCTGATACAGTTAAAGGCACTTCCAAATTTATCTTCTCCTTCTGAGGAACATAGCCTGCTATCCTTCTAACCTCAAAAGGATTTTTTACAGGATCCACGCCAAAAACTCTAACAGTACCTGAGTCTGGAACTATAATGCCTAAAAGAACCTTTATCAGAGTCGTTTTTCCTGAACCATTAGGCCCCATTATTGAAAGAAATGATGATTCTTCAACTTTAAAACCAATATCCTCCAATACTTCTTTATCATTTAAACGAACTTTAACATTATCTAACTCTATCGCATTCATCTTCTAACCCTCCTAAAAATCAAGATTATTAAAATAATATTAAACATTAGGGCAATGATCGTGGTTTCAAGAAAGACATTTGATTGGGAAAGGCTGCTGGTTTTTGACGCTGTTTCAAAAGCCCCAATCTTACCAATATTGTATGAGAAAAGGTTCCTGAAATCATATATTTCAGGCAAATCCAGTACTCTAACAACTATAATCTTTGATCCCGTTTCAGAAGAAAGTTTTTCAATATAATTGTATAAAGGTAGCTCTTTAGCGACTTCTGAAACCATAATATATTTAATGTATCCTTCTAAAAGCTGACTCCTTATAGTCTCCAGCTTCTGAGGTGACAATTCCAAACTTTCTTCGCTTCCAGCAAGAACATCTACAACGTTTAACCCAAAAGAAGATGCTACATACTGTTCTTCATAAAAACCGATTAAAACATTACTTCCAAACAATCCCCTTTCCTTAGAATTTTCTAAAGCAAAATTCTTTAGCCTATCTATGTCCCTAACATATTT
>JARVJS010000036.1 GCA_029776125.1 Nitrososphaeria archaeon
TTCTAGTATAAGGTATGTGAAAGGTTCCGAGATTGTTGGAGTTCATTTTGAAGGCCCATACATAAACCCTAAGATGGCCGGCGCCCAATCTAGGCTGTATATTAGGCTCCCGTCTGTTAAAGAAGTTAAATTTTTAAATAGTTTCTTCAACCGTATAAGAAAAAGAATGACAATTGCTCCTGAAGTTGAAGGCGGCATAGAATTTATTAAGACATTAAAAGGTTTGAATATTATTGTGTCAATAGGCCATACAGATGCAACATATCAGCAGACACTTCAAGCCTTTTCTGCTGGTGCTAGGATTGTGACACATATTTTTAATGGAATGCGATCTTTCCATCATAGGGAACCGGGTGTTATTGGTGCAGCATTAACTTGTCCGAGCATTTATGCTGAAACAATTTTAGATCTGGTTCATTTACATCATGCTACGGTAGAATTGGTATTTAAGTGCAAGGGTTCAAAAAGGATGGTGCTTATAACGGATGCGATTGCTGGTGCCGGTTTAAACGATGGAACATTTAAGCTTGGCCCAATAGAAATTATTGTAAAAGATGGTGTTTCAAGGCTTCCTGATGGATCACTTGCAGGCAGCACTTTAACGATGGATAAGGCTGTCAGAAATGCTGTAAAAATTGGTATTCCGTTTATAAAAGCCTTGGAAATGGCCACTTTAACTCCTTGCAAGGCTATGATGTTGAGAAAAAAGGGTAGTATAATGGAATGTAATGATGCTGACTTTGTAGTTTTAGATAAGGACATTAATGTTATCGCAACATATTTGAAGGGAGAAAAAATTTTTTAACAAAACTGAATCCACTATACTACATAAATTAATTTCATGTTAGGAGTATATTTCTTTTCTACACTTAGCCCATTTTTACTCAAACCAGTCACTAATCATCACATGTTCATTTCTATTATCATGTTTTCTTAATCCAATAGGTTCAAGAATCTGTGCCATCATAGTGTACATGTTGGAAATATAGTCATATACGTTTATTTCATCTTTTTTTACCACGTTAATTGGTTTTACTGTAAACCTATTTCCCTTGTAGTAAAATGGTTTAACTTTTACAAATGTTATCTTTTGGCCTTTTTTTAGTCTATATCCAGCATCGATAAGTTGAATTGCACACTGATACGATTGTGCCTTAATATTTGAATTCAATATTTCATTAGGATTCTTATGCAGTATTACGGAAAATCCCATATCCTCTATGTCAAACTTTCTTTGTAAAATTTCCTTCTTCTTTTCTTCCAAAATTCTATTAATCCTTTCTCTTACTCTAGGTATATCCTCTAAGTTGTCTATTTTTGTAAGCTCTATTGCGGTCTCTTTCAAAACCTTTTTTACAAACGCTGGTGTGCTAGACTTGTATGCAGTTAATCCTTTGGGGTCTATTTTACCATCATCGAATATGCCGAGATACGCTTTTTTTGCGGTAGAAAATATACAGACCTTATACTTTTTATCAACAGCCAAATCCAGTCCAAGCTCAGTTTTAACTCTGTTAACCAATGTTTGCACATGTTTACTTTCTGGATTTACTATAAAAAGGGAGTCTGTATCTCCATAAACTGGCCTTAAACCACTCTCTAAGGCAATTTTCCAAGCTGTCTTTAAAGCATTCCTAGCGTACGCTGTTATTGATTCCGCAAGAGAAGGGTTTGCCAGTCCTCTAATCCTTATGGTAACACCATAACATATTACAAGTATTGTTTTTAGTATATCGGAAACGATTTTGGCTTTCTCATTACCTTCTTTCGCCTTCTTCTTATAATATTTAATACGAAGATCCTTTAAAGCGCCTATTAAAACAGAATACTTTCCTCTTCTTAATATGCAAACATGATGCCTTTCCTCGGGAACCAAATTTTTTGCGCATTCAATATGTCCACAGTTTACAGTTTCATGGGAAAGGTTGTAAACGTCAATGCAGCTAGGATAAAGTGACTCGTAATCTAAAACGTACGTGTTCAAAAAAACTCCTTTTTCAGGAGCTATAACTAATGCCGCCTTACCATATACTCCTCTTGAAACTTCACCTCTTGCAAACTCTTCAGCTGTAGGTATAATATAGCCTTCACTTTTTAAACATAGGTAATATAATGATTTAATAAAATAGCTTGGCGGCATTCTCTTCAAAGCTAAAGGTGTATTCGTTATTCTTGAAAGATATAGTGCCTTTAACATGCTAGCCTTATCGTAACCGAATTTTCTTGCAAAATCCTCTGTTATTTTAGGTAGCGGCTGCTCTATGATTTCAAAAAATTTTTTTACATAATTATATTTTATTGGATCGCTATCTAATAGTGTGCTAAAAATTTCATTAAAAAAATGGTCTTCAACAGCTAATGGGGTATATTCTCTTCCAAGGACATCATAGTGTATCCCAAAGCGGATATTTTTTTCAAAAACATATTTTTCTATAGATGAGAGCTCCTCTTCCCAAACTCTTTTAATTTTATGCTTTAGGTTTTCTAGAGTTTCTTCGCTTCCAAAAATTTTATAATATTCTTCCTCCTTATCTGAAAACAAGTCTTTTCTTAGTTCAGGAACTATTTTACAACCTAAACTTATTGCATAATCAGAAACCTCTTTTTCTTCTTTACCAGAAATATAAATGTAGGGATAAAACTTTTCATCGTCAACCCATTCAATTAACTTACCGTTTTCCAAAAGATAATATAGCCAAACTTTATCTTTCTTAAGTTTACCATCAATTAAAAGTCCTCCAGAATTCAAACATTATCACTAAATACAAGTCATCTAATAGCCTTC
>JARVJS010000046.1 GCA_029776125.1 Nitrososphaeria archaeon
TTATATCCCTCAAGCACTGCCATAACAGTAAAAATTTTAGAATTTCAAAAAAAGTTAGCTACAAGATTAACAACTTAAGAAATTCTGCCAAAGAACTTATTCCAAATCATCTAACATTCTTCTTATTCCAACATGTGGCAATATTTCCTAAAGAAATGTGGCCTAAAGGGATAAGTGTGAATGGAATGATCACAATAGAAGGCAAAAAAATGTCAAAGTCTAAAGGAATATTTACTACAATTTCAAACGAAGTGAAAAAGTATGGTGCAGATGTTGTTAGAGCAGCATTAATTTATGGAGCAGAAGGAATGGACGACCCAGATTGGAACGAGAACATTGCAAAACTTATGGAACAAAAAATATTGTCGTTATTCGATTTTATAAATGAATTAATGGAAAAGGCAGAATGTAGAGAAAAAGATTTTCCGGAAAAACTTTTATTGGCAGAACTAAAGAAAATGATTTTATTTGAAGAAAAAAATCTAGAGCAAATGAAGACTAAGACGGCATTTCAAATAGCATTTTTTGATATACCAAACATTGTAAAACGATATTTGAAACAAGTAACTATACCAGAAAAGGATACTATCAAGGAGGTAATAGAATACTGGATAAAAGCCATGGCACCATTTATTCCATTCACATGTGAAGAATTATGGCATCATATTGGAAAACAGACGTATATTTCAACAGAAAAATGGCCAACATTAACAGTCGATGAAGAGGATTATAAAGTCATTTTCGAAAACAGAATCATAGAAAAACTTTTGGAAGATGTAAAGGAAATAAAAAAGATAGCAAAAGTTGAGCCTAAAACACTCTACATATACGTTGCCGCACCAGAGGTTACAAAAACTTTTTTTAGATACCTAACTTACGTTGAAAGTGGATTACCAACAAAAGAGGCTATAAAAAAGATTAGCGAGGAATCAACAAAAAATATTATGGAATATATACCACAATTAGTCAAGTTAGCAAACACGTTAGACAAAAATTTAGTTGATGAAGCAAGAAAAATAAAAGATTTCAATGAATTTTCAATATACAAAAAGAACAAGGAATATTTAGAAAAAGAGACCAACATGATTATTAAAATATTTTATTCAACAGAAAAAGAGAAATACGATCCAAAAAATAAAGCTAAAAATGCCTTACCATTAAAACCAGCACTTTTCCTGGAATAATTACAGCCTAAGAATAATAAAAGTTATAAAGTTATAGGAAAAGATACCTTTAACTATATATGGAGATAAAATTAAAAAATTGTAGGATTAAGATTGTACAAGGGGATATAACAGAACAGACTGTAGATGCTATAGTTAATGCGGCGAACCCAACTCTGATGGGTGGAGGGGGAGTTGATGGAGCAATACACAGGAAAGGAGGAAACAAAATACTTGAAGAATGTAAGCAAATAAGAGCAACATTATATCCCAATGGCCTCCCTACTGGAGAAGCAGTTATAACATCCGGAGGAAATTTGAAAGCAAAATATGTTATACATACTGTTGGACCTATTTGGAAAGGGGGAAATAATAGAGAAGCAGAATTTTTATCCAAAGCGTACTGGAATTCGTTAAATCTTGCAAAAAGTAGGGGATTAAAAAGTATTGCATTTCCTTCAATCAGTACAGGAGCATACGGATATCCAATTGATAAAGCAAGTGTTATAGCTTTAAGTACTGTTAAAAATTTCTTGGAAAAAGAAAATGGATTAGAAGAAGTTATTTTCGTTCTATTCACAGCAAAGGACTTTGAAGTCTATAAACAAAAAGCATCTGAAATATTCAGTTTATGACATTAAAATTGTTCAATAAATAGTTTGGTGGACCGAGCGGGACTTGAACCCGCGACCTCTCGCGTGCGAGGCGAGCGTACATACCAGCCTGTACTATCGGCCCAAGTTTTCTCGGTATACGGTTCAATTCTTCATCCCGTGTTTGGTCAGTTCGCCCGTCGAAGCAACCGTATACCTTTAAGACCTTCAGGAATTCTACTATAAAGAGTTTAACTTAAGCTTTTCTGCTAAGGCGTTTAGAGTTAGATAAAAATATTTTAGCAAGAATAGAATTCTATATGTGGAGTTAAATTGATACGTCTATCCCATAAAAATAAATGTTTTCTATTTGTTTTAGGAGTACTTATTTCCTTTATTTTAGGTTTTTTTATAGGATTATATATTGAAAATATAAGTGCACAGAAATTGCCTGAAGAAATAAATTTTCAACTAAAAAGATTCAAATTTGTAAATAGGAATACTGGTTTAGAAATATCTGAGTATAAAGTTATAGGCATTACAAAAGGAACTTATGATTTAAGTGGAACAATCTTTGAAACTTTTGTAATAGGTTTTGAGGATAGACCGTCAGGTGCAAGTGCAGATCAGGATTACTTAGATTTAATAATCGAAATAAAACGTGCTCTAGGCGAAAGAAAATGTGTTTTTAGAATGGCTCAAATCGGATTAGATACAATAGACGTTTACTTAGATAATAAGTATATAGGAAGCCTGAGACCTTTGATAGAAATTGAAGTTTCCTCCTAATGCCGAGGGCCGGACTTGAACCGGCGACAGCCCGGTCTTCAGCCGGGTGCTCTCCCAGGCTGAGCTACCTCGGCATTATAGGACAATCATATTCCCCGGTAACCCATTAATAACTTTTATGTTTAATAATTCTTCTAAATAATTTTGAGAAAAATGCGACCGCCGGGATTTGAACCCGGGTTACCAGCTTGGAAGGCTGGTGTCCTAGACCAGACTGGACGACGATCGCATATGTTACCT
>JARVJS010000085.1 GCA_029776125.1 Nitrososphaeria archaeon
GATCTATTTTACTTATGGGCCCAAATGGTTCAGGGAAATCCTCTCTAATATACACTCTAATGGGCCACCCTCACTATAAGATTAAGAATGGTTCTATAATCTTTAAAGGAAAGGATATAACCCATACTTCTACTGAAGAAAGAGTAAAGTTGGGGTTAGGTGCTGCTCTACAGTTTCCTCCAAAAATTTATGGTATCACACTTAGAAACTTAGCCAAAAGGCTTGCTAAAAGTGATACTGAAATCGATTCAGTAGCCTCTTTGCTTAATTTAACCAATTTTCTGGATAGGGAAATTAATGTGGGCTTCAGTGGTGGTGAAATGAAGCGTGTTGAAATATTCTTTCTTCTCCTTCAGAAGCCTTCTCTTGCACTATTAGATGAACCAGATTCTGGTGTAGACGTTGAGAACATGATTGTGGTAGGTAATGCGATAGGGCGGCTTCTGTCAGACAGCAATAATACAGCTATGAAAAAGCCTTCAGGATTAATTGTAACACACTTAGGCTATATCTCAAGATATGTTCTAACTCATAGAACCTATATTATGCAGAATGGTAGGATAATATGCTATGGTCCTACGGAGAATCTTGTAAATGATGTTCTAAAGCATGGGTTTGACTGGTGTACAAAATGTTATGATAATCGTGTATCATGCAAGATGGTGGGCGAATGAAATTTGGGTGCAAAGGAAAAGATTGATTTTTTGAATAATAGGGCAAAAATGTCCTTGCAAAATAGATGCCAATATGGACCCGATATAGACCTCACATCTTACATCAAATTCGATGAAAAGTTGAAAGAAGTCGAAGATATAAGCTTAATTCCAGAGAATGTTATTGAAAGAGTAAAAAGTATTGGCTTAGATTTAGGTGACACCAGCAAATCTTCTGGCTATTTACAAATAGATCATGACATTGTGTATAAGAAGAAACTTTATCCAAATGTTGAAATATTAAGTTTAAATGAAGCATTAAGTGATGAGCATTTTGTTCGAGAATATTTTTGGAATCTTATAGATGTGGGACAAGATAAGTTTACTGCGGCGGCTCAATTGTATGGGAAAGGAGGTTATGTGATAATTTCTAAAGAAAACTCGATCACAGAAATTCCAGTTCAAACATGCCTTTTTATAAAGTCTACAGATGTTTTTCAAGCCCCACATAATGTTATTGTTGCCGAACCGAACTCTGTTCTACATGTTGTTACTGGCTGTGCTGCAATGCCTGAGACTGTAGGATTGCATGCTGGAATAACTGAATTTTATGTTAAAAAGAATTCTGTAGTAACATTTACAATGATCCATGACTGGAGCAAGGCTACTCACGTTCGTCCTAGAACTGCTGCTATTGTAGAAGATGGGGGTACATTTATCAACAATTACATAAACTTAAACGTTTCAGGCCTTAATTCTCTACAATCATATCCAACAGTATATTTAAAGGGTGAAAAATCTAATACGTTTATGTCCTCAATTATTGTTGGCAGATCGAATTCCTACATTGATTTAGGTTCCGCTGTAAAAATTACTGGCAAAAATTCCTGTGCTGAAATTATATCAAGGTCTGTTTCCACAGACTCTTCAAAGATTGTTTCAAGGGCCAGAATATCTTCTGAGGCACCTGGTGTTAAAGGGCATATCGAATGCCGTGGCCTTATACTCAATGATGGTTCAGGTATTTGGACTGTGCCTGAGCTTGACTCTACCGTCAAAGATGTTGAATTAACTCATGAGGCTGCTGTAGGAAAGCTTTCTGAAGAAGTAATATTTTACTTACTTACTAAAGGTGTTGGAAGAGATGAGGCAATATCCATGCTTGTTAGAGGTTTTCTTGAAGTAAAGGTTCCAAACCTTCCCACCTTGCTTGAGAATCAGATTAAAATTTTGATGGAAACGGGTACAAAATTCTTATAAAATACGGTTTGCAAAAATTTTTGCGCCAACATGGTGGTGGAAAATTAAATTTGGTTACAAAGATTAGAGAAATGAATATTGACGACCTTCCAGAAGTTTTCCATATAGGTGAATCCTTGTTTTCTAGCGAAACTTTTCCAATAATGTATAGGACATGGGATGAATATACTGTAACATCACTTTTCAATAATAATAAGGATTTGTGTCTGGTTGCCGAAAGCAACGATAAAGTTGTAGGTTTCATAATGGGTACAATTATTGAGAAGTCTCAGTCTCCATGGAAGTATGGGTACGTTGTCTGGCTTGGTGTCAGGAAAAGATATCAGAGGACAGGCATTGCGAGTAGATTATATGATAGTTTAGAAGAAAGATTTAAAGAATTTGGTGTAAGAATCGTTTTGGCTGATATTGAAGCAAATAACGTTAAAGCCCTTAAATTTTTTGAAAAGAAAAAGTTTGAACGTACATCCTCGTATATTTGGGTTAAAAAGAGTCTCTAGACGCAAGATTCCTAGAAAGTTCCTCAAAGCCTTCCTCAAGTTTAACTATTGGAAAGTATACCCATTTCGGTTCAAGTAGGTTGTCAGTTAGTTTCCATTCTTCGACCGCGGAAACTCTGTATCCAACAAACCTTCCACCACCAATCTCGTTATCTGAAAGGTATGTGAAGTAAATTCTTCTAGTCCTATCGAATATTCTTTGAACAAGTTTTATTGTATAAACATGTTTATCGTAGTGTTTCCAGTTATAGAGTACGAATGCTCTCTTTATAATCGGCCAACCTAGAGTAGACCGAAGAAGGTCTTCAAAGGTTTGCATTCTAACTATAAGTGGTGTATCCTTAGGAAAGCCTCTAAAGTCACTTTTCTCA
>JARVJS010000054.1 GCA_029776125.1 Nitrososphaeria archaeon
TATGGCGTTCAATCTACCAATTTCCTCAACAACCTTTAAAGAAAATGGGTCTCCCACTCTTGCAGCATCAAATATCTCTTTTCCATCTAAATTTTGAAGTCGGTTATAGACTATACTTTTTTCTAAAATGTTCTGATCAAAATTTTTAGCCATCCATCTTACAAAATTTGGTATATTTTTGCCTGAACAGTATGCTTCCCAATGTCCCCTTTTTCCACATCCGCACATCAGTCTTCCTTCAAAATCTATGGTCATATGCCCTATCTCATGAGCGTTTCCATCTTTTCCTAGAAGCAATTTATTGTTAACGAATATTCCACCACCAATACCACTACTTATTGTAACATAAACTAGGTTCTCAACACCTCTTCCTTCTCCGAAAAACTTTTCACCAATCACTGCTGCAACACAATCATTGTACATTTTTACTGGAAGCTTAAGTTCGCTTGAAATTGGATTGGTTAAATATACTCTTTTAAAGGGCAGGTTTGCAGGTGAAATTGAACCTGTTCTAGGATCTATTGGACCAATTGTTCCAATGACTACTCCAACGGCTTCTTTAACATATTCACTAGGCAATTCTTTAACCATGTTGATGATTTGTCTGCTTACTGCATACTCGTCGCCTTCTTGTACAGTTTTTTTAACATTTTTAGCTAAAATTCTTCCATCTTTTACACCAACAGCAACCCTGACATGGGTCGCTCCCAAATCTATTCCAATAGCCGTCTCCATTTAAATCAAAATAGTTTAAGCAAAGTGTACAAATAAATTTTTTACTTTATCTTATTTCTTGTCCCACAATACTTACACGATACTTCATAAATTCCTCTAGTTGTAGGAACTTCTAATGGTGCTCCACATTTTATGCAAAAGAAAGCTTTCACTTCTTCAACTATTTTGGCTTCTACTATAACCTTATCCTTATCTGCTTGCCCTGAAAGCACATAATTTACGGATTCTATGAGCTTTTCAGTATCGTCTCCCTTTGTATCAAAAACTACCGCACTATACTTTTGTCCAGGATGTAAGTCAATGTAGACTCCTTCCCAAGCTATTAGTCCAACTCTCCCCTTCTGTACATTTTTAATTATTCCTAATGGAACTTCTAAATCTAATTTTCTTTCTGTCTTTGTTTTTGTTGCTATAAAGAGTTTTCTTTCTAAAACAACTTCTTTCTCTACCTCATATAGGAGACGTTGATCTGTGACTATAACTCTGCCTTCGTTCTTTTCCCCTGGTTCAAGCTTCTTAGCTTTGACACACAGTAATGGATGCTCATTTTCTTGAAGGATAAAAGAAGCTGAAGATACTGCGTTTACTGCATGTTCAGCATCATTTATAATCTTTTCAATCTTCTCTATATCCTCCCTAACCTTAACAAGTCCTTTTTTTACCTGATTTATCTGCGAATATGCTTTAGATGTAAAAGTGTTTACCTTTGCATTATATAATATAATCTCTCCTCTTATAGCAAATTCTGCAAAAAATGGCTGATTGATTCTATTTAAAATCAATTGTCCCTCGCTTTTTAACATACTTATTTCACTTTTAAGCTGGCTAGTTAGGGTTTCAATATCAAAAGAAATACTCGATCTTGTAATATTCCAGTTCTCAACAAGCTTTTTTAATTGTTCTTCAACACTAACCTTATGCGCATAACCGTTCTTTCTTAGTACCTCAAACCTTGAGGGAAGAGATGTGCTCATGCTGTCTATGTATGCTATAGATGATGTGAGCCAATTAAGTTGACTTTCAATTTGAGATAAACTTGAAATACTGCTTTGAATTTCAGACCTTAACTGTTGTCTCCTATCCTGTGGGCTACTCATACGAGCAGCATCTTAAGCAAAACATTTATCTAAACTTTTCGAGTTAAAAGTAATCAATGTCTCCTATTCCAAAGGATGTTAATAGACTCTTTGAATAGCTTGATTAATTTGAAAGTTGGTAAAAAGTACACCTTTACTATAAGTTTATTGTATTCAAAACTTAAATATCATGGTTAATATTATATTAACCTATGTGGTTACCTAAATGGGTTGGGGAAGTTTACAAAAAGCTTTATACAAAATTTAATGAAGAAATCTTTTACTTTGATGATGTTCTATCTGTTTCTAGGTCCCCTTATTCTGCTAAAGTTGTCTTGCATGAGCTTAGGAAGGTTGGCGCGGTCTATACTCATGGAAGAGTTAAAAGGAAAAGGGCTTATAGGCTTTGTGATCCTGAAGTTTTACTTTATATTTTGGATGGTAGAATTTCTAATTTAGACAAGTTTAGGCAGGAGCGGTATTCTAGACTTATTGGCTTGGTTTCTGTAGAAATTTTGAAAAGGTTTAATTTTATTGTAAAAAGTCTGGTTGTTTATGGAAGTGTAGCTAGGGGTAATGCAAGGGCAGATAGTGATATAGACATGCTTGTTATAATTGATAGTAAAGATAGCATGGGTAAGAGGATAGACCTGCTCTTAGATGTTGAATTTTCGGAAAAGGTTAGTGCTGAATTAAATTGGCTCTATAATAACGGAGTGGACACACATATCTCATTTCTTCCATTAAATTTAGAAGAGGTAACATCTTTTCCTCCAATTCTATTAGACATAGTAGATGAAGGTATCATTTTGGTTGACAACGGATTTTTTTCGAAATTTGCTAGGGAAAAGAAAGACTATTTAAGTAAACTTGGTGCAAAAAGGATTTTTCTCTCTGAAAATGAATGGTACTGGGATTTTAAGCCTGACATAAGATTTGGGGAGGTTGTTGCA
>JARVJS010000072.1 GCA_029776125.1 Nitrososphaeria archaeon
CGAAGCGGTGCTCCTCGTCCACGATGAGGGGCCTCTAAAAGTGCACCACCACCAGAACTAACATAGGATACTTTATCATAAAGACCAAGCCTACTTAACGCGGCTATAGTGTGGCCACCGCCAGCTACAGTAAAGGCTTTAGCTTCTACAGCTGCTTTAAAAACAGTCCTTGTACCCTCTATAAATTTACTATCTTCATATACGCCCATAGGACCATGCAAGAAAACAGCTTTAGCATTAGAGAGAAACCTTGTAAAATACTCCATTGTCTTAGAACCTATGTCAGATATTTCATATTCTGTCGGCAGTTCTTCAGTAAGTATCTCCATTCTTTGTCCATTAGAATTGACAGCTAAATCTTTAGGTGTAACAATCTTTTCTTTGAAAGTGTCCAAGAGGGTTTTGGCTTTTGGAACAAGGTCGAGAAGACCCTTATCCTTTAAGATTTTAACATTTACTTCACCCAAGTTTATTCCTTTAGCGTACAAAAATAGTTGTGCGACAAGACCTCCAGTGAGTATGTAGTCAACTCTATTATTTGATAAAACATATTCTGAGATTTCAACGCCTTCTTTAACCTTTGAACCACCTAAAACGTATACAATGGGTCTATTTTCAACAGATCTAACCTTATCGATTGCTATAATTTCTTTTTCCATTATCCTACCTAAAACAGTGGGAAGTTTTGGAATAAAGCCCACAATAGAAGCATGTGCACGATGTGCGGCTGCAAAAGCATCAATTACAAACAGGTCAGCCAATGGTGCAAGGACCTTCACAATCATTGAATTCGCGTGCTCTTCAATAGATTTTTTAGCCATCTCATCTTGTAGGCTTCTAACGTTATCTAGAAGAAGAATTTCACCATCTTTTAAAGTTTTGATTGCTGAAACAGCCTTTTCTCCAACAACATCTTCTACAAATTTCACATCTCTACCTAATATTTCTTTTAGACGATTGGCATGTTGCCCTAACCCAATAAAGTCAGCATCACCAGGCCTACCCTGATGTGCAAGAACTAGAACCTTAGCACCCTTGTCAGCAAGCTCCTTGATTGTTATAGAATGCAATTTTATTCTTTCATCGTCTAGAAGCTTTTTAGTTTCTGGGTCTACAGTTGAGTTAAAATCAACTCTAACAATAACAGTTTTACCTTTAACATTCACATCATCTAATGTTTTATACTTCAAACGCTAAAACACCCTTTACGCTTCTGCTTGACTAGTTTTCAGTAGGCGCCATCCTTCTTGGCCATGAACTTGAGAAGGTCAACTAGCCTACAGGAGTATCCCCACTCATTATCGTACCATGCTAATGTTTTTACAAGATTACCTTCCATGACCATAGTACTTTGTCCATCCACAATAGCAGAATGTGGATTACCCTTAACATCAGAGGAAACAATAGGCTCCATAGTAAACTCTAGGATACCCTTCAAGTATGTTTCTGAAGCATCTTTTAAAGCTGCATTCACCATGTCTCTTGTAACATTCTTTTTAACAATACAAACAAAGTCGTTTACTGAACAGTCTGGTACAGGAACCCTTAACGCTATACCATCAAGCTTACCCTTCAAGTGAGGTAAAACTTCACCAATTGCTCTTGCGGCGCCAGTAGTTGTTGGTATTATGTTCATTGCCGCAGCCCTAGCCCTTCTAAGATCCTTATGTGGTAGATCAAGAACTCTTTGGTCGTTAGTGTAGGCATGACATGTTGTCATAAAACCTTTTTCGATACCAAAGTTTTCGTCTAAAACCTTTACGACTGGCGCAAGACAGTTAGTTGTACATGATGCATTTGAAACAATAGCATGCTTGTTTGGGTCATACAAGTTATTGTTTACACCCATAACTACGGTAAGGTCAGGATTTTTTGCAGGAGCTGAAATTATAACCTTCTTTGCACCTGAAGAGAGATGTTTTGAAGCATTTTCTCTGTCAGTAAATAGGCCTGTCGACTCTATAACATATTCTACACCTAAACTCTTCCATGGAAGCTGTGAAGGATCTTTTGCGTTTAAAACCTTTATCTGCTTACCGTCTACAACTATGGAATCTCCTTCAACCTTAACGTCATGGTTAAGTTTGCCAAATGTAGAATCATATTTTAGAAGATGTGCAAGAGTGGGGGCGTCAGTAATATCGTTTACAGCCACAACCTCAAAATGCTCTTGAAACTCTTTGTCATCTAAGGCAGCTCTGTAAAAAAGTCTACCGATTCTACCGAAACCATTAACACCGACCTTTATCATGACTCATCAAGTAACGGGAATAAATTGCACCTATAAAAGTTTTCGTCTTTCATGAAAAAATTAATATGCCATAAATTTAAAGTGGTAATGATAAAATGATATGATCTTTAAAGTAAAATCTTTAGAAGACCTTGCAAAAATGATTGTAGCCTCAAAAACTACAGAATTAATGCAGTACTATGGAGGAATATTTGTTACAGGGGTAGGGCAAACGAGAACATATTTCACGTTTGGAGACCCAGATGATACAAGCGACTTTCTAAACATATTTTTCACAGAAGACGAGAATGTTGGAGAAAAATTTTTGAAATTTTCAACAGCCGGTGGCAAAAAATTGATTTCACCATCAAAGGGGATAGAAGGAACAGATGTGTATATCCCACTAATATACCTTGATGAGAAAAGTGACTTTAGAGGCTTTCCTAAGGATACACCACTTATAGTTAGAATGCAAACCTTTGAAGACCTTCTTCGGTCTACTCTAGGTTGGCC
>JARVJS010000009.1 GCA_029776125.1 Nitrososphaeria archaeon
TCCGATCTTAGAGGGGCTAGGTTCCGAGGCATTTAAAAAGTATGTTTATACAGGATTTAAATTGGATAACATTTTAGGCAAAACATATATTGATGGATTTGAGAACCTATATTATCTTATACAGGCAAGCCAAAAATATGATTTAGGCGTTGTCACCACATTACCAAATACCTTTGTTCAAAAAAAGTTAGGACTAAAAAGTTTTCTGTCAGGGAACGCTGCCGTGAACTATCTTGTAGACCAAGCTGAGAACAAGAAAAAGAGAATATCGATAGTAGTAAGAGGAGATAAAACATTATTATGTTCTTAAAAATTTTTTTCTTATAGCGGGATAGGGGCGCAGAGGATAAGCATAACCAATATTAGGATGTAAACTACTTTTCTAGATTTTGAAATTGGAGAAACATCATCTAGAGGCTTAATTTCCCTTTGGCCATAAGAAAAAAATAGTACAAGTAGAGCCATTAGAATGAAACCCAGTAAAGCCATTATTAGAGCAGATATTATTGTGGCAGCCCTATGCCATTTTTCTGGCAAAACACTTCTAGCCATGTGGCCGCCATCTAATTGCCATGCTGGTAGTGTATTCAAGAAAGTTATGAGGAAACCAAACCATGCGGCATATGCGATAGGAGAGAGTATAACAACAGTGGACTGTGAGGGGGAAACGATACCAAATGCGAACATCATTAGATTCATTATTAATGGAACATCTACAAAAACTACTGGCTGGTTCCCAAAACGAATATTGAATTCATTTAATGACATGGGAACTGACGATAAGACTCCAAAGACACTTACAACACATGCTGCAATAAATCCGAAAAGAGGGCCAGCAAGACCAATATCAAACTGTTGATCTTTATTGGCCATAGGTTCAGTAGCAAATATTATTGCACCAAAGGTAGGCACACCAGTTCCAGGTATTCCGGGAATAAAGTATGGTAAGGTTGAAGCCATTTTATGTTTTCTTGATAGAAAAAGGTGGCCAAGTTCGTGCAAGCCCAATATTCCTATAAATGCTATGGCATACAATAATGTTATAACTATAGGATTCCATTTAAAAATTTCCTGTTCTATTGGCGAAATAGATCTGACCCAGCCGTCTATCAACATAGATAACATGGTTGCAGCAAACAGGATAATTGCAATTTTTTTACTGTAACCTTTTCTTTCAATAAAGTGGGTGACATATAAGGTTAGATAAGGTTCGTCTTTCCTAAGAATAGGAACATAATTTTTACTTTTAAGTGAAGACCAAAGTTCAAGGAACTTTTCCTTAACATCTTCTGTGGGAAATATCTTAAACTCTATTGAACCATCAGCACGAATATATGATTCCATAACAGAAAAATATTGACTAACTTCTCTTGTAATTTCCTCATATCCTATTATGTTTGTGGAACCCAATCCTTCCATCTTAACACATACCCTTTGATAAAATTTAAAACTTATCTACAAATTAATTTATGGCTAAGACATGGTACTACTGATACCAGAGGGTTATCTGATTAGAAAGGCTAAAGAGGAGGACATTGATGGAGTAATATACATAAATAGTGTAACATTACCCGAACATTATACCACATCATTTTATACTTCAATACTATTATCAAATCCTGACACATTTCTTGTCGCAGAACATGAGGGTAGAATCATTGGATACCATATGGGTAGAATAGAATATGGTTTAGCATTAAGAGGTTTTCCTAAATTTGTTAAGAAGGGGCATGTTATTTCGATAGCGGTTTTAAAGGAACATAGAAGAAAAGGTGTAGGAACAATGCTCCTAAAAACTGCGTTAGAAGAGTTTACGAAAAAAGGATGCGAAGTATCATTTCTAGAAGTCAGAGTATCAAATGAGCCGGCAATAAATTTGTATAAGAAAATGGGTTACGAAATTGTTGACAAAATTACAGGATATTATAGTGATGGAGAAGACGCCTTTGTTATGGAGAAAAATTTAGAAACAAATTTAATATAGAAAGAATATAAATTTTCTAACATGATTAAAACTTTGCCATGATAATTGTTTTATATAATTATAAGATAAGATATTGGAATGGAGAATATGATAAAAGAGAAAATTGAAAAAGCATTAGAAAATGTGTATGACCCAGAAATTGGTGTACCAATAACTGAAATGAAACTTGTTGACAAGATAGATGTTAAAGACGGGAATGTGACGATAGAATTTCATCTTTCAATGCCATTTTGTCCTCCAATGTTCGCCATAAAAATTGGGGAAGATATAAAAAAGGTTGTTACCGAAATTGAAGGTGTGAACTCTATAAAATTGGTTCTAAAAAACCATTACCTTGCAACACAAATTAACGAAATATTGAACAAAGAAGAATAACACACCTCCATAAATTAACTTAAATATAGCAATGTAACATCATTAGCTAATTTTTATATACATCCTTTTTTATGTTAATGCGCACAAAATTAAGAGAGGAAAAGATTTGATTATAGTGACAACTTATGCCAGACGAAACTGAACTTAAGCGTGAAGTTGGAAAATTTGGTTCCTTTAGCATGGGATATGCTGACATAGGTGCAGACATTTACATTTCACTTGGATTAATCGCCCTATACGCTTATAGTGCAGCGCCAATCGCTCTTTTAATAGCTTCAATAGCATATATTACAACAGGATTAAGCTATGCAGAGCTAGCTTCAAAATATCCTGTGGCAGGAGGAGCACAAAAAATTTATAATATTGAAAGTGAAATTTCAAAT
>JARVJS010000006.1 GCA_029776125.1 Nitrososphaeria archaeon
ATTAAAGAAACTTTGGTCAGAGCAATTACAGACTGTGGTGTGGAGGTTTACGATCTTGGTTTAGTTCCTACGCCTGTTCAGTATTTTTCCCTGTTTACGCTTCCTGTGGAAGGCGGGATGATGATAACCGCAAGCCACAATCCACCTGAATACAATGGTTTTAAACTGAGCATTGGTAAGGAAACAATTTTTGGTGAGGACATACAGAAAATAAGAAACATTATTGAAAACAAAACATTTGTAGCTTTGATGAAAAAGGAAAGGGCAATTAAATGCAATATGCGTAACTATTACATAGATTACATGGTAAATGCTTTTCCTTCACTTAAAGGGTTAAAAGTAGTGGTTGACTCGGGAAATGGCGTGGCAGGAGTGGTTGCTCCCGAGATAATGAAAAAACTTGGCGCAGAGGTAATAGAACTTTTCAGTAAACCTGATGGAACCTTTCCTAATCATCATCCTGACCCTGTTGTTCCTGAAAACATGAAAGTAATGATTGAAACAGTGAGAAAAACAAAGGCACACGTAGGCATTGGTTACGATGGGGATGGTGACAGACTTGGCGTTGTTGATGAGAATGGAGAGATGATTTGGGGAGACAAGCTGATGATTATATTTGCAAAGGATGTTTTAAAAGAAAATCCTGGTGCAAAAATTATTGGTGAGGTTAAGTGTTCAGATGTAATGTATAGAGAAATAGAAAGATTGGGCGGAAAACCAATAATGTGGAAAACGGGACATTCACTTATAAAGAGAAAAATGAAGGAAGAAGAAGCCTTACTTGCAGGAGAGATGAGCGGGCACATGTTTTTTAAGGATAGATACTTTGGTTATGACGATGCTATTTATGCTTCCTTGAGATTACTTGAAATACTGAAAAATTCAGGAGAGCCCTACAGCATAGGCAAACTACTTAATGGTGTAAATTTCATGTGTACCACACCTGAAATAAGAATAGATTGCCCTGAAGAAGAAAAAGAAACAGTAATTGAACGTGCTAAAGAATGTTTTAAAAATTATGCCTGCTGTTTCATAGATGGTGTAAGAGTAAGTTTTGACAAAGGTTGGGCATTGATAAGACCGTCTAATACTCAACCTGTGCTGGTTGCAAGAATAGAAGCGGAGACAGAAAAACAGCTTAACGAAATAAAACAGATATTTCAGAAAGAACTTTCATTAAATTTTTAAGGATGCAAAAGATTGAAAAGACTAATTTTAACTAAATTTTGATACATCCATGTACCCTATATATAGGATGACATGGATTTCTCATAAGGCACTAACATTTTCTATACTGTTTGTTACAACAAACAACTTATGGTTTTCTTTGGTTGCAACAGTGGGAGCAATACTTCCCGATTTTCTTGAGGGAACAGGTTTTTTGTCTCTTAACCCATACACTCAGTATAGGTGGAAGCAGAACCACAGAAAGATAACTCATTGGATATTTCCATATTTATTTTTGCTTTTGATAGCATGGATAATGTTTAAAGGAAATCCTTTTACCTTTAAGCCTGATTTTCAGTTTGCCCTTAATAATCGCTTGATTTTTTGGATTCTTTTCTCTGTTTGTGTAGGGGCTATATTTCATATACTGCAGGATGCTATCTCAGGAAAGGTTCCTTTACTTAATCCTAAAAGAAAAGATTTTGGTGTAAGGCTTATTCCTACAAAATCCACTATTGAATATATTTTCACAATAGCTATAATATTAATAATTTTCATGATGAGGTATTAAAAATGGAAAATAAACTGGACATCAAAGAATTACTTGCTTTAATAATTTACAAAAATGATTACATTTACCCTTTACTAAAAGATACTGTTCAATGCGTTATTCTTGACATTATTTTTTCACGAACTATACTTGAGGGGAAACCTTCTGTGAAAATAAGCTATCAGGATTTAGCACTTCTCGCAGGTTGTTCTGTAGGAACAGTAAAGTCTGCCTTGAAGGATTTAATACTGTCTAGTTTAATAAAAATTGTAGGAAACCATCGCAGTAGAATAGCAAACGAATACGCTGTTAACCTAAAAATACCTGAAAACTTGAAACAATTTATGCCACTGCAGAGATTACCTTATAAAACAGTAAGCCAAATTATATCAGGAAATAATAGAAAACCTGTTTTACAGTTAACTGCTGAAGGAATGGCAATAGTTAACTCTATTAAAGCAAGTATGAGTCCTCATGAAAGGGCTTTATATGAGAAAAAAGCAGTAGATGAACTAATAATTGAAAATGTTGAAATAAATGATGAATCAATAGACAGAAAAATTACTGAAATAATAATTAGAGGGTTTAGCAGTGAAAAACGAAAAAAATATCTTGTCTCAGTTGAGCAATAAAATACTTGCTACGCTTTTTGTTTCAGATAGAGAAGTTTATTTGTCTGAGCTAGCAAATAAGTTTAATACAACTGAACAAGAAATTAAACTGTGTGTTTATGAAATAGCAAATTATTTAGAACCATCGTCCTTAAAATTGTCAATAACAGAAAAGTCTGTTATGCTTACAGTTGAGAAAGAATATTTAGAGTATGTTCCTAAAGAAATCGTTTTTCAAACACAACTGTCAGAGCAAGCACTGGAGACTCTTGCAGTTATTATTTACAAACAACCCTGTACAAAACAGGAAATAGAGCAAATAAGAGGAGTAGACTGCGAAAAGACAATTCAAACTTTACTTAACACAGGATTAATAAAAAAGATAGCAACAATTTCTCAAACAGGCAATCCCGTGCTTTACAGTGTTACGGAGAAATGCGTACACGCTTTTGGTTTTAAGTCCTATGAGGATATGCTTCAATGGATTAAAACAAAAGTAGAACAGAAAGAAGAACTATCTACAGTACGAGAATTATAACTTTCCCCCTTTTTTATGAATATTTCAATTTGACAAAACTGTTTTGTTTTTGTTATAATATAATTATAACAAACAAGACAAAAGGAGCATTTCTATGGAAATTAAAAATGCAATTAAAAACCTTTCTGATGCTCACTTTTCGGTCATTTTGGCAAACTTTAACATTGGAAAACTCATACATGACGCATCGGTTATTAATAATGTCTCTCACGACGAAGTAATAAGAAAACTAAGTGAACATAATTTTTCTGTTAATTATCTTTACAACTGTTACAGAGCATATCAAAAGTTTAAGACTGAAAAGTTTCTTAAGAGTTTGAGAGCCTCTTTTGAAGGGTTGCTTACTTGGGGATTTATTGTAAACAACATACTTGAAGCACCAGAGGGAGACACACCTGAAGCAATTGCTTACTGGGAAGACAAATTAAGAAGTGCAGAGAAAATTCTTTATACTATTGAATACAATGTAGTTAAAAACTTTCATGCACTTCCTGAAGCAGTTAAATCTCAGATAGAAGGTTTACTTATTAGCCTTGGATATGAACTTCCAAATGGCAAAGAAAAGGAAAAAATTAAAATTGCTCACATAGCAGACATTCACATATCTGAAAAACTTACTACTGCAGGGAAGATCGTAATCAATCCTACTACAGGTCGCAATCGTAGACTTGATGACATACAAAGGTGCTTAACCTATGCAGTAGATAAAGCAATAGAGCAACAGTGTGACCTTGCACTTATAACAGAGCCCTTTGATAGATACAATCCTACCCCAAATGAAATAGACGTATTCGTAAACGAAGTGCTAAGACTTGCAGAACACATGCCTGTAGTCATTGAGCCAGGCAATCATGGAATGGATAGAAACCGCATGAACGCATCAGTATTCGTTTTTCTTAAAGGATATAACAATATTTTCGTAGCCGATGAGCCTACTACATTTTATTACGATGGCAAGGTGTTAACTACAGAACCAACTATGCGGTTTGGTAAAAAAGGTTCCTGTTTTGTCCATGTCCTTCCTTATCCAGTTAAATATGGAAACGATGGTGATCCTGCAGAGGCAATGAAAGAACACATAGAAAGGTTTAAAAAGATAAAATCAGAAAATGCTTTATCTGTTTTACTTGCTCACACAACAGTCGCAGGCTCAGAGGGAGCAGACTATGTTAAGTTTCTTTCAAGAGAACCTGTGCTTAAAATAGAAGATTTAAGTGGTTTTGACTATGTAGCTCTTGGGCACATTCATAGATTTCAAAAACTTTCAGACCGCATATACTATGCAGGAAACATTGAAAGAATAGATTTTGATGAAGAAGGACAATCTAAAGGTTTCATTATTGCAACCCTTGATACAGAAACTAAAGACCTTACTGTAGATTTCATTGAAACTCCTGCAACAGAGATGAAAACTGTTTCAGTGGATATGTTTAAAGAGATAGATTGGGAGCAAAGGATAAACAGTAATGTTCTTTATCGTGTAGTGGGTGTTGTAAATTCGGAGTCAAAGGTAGAACTCAAAGAAAGTGTTACAAAATTTCAGGAAAAAGCACCTCTTCTTTTAAAAGTGCAGGTAATAAGTAAGGAAAAACAAAATATACTTGCTCAAAGAATAACAGATAGCATTCAAGATGAGGAAGCATTGATTGAGTTTCTCAAAGCTAAAGAAATTCCTGAAAATTTTATTCCTGAAATAGTTGAGTATCACAAAAACATAAAGCAAAACGCATAAAGGAGATAGGAATGATTCCTATAAAGTTACAGCTAATTAACTTTTTGTCCCATAAAAATACAGAGATTGATTTTACCAATCTTAATGCAATTTGCCTATATGGTGAAAATGGTGCAGGTAAAACTTCTATTCTCGATGGAATGCTTTACGCTTTGTACAGTTACACTTCTCGTGGCAGAGATGACTCTCTTATCAAACTTGGTGAAAGAAAAATGCGGGTTGAATTTCTATTTGAAATGGAAGGCACACTTTACAAAGTTATTAAGGAAAAAGAAATAGGCAAAACTAAAAATACTTCTCTATACATGGTTACCCCTGATGAAGAAGTGCTTGTTGCAACAGGTGAAAGGGTAGATGAATACATAGAAAGCCTACTTGGTATGAATTACGATACCTTTACCTCTACCTTTTTTTTGCTTCAGGATAATGCATACAGATTTATACTTGCTACACCCACAGAAAGATACAAAATTCTCTTTGACATACTTGGTTTAGAAGTGTATCAAGAATACAGAAAAGTAGCCTCTTACTCAAAGAGAGAAGCAGAAGGAAAGGTTACATTTTTTAGTCAACAGATTGCAGATAGGGTAAAGATTGTAGAAGGTAAGGATAGTCTTGTTAAGAGTTTACAAAACGTAGAGCAGGAACTTTCACGAATTGCATCGATTCGTATAGAGTCGGAAAAACATTACATAGACAAAGAAAAAGACCTCTCAACTATATTAGCCCGAATTAAAGAGATACAAAAAATAACTTCAACAGACATAGAAAAGGAGATCCTTAACTCTCAGAAAAAAATAGCACAGTATCAGGCTACTGTTCGGATGAAACCACAGGTTGAGGAAGCATTGAAGCAAAAAGCAGAGTTAAATCAGAAACTTACGAATCTGTTTGAATCGGAACGAATCGTAATGAAGGAATATGATGAGGCTAAGGCAAAGTATAACGAAGTAGTAGAAAGAGAAAATAAGGTAAAAATACAGATAGAACAGATAGAAAGTAAAATTCGTGAGTATTCGATACGAATCGAACAGAGTAAAAAAACAGTAGCAGATTACGAAAAAGTGGCAAATCTACTCAATCAGGTTCCTTGCGGTGGAGTAGGACAGTATGCTACTTGTAGGCTTATTGCGAATGCTGTAGAGTCAAAAGAGAAAATTCCACAGGTGCAGAATACTATAAAGCAGTATGAGGAAGAAATAAAAAAATTTGAACAAGAAAAGAAATCTCTCACTCAAATACTTCAAAAAATAGCAAAGGAAAAGGAACAAGTAATACAGTATGGAAAATCTGTATCTCAGAAGGTAAAAGAACTTCAAGCACAAAAAGATGCTTTAACAAAACAGATAGAGGAAGTAGAAAAACTCTGTAGTATGCAGTCCGCAGTAGCCTCTGCGGAAAAGGCATTAGAGATGGAACAGGAAAGGCTTAAGCAACTTGAACAGGAAAAGGAAAAACTTGCACAAACAAAACAAGAGGAACAAATTCTTGCAAAGTTGTATAAAGAAACTCTCATTCAAGTTGAAACACTAAAAAAACAAGTAACAGAGTTAAAGAATAGTGAAACTGAATTAATCAGACAAAAATCTCAGATAGAAAGTCAGATAGAACTCTGCAATAAAGCAGAACTGGAACTTAAGGAACTACAGATTCAACTTGATAAGGCGAAAAAGAATGCTTACATTTACTCAGTGCTTGATGAAGCATACGAAAAGATACCCAAAATTATGTTTACAAATTACATAGTTGCACTTGAAAGTAAAGTAAATGAAATACTAAACAGAATTTCAAACACGGGTATGCAAGTAGAACTTGTAACTGAAAGGCAGACTAAAACAACTAAAACTGTAAAAAACACTCTTGACATAATTGTTTCAGACATCATTGGTGAAAGACGCATAGAAAACTTCTCAGGTGGTGAAAAGACAAGACTCACACTTGCATTCACAGTTGCCCTAAGTGAACTTGCAAGCAAAAAGGCAGGACACAGAATACTCACGCTTGCTATTGATGAACCACCTGGACTTGATATGCAGGGTTTTAAGGATTTTGCATCAACCATAAATCAGTTGATTCAAGAAGGAATGTTTGCAAAGTGCTTTGTAATATCGCACAGTGGTGAACTTATTGATGAGTTTGAACAGAAAATAAAAGTGCAGAAACTAAATGGAAGCAGTGAGGTTATGGTTGAGGTGTGAATTGATTTTGATACATTCGGGTACCCTATATGTAGAGATGCATTAATATATATAGAGAACAAAGTAAAAACAAAAAAGGAGGAAAAACTATGAAGTCAGTAGTATTTGAAGGAACAATTAAAACTGTATCACCATTGTTAGTTATGTTGCCTGAACCCAAAGGAGCACCAAGAAGTGCGGATAAGTCACCAAAGCATCCAAAAGCACCTGTTGTAGTAGGAGACATGGTAGTAGAAGTCCCTGTAATTCCGGGGAACACTATAAGGGGTGCTTTAAGAAGACAACTTGCTTTTAGTATTCTTTCAAAATTTAAAGACCTTGACTATTTAACCATTACCTTTCTTACTTGTGGTGGAGTAATAGACCCAAAAGAGGAAGACAAGGTTAGTCTTAAGCCAAATGAAGTATTTGAGTATGTCAAAGCAATTAAAGATAAAAACGTTGTTGCAAGTCTTTTCGGGGGATCTTTGCCAATAATAAAGATGATAAAAAGTAGCCTTATAACAGAATTTGCTTGGGCAAAAGTAGGAGAAATTTATGATGGCTATCCTTATGTAGATGACATTATGCTGAAAAATATTACGTTTGCTAAGTTAGATGAAACATTAAGAAATTATGACATTTACAGTCTCCTTTCAGAAGAAGGCAAAGCAGAACTTGAAAAAAGATTTCAGAGCAAGAAAGAGAGAGTTGAATCAGGAGAAGAAAAAGGTAATGGTAAAAAACAAACAGGAGCAGAAACCGCAAACATTATTGGGTCTCTTGGTGATGCAGTAGCACCTAATGTTGAGTTTCAACACAGAATAGAACTAACAGAGCCAACAGAAAGAAACTTAGGTGGTTTACTTTATGCTTTAAAAATGTTTGCCGAAAATGATGCTACTTTAGGAGGACATGTAAGGTTTGGTTTTGGAAAAGTTTATTGCGAATACAAAGTTTATGAAATAGAAGGAAAAGAAAAAAAAGAAATTGGAGATATTGCTGGTGGATGGGCACGCTTTGAGAATGAAGGTTTTGCTAGATTTTGTGAAATTAGTCCATCTTTAAAACCTTATTTGGCTACTTTTCAAGATTATTTTAGCAACTTAGAGAAAAAAGATATTATTGTTGTTATTCCACAGGGGAAAAAGTCAAAAGGAGAATAGCATGAGATTTGAGGTAAGCTTTGTAAACAAACAAAAAGCAGGGCTTGTTGTTTTAAATACTAATACTCCTTTTGATGGAATACTATCTTATTTTGCTTATTTAAGAAATAAGGAAAAGTATTCTGAACAGGAAGCGGTGAGACTATCTCAAGAGGAACTTCCTTTAAAGAAGTATATTTTTGAAGGAGATTTCTTTTATTTTGCAGGTATGCCTGATATATTCACAACTACTCCTGTTAAAGATTACATGTTTGGTTTTACTAACAAAATCTCTAATCCACAAACATACGAAAAAATGGGAAGCGATTTTGTAAAAAAACTGTTTTCAGTAAAAAAACTTGAACAGGGTAGTGGTGGGACTGGTCCATACAAATGCTGGCTTGTTACAGTAAAAGCGACTTATTTTAACAAAATATCTTATGTTGTTGAAGTGGAAAATGAAAGAGTAGATGAATTTATTTCTCTTGTAAAGAACATTAACGCAATTGGCAAATATACAAGGTTTGGATTTGGTAGGTTTGAAGAATGTGAAATAGTTGAAACAGACAAGCCAATAAGAAGATATATTCCTGTTAATGCAGGAATAAAAACAGAAAAACAGTTCATTATGTCAGCAACAAGACCACCATATTGGGGGAGGGAAACAGTATTATGCGGAATGGCAGAGATATAACTAAGCCTGCTCAGTTGTTTAAAGTAGCAGGATTTGACCTTAAAGTTGACGATAAAAAGAAGCTATATCAAACTGATGAGAGGATTCTTTGTTGTATTTGCAGGCAAAAAGACGCAGAGGTGTATAAAATTAACGATGTATTTGGTGGTGGATTTACAAGTTTTAACTTATTTAGCCACAGTAAATTTATTTGCAAAGATTGTGCAGGTTTGGTTTCTGATTTCTACAGAAAAAGTCTTGGTAAAGTAATAATTTACTTTAATCCTGAGACTTCTGAGGTGTATTATTTCAAAAGTAAAGCAGACAAGACAGAATCAGAACAGGGAGAAAGCATACAGTTAGTTTTAAGCGACGAAGAGAAAGAATTTTGGAAAAACTTTTTACTAAATCCATCTAAAGGATACTTTTTAATTTCAATTCCTGCTCGTCAGAATGCTCATTATGTAATTTTTGCGCCTCTTTGTTATTCAGATGGAAATATTAAGACCTATCAGTTCAACTATGGTGAAACAGTAATGAATGTTGAAGTAGAGGAATTAAATCAAATTATAAATTCAGAAGCTCAAATTAAACAATTAAAAGAACTCTTAAAATCCATCAAAAAAGACAAGGAAAAAAAGATTTCCATAGTAAAGGAATTAAATGAATTATACCACCAATTAAACATTTTAAAAAGTAAAGACACATACTTGCTTTATCAAAATTTTAGATTATTCTTCAGTTAAAGGAGGATACTTATGAAATTTACAATTTCGTTTTATTGTAAAGAACCAATTGATGGAATAAACAGTATTATGGCAGTTCAGGGGTGGATATATCGTAATATGGAAAAGGTTAATCCAGAACTTGCTAATTGGCTACACAATGAAGGAATTTTTAAGAATAACAAAGTAATGAAACCAATTAATTTTTCACCTGTTTACAAAACGCAAAGAAAAAATATATATGGAATTAAAGTATCTACTTTGGTTACTAAAATTCAGCACGCAATTGTAGAAATGTTAAATGATCCTGAACCTCTTGTCCTAAAGGGCAAAAATGAAAGAACCATTTCCTTAAATGTTAGTGAAGTAAAAATGAAGAAATTGAGAGATACCAAGGTTTATTTTACTCTATCTCCAATTATCTTTCGTGACAAAGACGGATTTGTAAAACTTGATTTTACTAAAGAAGAAGACATTGAGAAAGCACGACAAATTATTGAACACAATCTTACATGGAAATATGAATGTATCTATGATGAAGTATGTCCATACAGAGTTTATTACTTTCAACCTAAAAATATGAAAACTGCCTTTTATACAAATTATAAAATTCAGAGTAAAGACATTAAAATTCCTTTAACAGGTTACACAGGAAATTTCACGCTTATAGCGGATCAATCTCTTCTGGATATGGCGTACTACTTTGGCATTGGTTATATGACAGGCTCAGGTTTTGGATGTATAGAATCTGAAGTAAAATAAAACTTTTGTTCTTTGACAAGGCTAATTGCATCAAACCTGTTTTCGAGATTATTTGGCATAAAATGTTGATTCATAAGAGAAAACAGACATATTTAAGCAAATAAAAATTTTTTGACTACAGGTTTGATGCAAAAAACATGAAAAAGCAGAGGGTAAACATAACAAAAAGTCTGCTTTTTCTTAAGTTTGCTATTTCCTATAAAAGTTGGGGGTTTTAAAAGAACCAGTATGGAGTGAAAACCATAGCCTCTTTAGTTTGGTGGTGGATAAGTAAAAAAGTTTTAAAAGAACCAGTATGGAGTGAAAACCTTTTTTGTCTCCTTCTGCTTTATAAAGTGAGTCATAGTTTTAAAAGAACCAGTATGGAGTGAAAACCGAACTCGACGATGACAGACGAGATGAAATAGAGCTCTTGTTTTAAAAGAACCAGTATGGAGTGAAAACAGCATGAACAAAAAAACGAGAAAAAAACATGCGAGCAAGTTTTAAAAGAACCAGTATGGAGTGAAAACCGGTCAGATGGGCTCTTAGGGAAAAACTCAAAGACAGTTTTAAAAGAACCAGTATGGAGTGAAAACATGTTTTTTTAAGAGTGCAATGCACTCTCTAATATAGTTTTAAAAGAACCAGTATGGAGTGAAAACGTGAAAGAATACAGTAAAGAATATCAATCTCCAGAGGTTTTAAAAGAACCAGTATGGAGTGAAAACATATATAGAGGAGGTGAAAATGTCAAAAGTAATCAGAGTTTTAAAAGAACCAGTATGGAGTGAAAAGAGAGAACGGTGGTTGGAAAGGATAAGGAGACTGAAAGGTTTTAAAAGAACCAGTATGGAGTGAAAAGTTGACTGTTTCTGATGTGGTCACATTCTGTCAGATGAGTTTTTAAAAAAACCAATATGGAATGAATTTGCATTATATATATTAGAAACAAAAAAAACAAAGGAGGAGATAATATGGAAATTTTAACTCAACTGTCAAAGAAAAAACTTATCACAAAAAGAAAAGAACAAGTAGAACTATCTCAAAGCATATTGGATACCTTTGAGCAAAAGCGTATTGGTATTTTTGAAAGCCCTACAGGAACAGGAAAAACTCTTGCTTTTATGTCTGCGGTGGTGGAGTTTTGTCTTAAGAATTCTGCAAACAAGGTAATTATATCTACAAGTTCAAAGCAACTACAATCTCAAATGGTTCAGGAAATAGAAAAAATTAGCAAGGTTAAGGATTTAAGTAATTTTAGATATGTTATTGTTAAAGGTAAATCCAACTACTTACTCAGGAAAAAGATTGAAGAAAACCTTAAGAGATGTCTTAATCAAAAAAACTGTGAAATCTATAAAAAACTACTTAAAGCAGCTGACCAGGTTGATGGTGATATAGAGTTACTTTCTGATGAAATTATAGAACAGGTTAATTCAATAGCACCTGAAATGCTTGAAAGTTTAAGAACACCTGTAAGACTACCAATTTCTGAGACTGATTATGCATTGAAGGTTAGAGAACAGGCAGAAAAAGCAAATCTTATTATTGTGAATCACAGTTTATTTCTTTGTTATAACCTTCTTTTACAAAAAGAGTCAAATCCATTTTTTAAGACTTTTGCTTATGAATCTGAGACACTTCCAGAAGACAGATCTATATCTGTAATTATAGATGAAGCACATACACTTGAAAATGTTGCTCAAAGACTTTTTGCTAAAGAAACTGCTATAAGAGAAATTCTCTTTGTGGCAGAACATTTGCTAAAAACAGTTTCATCTGTTAAATCTAATACAAAGTTTGTAATGGAGTATGGGAAAATAAAAGAATATATAGAAAACATAGCAAACAAAGCAAGAAAAGAAAAAGTTGAATACATACACATAACCAAAGACAAGATAAATTTTGATCCTGTAGTTAAATTAATAAGCACATATATAGAATCATTTAAAATATTTGGCAAAAGGATTATGTCTCTTATTCCAAAAAATGATGATTTTATAAATCTAAAAGAAAAAGCATCAAAGATTAACGAAATAATAAATGTTATCTACAATATTCTGAGAGAAAATAAACCTATTAAGAGTCACTGTTACCTCATTACTTTTTCTCCAGAAAAAAAATATCCTTCCTTTGCAGTAATAACACCCAGAATTGGTGGAGCTATGCACAATGTATTAGTAAACTTTGATTCCATAGTTCTTTTAAGTGGAACTTTAAGAGATCCAGACAAAGACAACATTGATAATGATGCAGATAGGTTTAAAATTATCAGAACAAGACTTGCTATTGACTCATTAATTCCAAAGCGAAAAGAAGGTTTTTCTATAAATGCAAGAGTGTTTCAGGGATTTGATTTAAAAAAACTTGCTACTGTATATGTTTATCCAGAAGGACCATATCCACCTAAACTCAATGAAGAGAAAAACAAAGATAAGGATTACAGAGAATTATTAAAGAAAGAATATTTACTACCTCAAAAGGAAAGAATACTTTCTATCCTTAAAAACAGCAAAAAAGCACTAATTCTTACAACAGCTCACTATGAAACAGAGTTCTACAGAGAAATGCTTATGAATATTTCAGATAAAACAATAATAACTTACCCTGACAATGGTAGTTCTCTAATTCAAAAAGTAGAGGAATTTAAAAATTCTGATTCTGCAGTTTTTATTACAGCAAGTGCATGGGAAGGATTAGATGCTAAAATAGACACATTGATTATTTCCAAACTACCTTTTGCTTCTCCTAATGATCCATACTATATTGCATACCACGAAAATGAGAAAAACTATTTCCAAAGTTACTTATCAGAAAAAGACGCTCAAATAAGAGCAAATTTAAGAGAACACATGAAAAGAGAATTTGATACATTTATTAAGTTTAGGCAAGGATTAGGTAGAGCAATAAGAGGAGGAGATGATTACTGCAATATTCACATACTTGACCCAAGAGCATATGAACCAAAATATTATCAGAAGTTTTTACTTAATACTTATAAAGTTGCAGAGGTTAAGCAAAGAATAGAGGAAAGTAGTAAATCTGTAAGCAGTTCTGTTGTCGATATTTAATAGTGTAAAAACATTTGAATATCGACAACAAGTTAAATATTGAATTTATAAGAAATAACAAAACTTAATACGAGATTAAGTTTGTTCTTTGACAAGGTTAAATTTGTTAATATTTGTATGTATAAATGTGTTTTAAAAGAACCTATAAGGAGTGAAAATCGCTCAAGTTCATACTGAATTTTTATTTCTGTTTCTGTTTTAAAAGAACCAGTATGGAGTGAAAAGGTAATAAATTGTTCGTTTGTCAACTTTAAGCGGTTTGTATTTTAAAAAAACCAGTATGGAATGAAAATTAATTCTCTGATATTTTTTGTTGCAAAAAAGGACTTGTTTTAAGAAAACCAGTGTGGAATGAAAAACAATTCCAATTTAAGACATTCATCCACTTGTAGCATAGTTTTAAAAGAACCAGTATGGAGTGAAAACCAGAAATCGAGCAGTGGCACGACGTATGTGTAGCGGGTTTTAAAAGAACCTATGAGGAGTGAAAATAATCTCGTTCCGACGGCTATTAGTGTTTTATTTATATTTTAGTAGAACCTATAAGGATTGAAATTGAAAGTATTGTTAACTTGACAATTTTGTCATAATTTTGTTATAATAATATATTAACCAAACAGGAGAAAATATGCAATATACTGAAGAACAACAAGCAGTCATACAAGAAACTTTTAATACACCTGTTACTGTTGTTAATGCACTTGCGGGAACAGGAAAAACTACAACTTGTTTTGGAGTAATACAGGAAGCAGTAAGTAAAGGATATAGGACTCTTTACCTTGTTTTTAATAAGGCAATGCAGTTAGAGGCAGAGGAAAGGGCAAAAAGGTTAGGATTAAATGGCAGTGTTGAAATAAAAACTGTTCATGCACTTGCGTATAAAAACATAGTTAGAACAGGTTATTTTAAAAATAAAACAGTAGGAAATATTAGAGTTAAAGATATAGCAGATACATTTGGAACTTTTGATTACGATAGGGCGTATTTTATACTGAAAATTTTTCTTGAGTTTCTTTACAGTGATTATTCTATTGAAAATGTTGATAAGTTTCTTTATGAACTTGAACAATCAAGCACTTATTATGAACAAGCGATAAACAGATATTCCGTATCTGCTAAAGATTTAACTTTTTTGTATGACTACATAGACAATGGACAACTTCCTTGTCCTCATGACTTTTATCTTAAGAAATTTATTGACTTTTTAAAAGATGGAAAAACTTACTGCAAATACGACCTTGTTATTCTTGATGAATCTCAAGATGCTAATCCCTGTTTTGCCTCACTGCTTAAGCACTTAAGGGCTAAAAATTTACTAATGGTAGGTGATAGACATCAATGGATTTATTCATTCAGAGGAAGTGTGAATTTGATAGAAGAGTTTGAGAATGCTAAAAGACTATATTTAACTCACACATTCAGATTTGACAACAACATTGCGGATCTTGCCAATAAAGTGCTTTCTATAAAGGGAGAAAAACACCTACTTAAATGTAAAAAATCTAAAACAGTAAATAAAGAAAGAGCAATTATTAGTAGAACTAATTCTGAACTTTTAAGAAAATACCTCTCTATGCCTGATACTCTTAAAAAACTTGTAGTCTTTGAAAGAGGCATAGAGGAAATAATTAAACTTCCTCTTACCATTGCACTTATACTTGAAAGAAAAATTCCATATCCATATTGTGAGAGAAATAATTTACAAGTATCAAAAGTAATAGACGAAGGATTTTATAAACTTTTTAAAAATCCTGTTGATTTAAATCTTTATGTTAGAGAACTTGAATCTTTAAGCAAAGAAGGACAATCGTCAAGCACTGAGACAGATACAGTATCTGCTTATAAGATTGCAGATGACTATGGAACGAAAAATTTAACTAAACTTATCCATAAATACTATGCTTCTTTAGAAGATGATATAGACGAAGAAAGCAAACTTTACATGGCTACTGCTCACAGTAGCAAAGGACAAGAATATAAAAAGGTTACACTTCTTGATGATTTTAGGAAATTTTTAACTGACAAAGAATATCCAATGATTGAAAACAACCTCTTTGCACTTGATAAAAGCTTTAAAGAAGTACTAAAAGAACGCCTTCGCTCTAATTTGCCTGAGTTAAATTTGCTTTATGTGGCATTCACAAGAGCATCTGATAGTATTGACTATTCAAGTGAAGTGCAAAAAAACCTAAGAATCTTTGATTACTGCATAAAAAATGGCATTTCCATTAAGCAAAAGAAAGGAGAGTAGATGGAAATTAAAAATGCAATCATCTATTTTGATGGTGCTTGTCTTCCTTATAATCCCGGAGGAACTGCTACTTATGGATTTGTGGTCAAAGATACAGGTGGAAATACTGTTTTTCGTGGGAAAGGTGTTGCTGCAGAACAGGGAACAAATAACATTGCAGAGTATACAGGTTTAATTGAGGCGTTGAAGAAGGCTAAAGAGATGGGAGTAGAGCAGGTAAAAATCTATGGCGATAGCATGCTTGTTGTAAATCAGATTAATGGTGTTTATGAGGTAAGAAGCAAAAATATTTATCCTTTATATGAGATAGCTAAAAAACTTTTATCACAATTTTCTGATTGGAAAATACAATGGGTAGCAAGAAAAAATAATAAAGAAGCAGATAAACTTTCTACTGAAGCATTTATTGAATATATAGAAAACAAAAACAGACAAAGAATTGAAAAGTTAAGAGAAGAACTTGTTATTTCTGAAAATGGTTGCTTTAAGATTAGAGATTATGTTATTACTCTCAATCCTCCATCCTGTAATTGCCAATACTTTCAGAGAATAAACTCTTTTTCTCTGCTAAAGAAGGATAATATTGTAATCAAATGTAAACATATATTGTTTGTTGAAGAAAGCATTAGAAATTAAGGTGAGGTGTCTATATGGAAAATACAAAAGTAAAGAAAACAAAGAAGCCTGCAGAAATGAAAAGAACAAGTTATATTCTTGTGAGACTTACTGATGAGGAAAAGAAAAGGCTAAAGAAACTTGCATACTCTCAAGGACTTGATATATCTGAGTATGTAAGAAAAAAGGTTTTTGACTTGTGATAGAGAAATCTTTAAAGTCCTTATCCAATAAGGATACTCTGAGGTACCCTATATATAGGAATATATGTCATTGTATGAGGACTTTAGTGAAAAAATTGCTATTGGAGCCTTATTTCAAGATATAGGCATTATAATTGCCAAAACAAAAGGAACTTGTTCTGATTACATAAAAGAAAGTAAAAATTGGCTTAATCAATATTATCCAAAAGACGTAGCATCTCTACAAGAGTATGAGGACTTACTTTCCTTATTGAATGTTTCTGCTTTATCAGGGCAATCAAGTAATATAGACTACAGTCTAATAAAAAATTCTTTTCTAAAAATTGACTACAAAGAAAATTCCAGAGATTTATATTTTCCTTTAAGACCTTCAAAAGTAATCAATTCAACTACAAATAATAAAACTTCTCAGAAAAATTACGAAGAATTATTTAAAAACTTTGAAAGTGATTTTTTAAAAATTAACAGATATAATGTTAATGCTTTATTATTTTTAATTAAAAAACACTTCTCTTTTGTTCCTGTTAATGGTGATATTTCCTTTTATGACCAAAGTTGCTTTAATGCTCTATTAGCGTGTTGTTTATTTCACTATCTCAATAATAATTCAAAACAATTAAGTTTACCAATCAAAGATAGATTGAAACAAAGTTTAGACGAAAAAGCTTTCCTTCTCATAGGTGGGGATATATCAGGTATTCAGAATTTTATTTATGCAGTTGCAACCTCTACAGGTGCTTTAAAATCCTTCAAGGGAAGATCCTTCTATCTTGAACTTCTCACTGAACATGTAGTCAACGAAATACTTAACCAATTAGGACTGTTTCGTTTTAATATTTATTTTACAGGTGCAGGGCATTTTTACATAATTGCCTACAATACTGATAAAGCAAAGAACATTGTTAACAACATCAAAGAAAGAATCAATAATTTTCTCCTAAAAGAGTTTAATGGATTACTTCAGTTCCACATAGATTTCATTGAATTTCCAATAACTGCTTTCATGCAGAATTTAGACTTACAATTTATTGATTACTTTAATGACTTAAAAGGTAAACTTGAAATTTCTAAAAAGAAAAAATGGAATGATTTCTTAGATAAAGTATTCATGGTTGAAACTCCTCATCCTGACTGCTATACTGAAGGGTGTTCGGTTTGTCAAAGAGAGGACAAGCCATTAACCTCAATAAGTAAACCTGAAAAAGAAGTTAAATACTGCTCTTCATGTTACAGTCAATACAAACTTGGAGAGCAACTAACTAAACTCTCTTTCCTTGAAAAAAGCATGCCCTGTATATATAAATACGATTTAGATAGTGAAACAAGAAATTCTGATTGCATTATTATAGATAATTCCTGTTATGTTTTTAATCCTGATATTGCAGTTAATTCCTCTACAAATAAGCCAAAAAATAAGTATTTAATTAACTGTACTAACGCTTACTATTACAATTCAGAGGAATCAATATATTTCCCTGCCGGCATATACAACAATTCTGATATTGTAGAACTGTCCGATGTAAAAGGGTATTTTGGTAAAGATTTAGTTTCAGTTTTAAAAATGGATGTAGACAATTTAGGATGGATATTTTCTTTAGGGATACCTAAAGAGTATAGAACATTTACAAGAATGTCTAACATTTCTGAACTGCTTACTCACTTTTTCAAGTATTCAAGCAACTACATAGCCAAAGGAAGCGTTCCTACTCAGACAAGTCTTTTAAGGGATATTAAGGAAGGTTTTGAAAGAAGAATATCTATCGTTTACGCAGGAGGAGATGACTTACTTGTCGTAGGACACTGGCTTGATATTTTAGAGTTTAGCATAGATATTGACAAATACTTTAGAATGCTTGCAGGTAATCCTAAAGTAACATTATCTGCAGGAATCTCCATAGGGCATCCAAAGTGTCCGTTTTACCTATTAACTCATACTGCAAACGATTTACTTGAGATAGCCAAAAAATCTAATCCCAATAAAAATTCTGTTACTGTGTTTGACGAAATCTTTACCTTTAAATGGGATGATTTTGAAATTGTAGAAAAATATATAAAACTACTAATTCCTTACTTTAAAAAAACAGAAAAGGAGATTATTCCTGTAGCACTGCCAAAGACCTTCTTTTACAGGTTTCTTGCAATTGCTAAAAACTTTGTTAATCACAACAGACTTGAAATATCCAAATTTATATACTTGCTTTCAAGGATTGGCGATAAAAACATAAGAAATACTCTTAAAACTGAACTTGAACCTCTCTTTACTTTAGACAAAAAAGAGTGGAAGTGCGTTTACTTTGCATTAGTTTTATTGTTAATGAGTAGTTTAAGCAAAGAATCATAAGGAGGTAATAAATGTCTAACTTTTATCAACATCACAAAAGAGAAGAAAAACCAATGGATGCTTTCTTTGACCTATATTTGAAGGAATTAACAAAAAGTTCAAACCTAAAACTGCTTTCTACTGATTTAATTGTAAAGTTTGCTGATCAGGCAGGCAGAGAGTTTAGCAGAATACCTTTGTCTCAGATTAGGAAGTTTTTTAACACAGTAAAGAAAATGTCCTTAGCAGAAAAGTTTAATATTAACGATGTAATGTTATTAAAACCTATTGTTGCCTACACTTACAGCAGAAATAAAAATAATAATAATTCAAAAGCATTTGATAGGTTTAAAAACTTAATGGATATATGTCTTGACCGAATTAAAGACGAAGCAGACTTTAAAAGATTTTTAACTCTGTTTGAAAGCATACTTGCCTATCATAAATTCTATGGAGGTAGAGAGTAATGGATAAGCAAAGATTTTTACAAGGCAAAATTGAAGTTACAGGAATAATTAAGTGCCTTACAGGACTACACATTGGAGCATCGAAAGACACAGTAGAAATAGGAGGAATTGACCTTATAGTAGTAAGAGACCCAATAACTAAAGAACCTGTTATTCCAGGAAGTTCTGTCAAAGGAAAAATGCGTAGTCTCCTTGAGAAATCTCTTAAAAAACCTGCAAACAGAGATTCAGGCTCAGGTGTAAAAATTCATGTTTGTGATGACGCAAAAGAAGCTTACAAGTGTGAAGTTTGTCGTCTGTTTGGAACAACAGGAACAGGGAAAGACGCAAGCGGAAACAGAAATAAAAACTTTCCTTCAAGGCTTACTGTGAGAGATTCTTTCGTAACAGAAGAAAGCATGCAGGTATTAAGAAAACTTGATACAGGACTGCTTTACACAGAGTGGAAGTTTGAGAATGTTATTGATAGAAATACCTCTGCAGCCAATCCAAGACAGATTGAAAGAGTTCCTAAAGGAACAGAGTTTGATTTTTCTATGGTTTACGATGTTGAGGACTTAGAAACACTACAAAGTGACATGAACAATCTGCAACTTGCAGTAAACTTACTTTTGCGTGACTACCTTGGAGGACATGGAAGTAGAGGCTATGGAAAGATTGACCTTGTATTTAAAAGCATCGTGTTTTACTCTATACCTGAACTTGCAAAACCAAATCCTGTAGGTATAAGGCTTGATAACCTATTAGACATAGAGAAAGTAAAGAACGCAATCAAATGATAGATAGTTTATTTGTATTCAAAATAAAGTTTAAAAATTTTGTTAAGTTTGGGCATCTACTTTCTGCCAGACCTGTTTCTCTGGTTGAATCTGACGCACTGTTTTCGGCGTTATTAAATACAGTTAGTATCTATTATGGAGAAAAAGAAACTAATACTTTAGTAGAGGAATTTATAAGCAATCCTCCCTTTTTAATTTCATCTCTGTTTCCCTACTGTAAAGATACTTACTACTTACCAAAACCTTTATGGGATGACTTTATAAGTAATGATACTAAAAAACAACTTGGTAAACTCATCAAGAAAAGAACCCTTATAAATGTAGAGGATTTTTACAAATGGCTAACCAAAAATGAAAACTACTTCTTGCAAAGACTTACTACTGAACAATTCAAAACCGAAAAGACTTCCTTTCTAAAGACTGTTTTACTTCCCAAAACAGTGTTAGATAGGGAAAGTAAGTCAACTAATCTATATCATGTCGTATATGGAAAATTTGAACCTAATACAGGTGTCTATGGTTTTGTTTACTTTAAAAAACCTGAATACATAGAAAAATTTCACAAATACCTAATTTTATTGGGCAAAACAGGACTTGGTGGAGAAAGAACCTTTGGTTATGGACAGTTTGAAGTAGTAGAATATGCTCCTGTAAGAGGATTACTTAAAGATATATTTTTAACTAAAACAGATTTTTATGTTTCTCTATCATTAATTTATCCTGAACAGGAAAACTTTATTTTAATAAAAAATTCACTTTTAGCATACGACTTAACTAAAAAAGGTGGTTTTATTTGTTCAGGAAAAAACCAAATCTCCATTAAAAAGAAAACAGTAACCTTTTTGAAAGAGGGGACTTCAACTTCAGAACCTTTCAGAGGCTCTATTGTAGATGTAACACCTGAGAACGCTCACTACTACATTAACCACAAAGTTTATAAATATGGATATGCCCTTTGGGTGCCTTTATAAATAAATTTGTTCTTTGACAAGGTTAATTTCATAAAACATTGATATTGCTTGTTTTAGACTAAACAAGAAATCAAGCAGTATCAATAACCTGTATTATATTCGTAAGTAGAAAAACACAAAAATTTTTGTATAACCCTACTTATAACCTATTGAAATATAAAAGAAAAAACATAGGGTACAGTAGGAAAAGAGACCTGTTTTAAAGGGGATAAGGACATGTGGTCGTTTAGAAATGCCTCCACAATCTCCTTCGTAGGAAAAGAGACCTGTTTTAAAGGGGATAAGGATTGGTTTAGAACAGATTCTAACCCTTCGCATCTACTTTTGTAGTAGGAAAAGAGACCTGATTAAAAGGGGATAAACAAAAAAAAACAAAAAGGAGGAATAAGATGAACATATTAGTTAACCTTGTTTCAGACCAAACTATACCTAATGTTCTTGTTACTTATAGCATTAGAGAAAGGTTTTCGATAGATAGGCTTTTTTTCATTTCTACCAACTACATGAATAAGAAAAACAAAGTGAAACACATTGTTAATACTCTTTCAGAATTGGGGATTAATGTAGATTATGAAATTTTAACATTAACTAACGAGTATTCTTTGTATGATATTTATAAGGATTTAAGTTATTTATCTGAAAGGTATAAAAATGCTCAATTCTTTGTTAATCTTACATGCGGAACAAAGATAATGTTTTTTGTTACTCATGAGTTTTTTAAAAGTTTAGGTAGTAAGTTTTTTTACTTACCTGAGTGGAAGAAAAATTCAATTATAAATTTATCAGTATTTGATGCAGATGAGGAGATTCCAATTAACTTAAAACTGTCGGCAAAGAACTATTTGTCTGGCTATGGAATTACTCTTGAAAATTACAATAGTTTGCCTAATTATATAAACAGAGCATTAGAGAGAAAAAACATAACCCTGAAACTATACAACAATTATCCTCAAACAAAACAAATGCTATCAGAGCTTTTTGAACAGATAAAGACCAATGGATATAAAATCAAGCAAAAGAAAATTTTGCTAACTTTTGAACTTTCTAACTTAAACGACATACAAAAAAGTATTCTTAAATCTTATGGATTTACAATTAAAGGTAGCAGTGTTTCTGCATCTCTCGACAAATATGATATTGAGTATCTTACAGGTGGATGGTTTGAGGAATATGTTTTTATAACTCTATATGAGATGAAAAACGAAGGAATAATTGATGATGTTGTATTAAAAATGCAAACTTTAGTAAGTAATTTAGCAGTTCATAACGAACTTGATGTTGCCTTTACAAAAGATAATAAACTATTTATAGTTGAGTGTAAATCTCTTGATCCTGATGATGAAATAAATAAAAATGCCCTTTATAAAATTCAATCGTTTAAAGATAGAACCAATATAGGAGCCAATGTTAAAGGTTTTTATGTAACTACTTCAAGTGCAATATTTGACAATCACTCTAACGATGTGAAACTTCACTTAAAAAATAGAGCAAAACTGTATAACACTGAAATCATCCACCTTGATGGTAGTAAAAACCTTAAAGAAATCATTTTGCCATATATTAATTGAGGGAGGGCTATGCAGATAGAGATACCTTATCAAACATATACTGTTATTGCAGAGGCTAAAAACACTCTTGAATTACCTCTGTTTTATGGTGCAACAATTCGTGGCGGTTTAGGTTATGTGTTAAAGGAATTCACCTGCACAAATAAAAAATTGAATACCTGTTCCTCTTGTTATTTAATTCAGAAGTGTAGATACAGTTTTCTTTTTGAGGCGGTCTCCAAAGTAAATGGAGCAGGGCAGTTTTTCTTTAAACAAGGTGAAAAAATTCCTCCACCTTTTGTTATTGAATCAACATTAGCGAATACAAAAGTAGTTCAAAAGGGAAGTTCTTTTTCCTTTTCTTTTACTTTGTTTGGAGAGGCAATTAAGTATTTAACATATTTTGCTTATGGATTTGAGCAATTGGGTAAGTTAGGACTTGGCGGGAAAGGGGGGAAATATTGTTTAAAGGCAATAACAGTTGACAATGGTGATACTTCTGTTCCTGTTTATCAAGATGGAGTTTTGCAAGCAGTAGAAAATAAGATTTTTAAATTATCTATTGATACAGATAATTGTGAAAAATTAAATAATGTAAAATTATGTTTTGATACACCTGTAAGAATTAAAATAAATGGCAAATTAATGACTCCTGATGATTTTAATTTTCTTAAATTTTTTGCTTCACTTCTCAGAAGGCTTTCCTGTTTATTGTATTTTTATTGCGGAAAACAAGTTATAGATATAGAGGAAGTAAAACATTTAATTCAACTTGCAGAAACAGTTAAAGTCAACAAGAAAAACCTTCACTGGTTTGACCTATCAAGATATTCAACAAGGCAAAAAAGCAAAGTAAAGCTTGGCGGTTTTGTTGGTCATGTCACATTAAATCAGGTTCCTGTTCCTGCTTATGAAATATTAAAAGCAGGAAAAATAATTCACATATCAAAAAATGCAAGTTTTGGATTGGGAAAGATTTCCTTAATTTGCCTTTGATACATTAAGGTACCCTATATATAGGAAAGCAAAAAAACTAACAAGGAGGCACTTTTGGCAGACAAACTTTTTAAGATAGCCTGTGCAGTAGCATATTATTTTGACGTTGAGGAACCTGATGTTAATGCAGACACTCAAGAACTTGCCATGTTTATTAAGAATGCACTGAAAGGAAAACTTCCTGAGTCAAAACTATGCATAAATTGTGGTAGTGTTTTAGCAAAAAGAGTAACAAATGGAATAGAAAGATACCACTGTAAAAAGTGTTTTTCTGTTTTTGATATTAAAACCTATAGAAAGAAAGAAAAGGAGACATTATGCCTAAGCAACTAATTTTATGCGAAAAACCCTCAGTAGGGATAGACTTTGCAAAAGGGCTTGGAGGCAATTTTGTTCGCAAGGATGGTTTTCTTGAAAACAGTAACTACATAATTACATGGGCACATGGGCATCTGTGTGAGCTTAAAACTCCTGAAGAATACAATCCTGAGTTGAAACAGTGGAGTCTTGAGACTCTTCCAATTTTTCCTGAAAGGTTTGAATACAAAATCATTAAAGAGAGTGCAAAACAATTTAAGATTATTAAAGAGTTAATACACAAACAAGATATATCAAGTGTAGTGATCGCTACAGACTGTGGTCGTGAAGGAGAATTGATTGCAAGACTCATACTGCTACTTGCAGGAAACAAAAAACCTCTTTATCGTTTTTGGACTTCAGAGGCACTTACTCCAGAAGTAGTGCAAAGAGAGATAAGAAACCTTAAGCCTGCGAAAGAATTTGACCGACTTTATCAGTCTGCTTTAGCAAGGCAGTGGGCAGACTGGCTCGTAGGGATAAATGCTACAAGAGCAGTAACCATAAAAAATAGGGGAGAACTTTTCAGCGTGGGAAGGGTTCAAACTGCAGTTTTATCGCTCATAGTAAACAGAGAAAAGGAAATTAAGGAATTCAAACCACAAACATTTTACAACGTAGTTGCAGAATTTGAAAAAGGTAAAGATTCTTACAAAGGTATTTACTTCAGAGTAAAAAAAGAGGAAGTAGAAGTTGATGAAGTTGAACAGGAAGGAGATGAAAAGCAAGAGGAAAGTATAAATTCCAAATATGCAATACTTAAGAAAGAGGAAGCAGAGAAAATAGCAGGTGAAGTTTCAGGCAAAAAAGGCGTAATAAAGAGCATACAAAGCAAAATATCCTCAGAAAAACCACCACTTCTTTTCTCGCTTACCACACTACAACAGGAAGCAAACAAAAAGTTTGGCTATTCAGCTGATAAAACTCTCAACATAGCACAGTCTCTTTATGAAAAACACTTAATATCTTACCCAAGAACAGAGTCTCAGCATCTTGATCCAGGCTATGTAGCAGAGGTTAAGAAAATTGTAACTCTGTTATCACAAGCAAATGTAATAAGTTTTGATATAAAAAAGTGTAATATTAATGCAGGTAATAAAAGAGTATTTGATTTAAGTAAACTTACAGATCACCATGCACTTATACCTCAGCAGACACCTAAAAGTGCACTTACTGAAGACGAAAAGAAAATATACGAACTCATTTGCAAAAGATTTATCTCTGCTTTTTATCCTGACTGCAAATACAAAAACACAACAGTAATAACAGAAGTAGCAGGCTATTTATTTGAAACAAAAGGTAAGCAGTTAGTTGATGCAGGATGGCGTGAGATATATGGTGGGCTTACTCAGGACATTATACTTCCTGCAACCATTCTTGAGAAGGATACTGTAAACACAAAGAAAGCAGAAGCAGTACAAAAGCAGACTCAACCACCGCCAAGATATACAGATGCAAGCTTACTTAACATAATGGCTAATGCTCACAAAGTAGTGCAAAACCCTGAACTTAAAAAGATACTTAAAGAAAACGCAGGCATAGGAACACCTGCGACAAGGGCACAAATACTGAAGGTACTGCAGGACAGAAAATATGTTTACAAGCAAGAGAAACAGTTTGTTCCTACAGAAAAGGGAATTTTTCTCATAGAGATGCTTAAGGGTGAAAAAGTTGCTTCTCCTGAATATACAGCAGTGTGGGAGCAGGAACTTGAGAAAATTGCAAAAGGAGAAAGTAAGGATGTAGGAGTGTTTTTAAACTCAATTAAGCAGTATGTAGTTAATTTTATTGAAACAACTAAAAAAGCGAATACAGTATGGGAAAAGAAAGATAACAGTAGTGGAAAATTCACAAAATCATATACAAGCAAATATCAAAAAGCAGGGAAACCCTATAAGCCGAAAACAAAGGTTTATAAGAAAACAGGGAAAAAATATTAGTCCTTATCCAATTTTGATACATTCGTGTACCCTATATATAGGAGGGATAAAAATTAACCCTTCAAAACTTTCTCGTGGAGGTTCATCCATGTTTTCCCAAATTATTAAGCGTGATGGGAGATTTGTCTCTTTTGACGCACAAAAAATAGTAAATGCCATTGCCAAAGCAGGCAAGGCAACAGGTGAGTTTGACGAAAAAGTAGCAAAGAGACTTGCAGGTAGGGTTCTTGCAGTGCTTGAGGATTTAAATGGTGATGGCACTTACATTCCACATGTAGAGGAAGTTCAGGACATAGTAGAGGAAATTTTACTTCGTAGTCAGTATAAGAAAACTGCTAAAGCATACATAATCTACAGAGATCAACACGCAAAGATGAGAGAAATTGCCACACAAAGTGGTATAGAATTGGTAGATGCCTATCTTAGTAAAGCGGACTGGCGTGTTAATGAAAATGCTAATGTTCACTTTTCACTGCAAGGACTTAACAACTACATATCCTCAGAGATAAGTAAATCCTACTGGTTAAATAAAATCTATCCACCTGAGATAAGAGAAGCATACAAAAACGGTGCTATGCACATTCACGACCTCGGGCTACTTAGCCCGTATTGTGTGGGGTGGGATTTACAGGACCTTTTAAGAGTTGGATTTAGAGGACTAAAGGGCAGAGTAGAGTCCAATCCACCAAAACACTTCAGAGTTGCACTCATGCAAGCAGTAAACTTTCTCTATACACTTCAGAATGAAACTGCAGGTGCTTCTGCATTCTCTAACTTTGACACCCTTCTTGCACCTTTTATTGCTTATGACAATCTCACCTACAAACAGGTAAAACAATGTATGCAGGAATTCTTATTCAACATAAATGTTCCTACAAGGACTGCAGGACAAGTGCCATTTACGAACATAACACTTGATATAACAGTTCCACCTCATCTGAAAGATCAAGCAGTAATTATTGGTGGTATACTACAGGATAAGACTTATGGGGAGTTTCAAGAATACATGGATATGTTCAATCAAGCATTGTTTGAATGTATGATGGAAGGAGATGCTTCAGGTAGAGTGTTTTCTTTTCCTATTCCTACGATAAATATAACTAAAGAATTTGATTGGCATAGACCTGTTGTAAAACAGATGCTTGAGTTGACTGCAAAGTATGGAACATTTTACTTTGCAAACTTCGTTAATTCAGATATGAAACCTGAAGATACCTACTCAATGTGTTGCAGGCTTCGTTTAAACAAAAAAGAACTTCAAAGGAGAGGTGGAGGTCTTTTTGGTGCAAACGCCCTAACTGGGTCTATAGGTGTGGTTACTATTAATTTGCCACGCATTGGTTACTTAAGCACTTCAGAGAAAGACTATTTTGAAAGACTTGAAGCAATGATGAACCTTGCAAAGAACTCTCTTGAAATAAAGAGAAAAGTTATTGAAAGATTTACAGAAGCAGGCTTATATCCTTATGCAAAATTCTATTTAAGAAGCGTCAAAGAAAAAACAGGTAAATACTGGAGTAATCACTTCTCTACAATTGGTATTATTGGCATGAATGAATCTATTGCAAATGCAAAGTGGCTTGGTGAACCAGGTATCTGGACAAAAGGTGGTAAAGAATTTGCACTTAAAGTACTTGATTTTATGAGAGAAAAACTCATTCAGTATCAAGAAGAAACAGGAAACTTCTATAATCTTGAAGCCACACCTGCAGAGGGAACATCATATAGATTTGCAAAGATAGATAAACAACATTTCCCTGATATAATTACTCAAGGAAATGGTCATCCTTATTATACAAATTCCACATGGTTACCTGTAGGATTTACTGAATCAATTCATTATATACTTGACCATCAGGACGAACTGCAGTGCAAATACACAGGTGGCACAGTGCAACATATATTCTTGGGTGAAAGTCCTGATCCTGAGAAATTAGGTAATTTTATTATGAGCGTGTTTTATAAGTATAAACTTCCATATATAAGCATAACACCAACTTTCAGTATATGCGAGGAACATGGATACATTAAAGGAGAACATTCTATTTGTCCAAAATGTGGAGCAGAGTGTGAAATTTATTCTCGTGTTGTTGGATACCTTAGACCTGTCAATTATTGGAATGAAGGTAAAAAAGAGGAATTTAAAGATAGAAGGTATATCAATTTATCTCCCCTGCCGGGAAGACTCCTTCCTTACGGAAGGAGTAGTTCACTTGTGAGAGTAAAAAACATTTGAAATATAAAAAGGGGCATAAAATATGAAAAAAACTAAAAAATTTCATATTGGATGGGGGTTTGGAAACTGTAATTTTAAATGTATCCATTGTTACAATAGTTCAAAAAAACAAAAGTATAAATATCAATTAGATTTATTATTGTCAACTGCACGACAGTTATGTCTTATAGCAGATTCTATAAATTTTGGTTCAGGCGAATTTATCTATAATGACCATACAATTGAATTGTTAGAATTCATTCATTCTGAATTTTCTGAAGTTCCTATTGCATTAACAACCAATGGTTCTTCAGTGTTACGATTATCTGAAGAAAAACTTTTATATTTTCATGACATAGATGTCTCTTTGGATTTTCCAACTAAAGAAAAACAAGTTGATTTTAGGCAACACAGCAGTGCTTGGGATATTCCTATTAAGGCATTACAAAAACTAAAGTCAATAAATAAAATTCCATTTACAATAGTAACTTGTGTCACAATTGTTAAAATTATGTAGAAAGGAGGAAATATGAAAAATGTAACAGTTCTAATTAAAAAATTATCCCATGCAGAGGATTTACCGCTTCCTCAATATGCAACAGAACACTCTGCAGGAATGGATTTGATTGCAGCAGTTACAGAACCTGTTAAACTGAAACCTTTTCAGAGATTATTAATACCTACAGGTATATCTATTGAACTACCTGTTGGTTACGAAGCACAGGTAAGACCAAGAAGTGGACTTGCGATAAAACATGGAATAACTGTGTTAAACACGCCAGGCACAATAGATGCAGACTACAGAGGTGAAATAGGAGTAATTTTGATTAATTTAGGCTACCAAGATTTTATTATTGAAAGAGGTATGCGTATTGCTCAGTTAGTTGTATCGCCTGTAGTAAAAGCAGAAATTGTTGAAGTTGGAGAGCTTCAGGAGACTGTAAGAGGCAGTGGTGGATTTGGTTCAACAGGAACAAAGTAGGTGATAGCTATGGTAAACAAAAACTACATATTTGTTTATGGAACCTTAAAAAAAGGAAAATGTAGACACGACATACTTGTAGAGGGAAAGGCAGAATTTATTGATTACGCAGAACTTGAAGGATATGACATATATGATACAGGTTATTATCCAGGAATAGTGAAAGGAAAGGGAAAGGTTTATGGAGAAGTTTATTGCGTAAGCGATGAATTATTAAATGTTTTGGATATTATTGAAGGAGTTGATTATAATTTATTTAAAAGAGAAATTTTGCCTGTAGAACTGCTAAATTATAAAACAAAATTATATGTTTTTGTTTATGTGTTCCAAGGAAACACAAACTACTTGCAACTGATTGCAAATGGAAAATATTAAGAAAGGAGATTAAATTATGGAATTAATTGAAAAAATTAAAACATTACTAGTTAATGAACAGCAAAAAAACGAAAAAACACAAATGCTTGCAACTCAAGAAATTCAGGAAGAAGAGGATCAAGAAGAGATACAAGAGCAGGTTAAAGAGTCCTACATTGCAGCAATTGTAGATGTAGCAAATTTTATGGACAGAGATCTTACAAATTTATTTGAAAAAGTTTTTGTCATAACCAACAATGCAAATGCAGATATAATTGCAATAGTAAACATTCACAGAAAAGAAATCATTGAAAAGATTGAAACCATTGCAAACATATTTAAGAAGTTTTCTGTGCTTGTCTATTTTGCTACCTCTGAGACTGACATTGAAGTTACTAAATTTGCCATGCGGAAAATAAATCTTGGTATAGGAAAAGTATTAGTTGCAACAGGAGACTTTGGTTTAATTCAAACTATTGCCTCGTTTGTTTCCCCTGAAAAGGTTGGATTTTTCATTGACAAAAATAATATTCCCTCTCAAATACACTCTCTCACTCAGATAGGATATTCTGTTCGTATTGCAGACATAATCTCAAAGAAAGAAGGATTAATAAGAAGGTTAATACATGTATCACCAAACTATATTCGTAGGGCAAGAAACTACAGTTTACCCGATGAAATAGAGGAAAAGATACTGAGCGTCCTACCTAAAACAACAGAGGAATTAAAAGCCTTTATTGAGCAAAACAACCTTATGAATAACATTGACAACTACAAAGTTGAACTTGCCTCTCTTGCAATAAGAAATAAAGTAAAATTTTTCCATGACAAAGAGAAAAATATCGTAACAGTCCTTCCTGTATCATCTAAACAGGAAAATTAATAAAAGACAGAGACAAACAAAAAACCCACTAAGGGTTCTCTTAATGAGAAACGCCTTAGTGGGTTTTCCCCAATAAAAAAGCCCGCCGAATGCACGGGCGGTTGGTGAGGGAACCAACCCTCCCCGTCGGCGGGCTAAAGCAAATTTGTTAGGTGGAGATTAAATTATTCTCCACCTAACAAACCGAAATACTGACTCTCCCCCAACCCATCCAAGATGGAATTAGGAGAGAATAAAAAAAGCTTATTTCTGGATTTTTTTATCTCTCAGGTGCCCCTGAGAGAATTTTTATAGATTGGCTTGTTAGCCAATCTATAATAGCCCTTTGCGGGCTAAAAAATATAATTTATACTAACCTATACTTTACAGGTTGTCAAGTAGCAAAATTTGATAGGCGAAAATTGACAATCAAAAGTTTAACCAAATAAAAAAGCCCGCTAAGGGCTCTCTTGAGGAGACTCCTTGCGGGCTATGAGATAAATTATTCAGTTCCATTTAATTCCGCTAAAACCATCTCTACAACTTCTGTTCTATCAACACCTGGATCTTCGTCATCCCAAATTACTTCGTATTCAGGCTCAAGCTCTAATCCACCAACTATATTTTTTGTTTCTATAACTACCCCTTCATAGGTTTTACCTTTCCATTCAATTTCAAAAGGGATAGTTCTTTCGTATGATACCTCATCCTCAAATACTCTTATTTTCATAGATACACCTCCTTTAATATTTTGTTTTTCTTATTCTTAAAATTCTTACACTCATTCTTACTGCTTCTTTTCCTTTTATCCTCTGCTACCCTATGGGCTTTGCGTAGGAAAAGAACCGCATCCATTGGTAATCTTGCTTTTATCATGTGCACCTCCTTAATTTGTTAATTTTTGTGATTCTTCTAAAAAGCAATTTAACACTTTCTTAAAGATTTCTGCTTCAGTAACAGGGTCTATATCCTCAAGAAAAGTAATTTCTGCATCCTCTTCAAAAGTTCCATTGACATCAAGGTAAGATATTTCAAGTATGCCTTCATAAGTTTTGCCTTGATGCGTAACTTCAAAGGGATAGGTTTTAATTATGTTTTCTTTGTCATAAAATATTTTTACCATAATTTTCCCTCCTTTTTTTAATTAAAATTACATTTTAATTCCATAGGCATTTTTCTCAATTTGTTCTTGTAATGGAATGACCTCTAATGGAATTTTACTTGATAGAATATTGATGAAATTGTCCAAATCCCGACTGTCGTTTTCTACTTTGTATTCATACCACTTACTTTCAATCTCCTCTGGATTAATCTCTATTGGAATACGAATGATTTTTTGAGTGAAATTACTATCTTCATCAAAAAATACAATATGCTGATAATCTTGTTCTAAATAGTTCCTTATCAAAGAAAAATGTTCACCTTTGATAAAAAGTTCTATTAGACATTCTGCACAAAGAGGATTGGCATCCCCATGATTTAAGATAAGGTCTAAATGTTCTTTTGCTTTTTCGTAACTTTCCCCCATCCAATAAAGATAATCCGTCTCTTTAGCACAATTTCCACATTTGTTAGTACCTAATTCTTTAGCAGAAAATTTAAATATTTTTTCCTTTTTCATATAATTCTCCTTTTTAAATAAATTAATTCGTCAAAGACGAATTTCACTACATTAATAAAACTTTTAATTCATCAAAAACTGCAAATTTTAAATCCTCAAAATCTTTCTTTGTTATATCTGTTTCTCTCCCGTTTTTAATTTTTATTACTCCAAGCGTGTTGAAATAATTAGTTTTCCATTTGGGAGTTTCAATGTAAATTAAGTTTCCATCTCTTTTTAAATTCACATTGTTTAAGACAATATTATATCCATGTTTAAATCCAATAATATCTGCCACAAATGCTCCAATGTCATAAATAAACTCAGCTTCCTCAAAATCATTAAATCCAAATCTCCATAAAAATTTTTCTCTTGATATAGTTTGATTTTTCATATAACCTCCTTTTAATAAATAATTAATCCGCCAAGGGCGGATTTTATAGAAATATTAAATTACTTGTTTTTAAGGATATGACCTTTTTGGCGGGATCTGAGGTTACATAACCTCAGAGAAAGGGATTGGAAACAAACTATTACACTATCAGATTACCACTATATCCCACAGGTGTCAAGTGGTAAATTTTGATAGTCATCTTGTTTGGTGGAAAATTTTTCCACCATGTATAAAGCCAATAAAAAAGCCCGCTAAGGGCTCTCTTGAGGAGAGACTTCCTTGCGGGCTTTGATGTTGGAGTTAATTATGTAAATAAAGTTTTTGATGGAGTTTTCTGCTGTGCTGCCTTCCTTCTTGTTGCCAAAATCTCTACCAATATCTGTTTAAGCTTAATTTGAAAATCAACAAAGAAATCCCAATCATCAGGAACAACAAACACTAAAAAATCAGATGAAGCAAAGCCATTCACCTGCCGAAAAACATCGGAGCATGCTATCACAAGATCAGGCTTATAAGGATATTTGCCATTGAACTGAGACTTCAGATGATAGAGAAATTGCAGGAGTCTGTTTCTTTGGTAGGTGATTTTTATTTTCTCAATAAAAGCATATAAAGTTTTCACAACTACCTGTTTTTTATCACCAATTTTTCTAAATAAGCAATCCTGCAGAGAGAAATATATATTGCCTTTAGTCTCTACTTGAGGAAGGCTCTTGCCATAATACTGTTCCACTTTTTCAGTTATCAACTTCTTTTCGATTGGTGTTAACGATGGAATTAAAGAAAGTTGTTCTGTTTGCGAATAAAAACGCTCACTGTTAAGATAGTTTTCGTTCTTATAAAGCAAGATATTCCCAAAAATATCGGTTTTGCCTGTTAGGAAGTCCATTAATTTCTGTTGTTTGTTATCTGTTTCATAGTTAGGATGAAAATCCCAATAGGTAGTGAAATTAACATCTTCCGCAAAATGCCTATAATAGTCTTCAGGTAGATTTTGAAGTTGTCTTCTGCGTTGGTCAGAAACACAGTTATTGATAACATCCCAAAATATCTCCCAATAGGGAAACTCCTTTTCAAGTTCAGAAGGAAAATCCATTGGAATAGCTCCTTCTTGTGAGTAGAAAATAACAAGTTCTCCTGTGCGAGAATCCTTCCCGAAAAACCTCACTGTGCCTGTTGCTTTAACTTCTCCCATAAAAACCTCCTTAATTGTTATATAAAGAGCCATACGCTCCTTATATAATTAATGCAATTTGAAATATTAAAAATTTTTGTTAGACAAATTTTGATTAATATAGGTACCCTATATGTAGGATGAATAAAACTTTAATTGAATGGTGTGATTATACATGGAACCCTATAACAGGCTGTTTCCATCCCTGCAAAAACACTTACTGTTATAACACCACAAAACTATCTTCTCCATTAAACAGATTTGGTGCTAAATATAAACAAAATGGAACTTTTCATTTTGAAAAAAATTGGAAAAGCAGACAAACAGGACAGTGTCATGTAGCAGAGAAAGGAGAAATTTATCCTTATGGCTATGATCCAACTTTTTATCCTCACAGGCTTGATGAACCTCTGAAAATAAAAAAACCTGCGAAAATATTCGTTGTAGATACAGGAGATATGTTTGGAAATTGGGTTCCAGAGGAATGGATTGAACAAATTTTAAATGTGGTAAAACATTGTAGCTGGCATACTTTTCAGTTTCTTACAAAGAATCCTGAAAGGCTTATTAAGTATGAATTTCCCGATAATGCATGGGTAGGAACGTCGGTAAACTCAGACATAGATGTCAAACGATCAAATATTATCAAACAAGCAAAGGCAAAAATAAAATACTTAAGCATTGAACCTCTACTTGGATCTATTACTTTTGACCTAAAAGGAATAGATTGGATAATTATAGGAGCTCAAACAGGTAAAAATCCTTTTGTGCCTAAAACAGAATGGATTGATAAAATAATCAAACAATCAAATAAATACAAAATACCTGTATTTTTTAAAGAAAACATTAAACAGTATTCAAACTATTTTGTTCAACAATTCCCTTAGTGGAAAATTTTTCCACCATGTATAAAGCCAATAAAAAAGCCCGCTTAGGGCTCTCTTAAGGAGAGACACTTTAGCGGGCTTTGAGAAAAATCATTTCCTCTTTCTTAACTGCAAGGCTATAAAGACCATTGGGACTGCTTTGCAAGCTCCCATTTCCTCTTTATAGACCTGTGCTTTAAGTACTTCTACTTCGTATCCATATTTTTCTGCTATTTCTTTATACTTATTAGGTATTACAGTTTTTCTTGCCTCGTGCATGTTTTTTTCCTTTGGGCAAGTCTGCTGATACACCTCAAGGACATCAGAGGTTTCTCTACCGCCCATAAAGGTTAAAGCAACAAGGCATTCATCTTTGAGGAAACCATTTTTAATTGCATTTTCAAATACTTGAAGTCTCTGAAAATTAAATTGTCCCATATAGTCCAACCAAAGTAAATCAAACAAAAAGGAATGCTTTTCCTGAGCAAAAAACTCTTTATCGCTTATATTGTAGAAATCAATATTTTTAACAGGTGGCATATTGTGTTTGCTAAATTCATACACCACAGGGTCAACTTCAATTCCTACTATACTTTTACAATTGTTTTGTAAAAGTAAGTCTCTCTCAAATATCCATTCTGTACCGGGTAAGGTAAAAGCAGAAATTGGAGAGTAAGACTTGGCAAGCTCAAGTAAGTATTTTCTTATTTCAAATTTTTCAAGTCGGTAGGAGAGATTGATTACTGTGTTTGTTTTCCCAGGGGTAGAAGCTTTAAGCATTTTAGAAGTAATTTTTTGTTTCTTATGGTTTTCTTTACAAAGAGGATTAGACGCTTTTAATTTTTTTAATTTTGCGATTCTGTTTTTTATTCTTTCATAATCATCGGTAAATATATATTTTTTCACTCCATTTGGAATAGAATCATAATATTGACATACTTTTTCAATATTTTCAGGAGTTCTTTCTGCTCTATATTGTTCATAGAATTTATAAAAATTGTTTCTTATCTGTAAGTAGTTGTTTTCAAATAAAGTACTAAGCTCTACTTCATTCTTTTTTCTGTTATTTTCAGGCTTATTTATAGCTTTCTTTTCGCTGTAGAGGTTATTTTTTATTCTAAAAACAACCCCTGCTACTGCATATATTTCTTTGCCTAATACATTTTTTTTGTCCTTTAAAGAAGAATACAATTCAACAATTTGATTAGCAACTTCTTTGTCTCTTGTTTTTCTAAATAAAGAAACTAAATTTAATATTTTTTCCCTTAATTCAACCATATAGTTCCCTCTTAAAATAAAAATTATTTATCCGCCAAGGGCGGATTCATAAGTAAAAAATTAAATTGGTTTTGTTATTCCATATTTCTTATCACAAATTCTCAAATAAGGAGTTGTAGGCTCATCAGGATACTCAAAAGATATTAACCCTGGCTCACCATATAATAGAATTGATAATTTGTCTACAAGTTTCTTGATTGCCTTCTCATGCTCTGTTTTTCTTTGTTCCTCCTTTTTTGTTAGCCCTCTCTGATAATCACAAAGTCCTAAATCAAACATTTTTTCACTCCAAAAAGAAAGTTCCTCTAAAACTTCCTTTGCCTCATAGAGTTTTTCAAGATTAGAAACCATATAATCCTCCTTACAAACAATAAAATTAATCCGCCAGAGGCGGATTTTATAAAATTCTATTGAATTATCTTTTCTTAGGATAGAACCTTTTTGGTAGGGTCTGAGGCTTAAGTAACCTCAGAGAAAGGGGTTGAACCAAACTACTACACTATCAGAATACCACTGTATCCCACAGGTGTCAAGTGGTAAAATTTGGTAGGCGAAATGATTGTCATAGAGGAAAAATCAACATAACCACCATTGCGTAGAATCGCTTTAGAGACACTTTTTAGCTTTGACCTATACCTATATAAGTAGTTTTTATGTCTCTTTCTAAAGTTTAAAACACTAGCATTCAGATTTAAATATTGGTATTATTTTGAAAGTTTTTGTCTTTTATTAAATCTAAAAGATACTGTACATATTCATTTGTATATACACCAAAATTATTAGGCAAAAATTTTAAAGAGTGCTTAAATCCTTGTTTTAAGGTATACGGAAAATCAATATGTATTCCTGAGAGTTTATTTGAATGTTTCATATTACGTTTTTTTTCACGATAAAACTTGGCTCTTTTTGATTCAATAAATATATGAATATTGTATTTTTCTTTAAATGTTGGATCAAATATTATACAATCAACTCCTAATCTGTCTAAAGTAGAGCTACGGAATATCAAATATCCTTGTGGAACAAAAACAGTTGCTAAAAGTATAACTGCATGATATTCGGTTAAAAAACCGAATTGTGTACGATAAAGTCTGGCTTGCAGATGTTTGTGAAAATCTTTTCCTAAAGATTTTATAATAGGGGAAAATTCCAGATAAAGTTTATTTTTATATTTTTCCAAATAAAGAGAAGCAAATTCCGGGAAATCTATCCATTTCTTTTCATTCCAGAAAAGAATTTCTAAAAGTTCAGTCGGATTAAGTTCACCTTTTAAATCTACCTCAAAGCCTTTATAATTTTTAAAATTTGGATTAACAGATAATGTTGAAAGAAATTTTTCAAGTTCACATAAATTATATTCAGAAGGATTAACCTGAAAAAGTTCTATATTATAGTTTTTACTATTTATCTTTAATTTTTTCAAGCAAAATATCCCATGTATAGTAATTAAATGATGAAGTTTTATTGTTAACAATATGTTTAAGAAATTCCTCAACGGTTTTTGGATATTCTGGATCGAATATTACAAAATCGTTTTTAAGCCAACGTTGAAATTTATAAGCACACAAATAAAACAATTCTGCTTGACTTTTGCGGATTTTACTGCGTGCTCTATGAATAATTTTTAGCCATTCATCTGGTTTAGTTAAAGTATATGGGATTTCAATCACTATTTCATATTCGTGTTGACGATTTGCAAATCTTCCGCCAGTGTTGGCTTCACTTCTATAAGTTTCTTTTTTTATCTGTAAAGCAATTTTAGTGTTTTGTATATTTACTTCAGCATCAATGCCTTTTAGGTCTAATTCTGAATTAGTATTTAATGCAGATAAACATGATAACTTCCATGTATAACAAAAATGAAATTGCGTTAACACTGAAATTGTAGTACGATAAAGTCTTGCTTTGAATCCTTTACGGATAAATTCCCATGAGCATCCCCAAAAGTATTTGCGAACAAACTCATCTATAAAAGAAAGTTTGCTTTCCCACCAATTATCAAAAAAATTTTCAAAACTTGGGAAATTTTTTATCACCTCTGTCCAGTAAGCATCATAAATTGCCGGTATTGGATTGAGAGATCTAGGTAAATCTTGCTCTACTGTTTTAACAGAAAGAAGTTCTTCCCTATACTGTTCAAGTGGAATGCTCTCTAAAAAATTTTCAAAAGCCGAAAGAATATTTTTAATGCTTTCCATTTTTTTCTCCTATAGTAAAAAGATTGTAAGAATCAAACTTAACTATTTGTTTTGGAACAGGTACTAATTGTAACATTGTTCTAGTTAAATGTGGTGTAAAATCTTGATATACATTTTGCAAGTATTCTTGTATTTGTTCGCTATTTAAATAAATTTCTAATTTCTGTAAATCTATTTTTACGTCTGTATGTGGAACAAGATGATATTCTTCTCGCCATGGGTAACACTTCCAATCAATTGCACATACTAACTTAGTTCCTTTTGTATGTCCTACTACTAAATGCGGAAATGAGTAAAAATGTCTTAATGTGGCTACTTTTTTCTTTGGAATCCACCACCCACTAAAACAGTTATCATAATCAATTTTTCCTGCTTTTAAGTTACGTCCAGTTAGAACAGGAACATAACCTTTTTGCGGAACATTACTCAATAGACCGCTTTTACGATATTCGGGACTTCGTGCAGCAAAATGAATATTGAACAATGAACCAAGTGGAATACCAGATCTTTCAAATATTATCCATTCAGGAGAATCAAAGCGTATTAATTCTCCTTCATATTCAGACTTACTAATTGAGCATGAAGGCAACAAATGGTTCAATTTTACTTCTACTGGAAAACAATTGTTATTTGCTAAATTATATAATTTAAGTCCTTTTTGTCCTTTTGTAAATTTAAGCACTACCGCAGAAACGTTAATTTTTGGAAAAACTTTGCCGACATAAAATACTTCAATAAGTCCATGCTTGGCAAGAAACTTGCGTAAATATTTAAAATCATCTAAAATTAGCCACGTCGTTGGCACTATAAATACTAACCTACCATTTTGTTTAAGTAAATTTATAGCCTTTTCTATAAAGGCACCATAAACATTATATTTACCGCTCCAGGTAACAAAGCGTTTCTTATATTCTTTTTTAAAATTTTTTAAAGTATAAATAGGATAATGTGAAGCATCTCCAATAATACCATAAGGGGGATTGCCAATAATTATATCAAAGCGTTCAGAAGTGTCCCATAATAAAAAATCAGTATTAATTAGGTTAATTTTTATATTTCTATCAAATTTTATGCAATTCAACGCTTGTAAATTAATATCTATACCAACAAAACGATGATTTTTACCATAAGCAAGAGCAAATTGTTTAAGAAATCTTGCATCACCACAGGCAGGATCTAAAACACTACAAGAATCTTTACATGGTCCGGCTAAGTGAATTATAAAATCCACAATTTCATAAGGCGTTGAAACAAAACCAAGAGAACGATATTCTTCCTTATTTATATTTGCACAAAATTCAGGCACTGTGTCTATCACAAATTTTGTTTTTCCTTAATTTTTTTAATCTTGCATTTTTGTTTGTCTAACTGTTTTTTCTATAAAGTTCGCTTTTAAGAACAATTTGATCTTGAACGTGCATGTCATTGTCTTTTAATGAGACAATAAGTTCTAAATTTAAGATTTTTGCAACCTTTCTTAAGGTCCTTAAGGAATAATTATCATAAAAAGGATTTTCAAGCCTTGATACTGTGGACTGAGATGTCCCAAGTAATTTTGCAAGTTCCTTCTGAGTTAGACCTCTTTTTTCTCTGTAATAAGCAATTTCAGTTGCAATTCTTGTTTTTTCAAGCCCCCTGTAGAATTCTTCTTTTATTTTCTCATCTTTAAATTGTTCCCTTAAAACCTTTTCAAATTTTTTCATTTATTATATTTTATCTCAAATTTGAGATATTTGTCAATAAAAAATTTCACCCAATCAACTGAAATGTGATAACAGATATTTCTATGAAATCTATGATTAGTTTCTGATACCAAAGTGAACTTTTTGTTCAGACTACACCATTGCGTAAAATCGCTTTAGAGACACTTTTTAGCTTTGACCTATACCTTAATATCCCCCTTTTTTTCACTTTCTTTGCCCCAGAGGAACTAAATCCCTTTTTTTCCATAAAATTATCTTAAATTTCTTAAGATAATTTACATTATCTTAAATATACCCTTTCGTCTATCAATTTTGTATAGTCATAAACTTATAGTTAAATTTGATAGTCATGAGAGGAGTGCGCATCCTCGGCAAGGCCATGCCC